>JALZWN010000225.1 GCA_023300235.1 Mariniblastus sp.
TTGGCTAAAAATTAGCCGAATGTTCGGATAGCCTAATTGCATTGCCGGGGGCAAATAAACCTCCATCTCGGTTAATTAAGGGTAGAGATTGCTGGCGGCACGGCTACTGGGCGATTGCGACACAATGCTGACCATTCTGCAGAACCTAAGCAATCCCACCTGACCAGGCTGCTTGGCTACTTTTTTGGTTCTGCCGGGAATTTAGTGGCAAGCTCCCGCATGGTTAGCTTTGCTCATATTGCTTCGCCCTAAAAGGGGCCGACCTTGGCCCACGATAGACCTGTCATTAAGCCAAGGTTGGCCCCATCCGGAGCCAAGGTAATTTGTTAAATCGGCGCTCGGGGCTCCCACCCCGAGCGATCAAAGCCGAACCCATCCGCGGTGAAGACAACCTCTAAATTCCGGAAATAGCGAGTTTTTTGATAAAATAGAATGGACAGCCCCCCCGAAGTCGATAAACTGGCCTATAGATTTGGTGTGGCGATGATCGCCAGACTGCCAAATGCTCACATTTCCGTGATTTTACTTGGGATAACATGATGAAAAACACCTACTTATTTATTTTCACCACTTTGATCATGAGCTGCTGTGGCTTGTCAGCCAACGCTGATATCGTCACAACTAGTTTCGTGTCTGATGATGCAGTCGCTGGTGCTTCAGCGGCAACATCGCCATCTGCTACAGATCTATTTCAAACTCAGTTGGAATCGACCACATTTGCAGCAGCAAATTTCATTAACAACGGATCAACGGGCACCCGAGGTGAAGACAGCGGTGGCACCAATCCGGCAGTAGTTGTTCTTGGTGGAACTCAAGCCGACTTTGTTCTCGACACCTCAGTCAACACACTCGGATATGACATTACGTCTATCGATGTTTACTCAGGATGGAATGACGTCCGAGCGGGTCAACAGTACACCGTTTCTTTCAGCACAGTTGGCAGCGACGACTTCACTGTGCTTCTCCCAACGGCGGGAGCAACGGCAGCCGGCACTACCGTTGACCAGGCAGCGAATGCCACATCTCTTGTCACATCTGTTTTCGATGACACAAACATTGCCCTTGCCACTGGTGTGGATGTTATCAGGTTTGATATTGGAGAAAATGGCTTTGGTAACGTTTATCGCGAAATCGACGCTTTTGGAACTGCAACAGTTTCTGCTGCGGTCCCTGAGCCAACATCACTAGCCCTTCTTGGCTTTGGAGTTGTTGGAATGGTCAGCCGTCGTCGCAGACGATAGCCAAGCACTGCTGTGCTAATTGAGTCAACCAAGCCACCCACCATGGGTGGCTTTTTTTGTGCAGCAACATTGCGTTCTCTTGAGATATAATTTTATACATGCGTGTAAAGCCTTCTTTAAAAACAGTACCGCCCATGTCAAACCATTCTCGCAACTCAAAACATTTCCTCCTGGCCGTTGCTATACTCACCTTGGGAGCATGCGATATATCAAAAGAGAACGGCACGACAAGGAACAACTTAGAATCGAAGCCGAGTCTGCAGGCCAAAGAGGAAGGCCGCAGCCTGCGGATGTTGCGGAGCGAGGAACGTGTTCGTGAATTGACGCCAAAGCTACGCACCATCGCAACATGGCTCACGTCTGGAGAACGCAGCTCTCCCCCGCCCGAGATCGGACAGAATCTCACTCTCCCAGCCGATTGGGAGCAAGTTAACGGCGACAGGGTATGGCAGCAGGGTTCCTTTGGAGTACTCTCGGCCAACCTGAACGACTCGACCATGACCATGGTCACGAAATTCGAAGCGGTGGGGCAAAGTGATTCAGGAGAGGTCGCAGGATTGCGAGCAAAACAGCGACTGACTTGGAAGCTCGACAACACAAATCAATGGCGAGTGTCGAACTGGGAGCAGCTTGGCTTTAACGCCCAGCATTCGCCTCAGCCACTATTTAAAGAAGTATTAGACACTGCCTTACCTGACGATGATGCTCGCAAGAAAGCACGCCGATCCTATCAGGAAGAATTAACCGAAACAGCTTACTCCAAGCTAAAGCTAATGGTTGAAAAGCTGGAGTATGGCCAAGTGCCTGACACCGAAAGTACATCGCTATATCCGGCGGTGAGCGTGGTAGATTATGACAGCGACGGATTCGACGACCTATTTGTCAGCTCTCGACTGGCCCCTCCACAACTGTTGCGAAACAAAGGCGACGGCACCTTTGTTGACGCGACTCGCGAGTCCGGTTTGACCATCAGAAACTTTGTCAATTGTGCACTGTTCGCAGACTTCGACAACGACGGCGATCCAGATGTCTTGGTCGGCCGCACACTTGAGCCATCTCTCTACTTCCGCAATGACGATGGCCATTTTCGTGACATGACCGATAAGCTAACCGACTTGGGAGATCAGTATTTCATCACCGCGATTACAGCCACCGATGTAAATCGAGACGGACTTTTGGACGTCTACCTTAGCACTTATGGCGCAAGCAAAGATGCTCATCCCATCTGGAAACAACGCTACCTCACCGCCGAACACAAATCTAAACTCGACGCGATATCAAATGGAGTGCATCCTTTCTTTGATCAGCGCGGCATGGCAAATGTTCTGCTGATGAATCGCGGCGGCGGACGACTCAAGCGCGCCGGTGGTGAAGCCGTCGAACTCTGGCGCCGAAGCTACCAGCCCTGTTGGTTTGACGCCGATGGAGATGGTGACGACGATCTCTATGTCTGCAACGACTTTGCTCCGGATAGTTTCTTACGGAACGACACGCCCCGCGGTTCTGCCGACCCGGTCTTCACCGATGCCTTTGCCGAGACGTTTCCCAATGGCACGATGGCCTTTGGAATGGGAGTCTCGGCGGGCGACTATGACAACGATGGCGACCTCGATCTGTTTGTCTCCAATATGTATTCAAAAGCAGGCAACCGCATCATCCAAGCCATCGGTGAAGTTGACCCACGTATCGAAGTCGCCGCCCGGGGGAATTTTCTCTACCGCAACGACGGAAACACCTTCCATCAGGTTGCGGCTGCTGATGCTCCAGAGACAAAAGTTGGCTGGGCGTTTGGCGGTCAGTTCGCTGATTTCAACAACGACGGCCGATTGGATCTGTATGTTCCAAGTGGTCTCTACACCGCGCCCAAGTCGATTGCGACCGATGTCGACTTGTGAAGTTGCTTTTGGAGCACGGTCGTGCGATCAGACCCAAGCCAGAGTGAAGAATTCCGAACACCTGAGAACTGGAACTCTCCTCTGCTCGATTTCCATATTAGCGTGCCCAAGCCCGGCACTAAGTTTTATCGCAGCAATTCGTTTAGCGGGAATGAGCGTAACCGGTTGATGATGGCAACCGAAAGTGGATTTAGCGACCAGTCACTCATCAGTGGTGTCGACTGCCGTGAAGACGCCCGCTCTTTTGCAATGCTGGACTACGACCGTGATGGCTGGTTGGACATCGCTCTGGTAAGCGTCAATGCTCCGCGATTGAGACTCTTCCAAAACCAATTCGGCAAGCTCGGAGGCACCGGTAAAGTTGTGGAAGTTTTGCTGCAAGGTGGCAATCAGCTTTCCGAAACCTCGTCGGAACAAAGTAATCGAGATGCGATTGGTGCTCAGCTTCGAGTCACGACCTCGCTCGGTCAGCGTCTCTACCGCCGATCTGCTGGTCAAGGGCTGTCATCCCAGAACGCGGGGGCGATTCGAGTCACCTTGAGCAAAGGGGAAACATTTGACTCGCTCGAAGTCCTTTGGCCGTCGGGGGCTAAATCGCGAATGAACAAGATCCCCAACCAATCCAAGATCACAATCGCCGAATCGGACGCAGCAAATTAGTCTGCACGATGCGAGGCCAATTTTAGGTTGATTGATCGTCCATGAAGTCGATGTTTGGTGCTTGGCTAAAAATTAGCCGAATGTTCGGATAGCCCACTGCGATTGGGAACAAATATAAGAAGATATTCGACCGAGGAACCGATAGTTAGCAATAGCCAAACGACCAGTCGTTGGTTGTGATAAGTCTGGGGCGAATCGTAGATGCCATGGAGGGCTCAAATGACAAAACTCATCATGTTAATTGCGTTCTGCGTGCTAATGCTCGCCGGTTCCGCTTCCACGGTCGCCGCCCAAGAAACGTACTCGTTTTCCGACGAAGGCGGTTTTGCTAGCGTCGCTGATGTCATTCGCCCAAGAGGTGAGATGCCTGAGGCCGGCGAAATTGAATTCGAGCTGGAAGCCGAATCTGAAACGGAAAACGAGCGGATCGAAACCGAGCGACATGACTTCACTCAATCGACAACCGTCGTTGGGCGCGGCGTCACGCAAGTCGAATTCGGGTACACGTTTTTCCAGAGTTCTGGCGAGACCGAAGTTGAAGACTCCCACGCAACTCCTGAGCTGCTGATTCGTTATGGGCTGACCGAAAAAGTCGAACTTCGTTTGCGGTACAACGAAGTCTGGCAATTCGGCGAAGAAGACCGAGCGGGTTCTGAAGACATTCATTTAGCACTGAAGATCCGCACGACCGATCAAAGCCGTTGGCGTCCAGAAAGTGCCCTCGAGATTCGCTCTACTGCTCCAACTGGCGGTCAGGACTGGTCAACCGACGAAGTTGAATTTGGACTGGACTATATCTACGGCTGGAAGATATCTCCGCGTGTCGAGATTTATGGCTCCTCAGGATTCTCGACCAACGCACTCGGCGAGTTCGCATTCCGGCCCACCGCACCGGCTGATGAAGAGTTCATGTTGTACACGCAATCGTTCGCCATCGGGACCGAGCTAACCGAGCGATGCACTGCCTACACTGAGTTCTTCGGTTTGTTCACCGATGGCTTTGAAAATGAGGAAGAGAACCCAGTCTTTTTCAATGTTGGACTAGACTACTACTTGTCCGACAATGTCGTTTTGGACGTTCGCGCCGGCACGGGACTCAACGCCGACGCCGAAGATCTCTTTTTTGGTATGGGAGGCGCCTTTCGTTTTTAAGGCAGCCGACCTGCGATCAGCATCATGAACAACAAAGCAACTCAATCTGGAGACGCCGGCGGCCCGTGGGATGTCGGCATGGAGCGTATCCCGCGGGTAACGTTTGATGGCGATTTGATTCGAATCGAAAACTATCGCAATTTTCGTTACCACCACGATGGAACTCACGAAGAAAACTATGAAGAGCGTACCGTCGACGTCGCTTCGATCGTTTGTGCGGATTTCATCGTCGTACCCTTTGCCAACCAAAAAGACCTCGCCCACACCATGATGAGTTTTGGATTTGACGACGGCCAGCATATCGTCGTTTCAGTCGAGGCTCGTCGGCGACTGAATCAGAAATACGGAATCATCAAAGGCATTTTTAACGCGTTCCCAATCATGTACGCGATCGCGGACGAACGCGATGCGATCGGGCAGCGAACTGAGATCCGCGGCGACGACGTTTATCTTT
>JALZWN010000226.1 GCA_023300235.1 Mariniblastus sp.
AGCGTTTTCCAGTAGAGGCGTAGACAGTAACGTCAATTGTGCCATTGCATTGTACATCGGTAGCGAGGAACTTGCGGAGGTTATGGGCAAGTCTTTGGCAGGTCTCGATGCGGTTTTTCAAATCGATGAATCAAACGAAAACCTCATCATCAATTACCGTAGCGACAAATATGATCGGCGGACGATAGAAATATGGCTTAGCGTTTATCTGTCGCTCGCCCAACGTTTCGCTGATCAACAGAGGCTCGATCAACCAATTGGCAAGTTAGGTCTACTGACGCCGCAACTTCGCGAAACGGTGTTGAAGTTCGGTATTGGTCGTCAACTACCGTCCGCCTACAGCGATACGCCGTTGAATGAATTCACGTTCCACCGTCAATTCGAAAAACAAGTTGCGTGTACTCCGGATCGAATCGCAGTTTGGGCCAAGGAGGCGGCCGGCGACGCGCAGGGAATCCAATGGGACTACCAAACGCTCAATCGGCAAGCCAATGCGATTGCTGAATTTTTAATTCAGTCTGGAATTCAAATCGAAGACACCGTCGGGATCGTGATGGATCGCCGCGTCTGCCTTTTGGCAGCGTTGCTGGGAGTGTTGAAGGCCGGTGGGCGATACGTGGCGCTCGAACCTGAACTGCCGGATGATCGGTTGACATTTATGATGGACGACGCATCGGTCAAGTTCATCATCACTGAATCCGTTCAACTAAAGTGCGCTCAGCGGATTTCCGATTCAGCTCAACAGCCCGCTCAAGCAATTTTGAACTGGGACGAGCAGTCGTTTCAGCAACACATACAGGATGGAATCAAATCTGGGCGATTCGATAAAAATCCAGATGTCGATGTCCACTCGCGACACGGTTCCTATTTGATCTACACCAGCGGATCGACGGGGCAGCCCAAAGGCGTCGACGTCTGTCATCACTCGTTTGTCGATCTTTGCCGGACGTTCATTGACACGCTACAGCTGGATGAGAATTCAACTGGGCTTGGAATCGCTACGACTGCCTTCGATGCTTCGATTTGTGAATTGTTTCCGCCGTTGTTAGTGGGTGGAAAATCTGGAATTGGTCATAAACGAGCCGGCGCGAACGGTCTTGAACTGTCAAAATTGATCGAAGAGGTTTCAGCAACGTACATGTTTTCCACTCCGACCAGCTTGCGAGTGTTGCTGGCGTCGGGTTGGAAAGAGTCGCCAAACCTGACGGTGATTGCAGGGGGAGAGGCCGTTTCAAGTCTCGTTTGTCGCGAGGTTGGTCCGCGCGTCAAACGCTTGCTGAATGGCTATGGCCCCACCGAAACAACCGTGTTTGCGACACTGGGGCCGTTGAGCTCAAACCAAACCGAACCGATTCCAATCGGCCCGCCGATTGCCAACAGCTTAGCTTACGTGTTGGACGCGCACGGTCAGTTGTTGCCGCCAATGGTGCCCGGCGAACTTTTTGTCGGCGGTCAATCTCCAGCTCGCGGATATTTGAATCGTCCGGAATTAACGTCTGAAAAATTCCGAGTCGATCCGTTTGTTGATCCCGGTTCCAATGACGACCAAAAGCCGAAAATGTACGCCACCGGGGATGTGGTCTACTGGGGCCACGACGGTCTCCTGTACTACATTGGCCGCAACGACCATCAAGTCAAACTGCGCGGTTACCGTATCGAGCTGGGCGAAATTGAAACACGTTTGTGCAACCATCCGGCTGTTAAAGACGCAGTGGCGATGGTGCGAGAAGACCAACCCGGCAACCAACGCTTGGTCGCTTACGTTGTGTTTGAAGATCGTGTTCCGGATGCGGTCCTCCAAGATCATTTGTTGATCGACATGCCGGATTACATGGTCCCGACATGGTTTGTGCCATTGGACTCTTTGCCCGTCAACGCAAATTTGAAGCTCGACAAGAAAGCTTTGCCCAACCCCGACGATGTGCTGGACGACGATGATGAATTGGTAGCAAGCAGCAAAACCGATTTTGTTTCCGCCGATGATTTGGCAATTAAGATTGCGTCCATCTGGAGCTCGATTCTTAATCGGAAGATTCGTGTTGATGACCAGGTCTTCCGCATGGGTGCCGACTCACTCACAGCCGTCAAGTTTCAAGTGCTGGTCCAAGAAGAAGCTCAACTGAACATCTCGATCGGCGAAGTATTCCAGTACGCTACTCCGGGTTCGCTGGCCCTTCAAATCAGCCAGCGATCCAATCCCAACCAAGTGCGACGCACGCGAACCAACACAGGGCCGGTGACTGATGTCGCCGTGGTCGGATTGGCCGGTCGTTTCCCAGGTGCTCCCAACGTGGATGTGTTCTGGAACAATTTGGTCAATGGAATCGAATCGATTCGTGAGTTCTCCGAAGACGAGTTGATTGCCGCAGGGGTGTCGCCCGCGGACTACTTGAGCGAAAACTATGTTGCTCGTGGCACGGTGGTGGATGACGCTTACGAGTTCGAGCCCGAGTTTTTTGGGGTAACCCGTAGTGATGCGCAAATCGTTTCGCCTCAAATCCGGCTGTTTATGAAAACGGCATGGGAGGCTTTGGAGGTCGCTGGCTATCCGGTCGAACCTGCTGACCACCGGATCGGAGTCTTTGCGGGTTGCGGCAATCCAAATTATTTGGCGGCCGAGCGGCACGTGCCCGAAGCCCAACGTTTGCAGCGTTTGATTGGTAACGGTGCGGACTTCCTAGCCACCCGGACCGCTTATGCCTTGGGATTGACCGGTCCTGCAATCGGAATCCAAACGGCTTGCTCAACATCGTTGGTCGCGGTAGCTCATGCCGTCAACGCGATTCGCAGTGGACAATGTGAAATGGCAATCGCCGGTGGTAGTTCCTGTTCATGGCCGATGGGTGAAGGCTATCAACACGGCGCCGGCTTGATTTACTCAGCAGACGGGCATTGCCGAACATTTGACAATCGAGCCTCAGGAACAATTTTCTCACAAGCCAGTGGCGCGATTTTGTTGCGTCCCTTGCAAGACGCGATCAACGCCGGTGATACGATTCACGCGGTCATCAAAGGCGTAGGTGTCAACAACGACGGGGCTCGTAAAGGAGGCTACGCGGCGCCTAGTATTCAAGGTCAATGCGAAGTCATCCAAGCCGCGCTCGATGATGCCCAGGTTTCCGCCGATCAAATCGGCTTGATGGAAGCCCACGGCACGGCGACGAAAATTGGCGACCCGATCGAAGTGTCGGGGCTGAAGCAAGCCTGGGAACGCGACACTCAAGAAAAACAATTTTGCGCTATCGGATCGGTGAAAGCTAACGTCGGTCACGCCGACGCTGCAGCAGGAATCGTAGGGCTGCTAAAAGTGATTCTGTCGCTCAAGCATAAAGTGATCCCGCCGTTGGTCAATTACGAAACTCCCAACCCGGAGATCGTGTTCCCCGACACGCCGTTCTATGTGAACACCGAAGCAGTGCAGTGGGAATCGGATCAGTCAACTCGTTTTGCCGCGATCAGTTCGTTTGGAATGGGCGGCACGAATGCTCATCTTGTCGTCGCCGAAGGCCAAAATGCGAGTGTCACCGGCGCCTGTGATGTCGAACCAAAAGCAGGCGACACAAATGAAGCTGTTGAGCCGGCGGTAGAAGCTTCATCGCGGCTTCAACTGATTCCGTTTTCGGCTCGTACCGACGATTCGTTACAAGAATTGTTGAATGTTTGGAGCCAATCGGATCAGCCATTCAGTGCAAACTTCCGCGATATCGCGTTCACTCTTCAGACCGGTCGCAAGCATTTTGCTCGCCGTGCATTTGCGTTGACCAGCAACAAGCAACAACTCAGTGCCGCGATTGCCGACTCGGTGACGGAAAATTCAGCTTCAGAAGTTGGCGCGAAAGAAGATGGCTCGAATGCACAGCGACTTTTCTTTGGCACCAACAAAGCGATCAAACGCAAGGTCGTGTTCCTATTTACCGGCCAAGGGGCTCAGTATGCCAACATGGCTCGAGACCTGTATCAGGAAGAGCCTGTCTTCCGTGAGGCACTGGACGCATGTGATGCCGAATTGAAAATCGTTGGTGACGGTTTGATTGCGTGGCTCTTCGCAGCCGATCCGGATCGAGACATCAATCAAACTCAGCACGCACAAGTGGCTTTGTTTTCGGTTTCGTACGCTCAAGCCAAATTATGGCAATCATGGGGCGTGTCTCCTGACGCGATGATCGGCCACAGCATTGGCGAATACGCCGCAGCCGCGATCGCGGGCGTGATCAGTTTAAAAGATGCTTTGGCGATTGTCGCCAAACGCGGTCAATTGATGCAGTCAATGTCGCCGGGTTCAATGCTGGCAGTCATGCACAACGATCGCGATATCGACACGCTTTTACAACAAAGTGATGACTTGGATTTGGCCGTCGTCAATAGTCGCTCCGTCGCGGTTGTCGCCGGACCTGACGATGCGATCGATCGCTTTGCAGCATTGCTCGATTCGCAGGACGTAAAGTCGAAGAAGCTACATACGTCTCATGCGTTCCATTCCAAAATGATGGAACCGATGCTGGATCAGTTTTTGCAAGCGTTCACCGACGTACAGCTTAGTGAAGCAAAAATCCCCTACCTGTCCAATGTTTCTGGGACGTGGATTTCCAAAACGCAAGCTACCGATCCCAATTATTACGCCCAACAAATTCGGTCGACTGTCAAGTTTGCTGAAAATCTCGAAACGTTGATGGCGTCCGAGGATGACTATTTGTTTATCGAACTTGGCCCTGGTTCAACACTGACGCAAATTTCAAAAACGCAATTCTCGGGCGGTAATCACGCGGCCGTAGCGACGTTGCCAAGCCCCAAACAAGCCGATGCCGATAGCCAACAGTTCGCGTGGCAAGCGTTGGGTCGTTGCTGGACCGAAGGTTTGGAGGTCGATTGGAGCCGTCTGAAACCTGAAACCTCGGCACGACCACGACGCGTTGTTTTGCCGACGTATTGTTTCAACGAACAGACTTATCGAGCGGAAAAGGAACACGTTGGTGTGGCGCCGGACGAAGTTGCTTCAGGCGATTGGTACAACGTTCCGGTTTGGAAACAGGATCACCTGGCCGAGCACTTCACGGACGCTCTAGCAGGTCAAAAGCAGACCGCTGATCCTTCTGCGCCGGCCGAACAGTTGGCCGATCAGTTAGCCCAACAGGCCAATCGTTGGTTGGTTTTGCCGGGTTCTGGTTTGACCGCCGACGCGATCCAGCAAGTTTTGACCGAATCGGTTGACAGCCTTGATGTGATTTCGGTCGTTGCGGCCGAGCGTTACGCGAAGCTGAGCGACAACGAATATGAGATTTGTCCCGACCAGTTTGAGGACTATCAAACACTGCTGCAGGACGTGCAAGCCGAAAAAACACTGGCCGGTGTGATCCATGGTTGGACGGTGAGCGATTCATCGGCGGCGAAACAGACGGACAATCCGGATGATTTCTGGATCCAACAGCAGACGTCGACGATCAGCCTAGCTTGGTTAAGCAAAGCGATTGGTGAAGTGGTTGTTGAGCGTGCTGTGACGATCAACATTCTAACCCAGGGCGTTGCCGACATTGATCCTGCTGTAAGGCCTCAGGCTGCGAACCATTGTTTCATCGGCGCAGCAGCCGTCATCCAAAAAGAATATCGAGCGATCCACACCAAGGTTATCGACCTAGGCAGCAACGTCTCGACCGCGATGACTCAACCAATGCTCGGCAAGCTGCTGGTTTCTCAGTTGCACGAACCGCTATTGGCATTGGACCGAGGTAATTGGTGGAAGCAGGATTACGACCGAGTCGCTCTTTCTGCCGACACAACCGCGCGAGTTGAAAACGGATCGACCATTGTTTGCACCGGCGGCCTAGGCGGTCTGGCTCGGAACATGGCCTTGCAGCTTGCAAGTCAATTTGAAAATCTCAAAGTTGTCTTGCTGGCCAGAAATGTGCTGCCGCCAGAGGACCAATGGGAACAGATTTTATCCGACCCACAGGAAACTCAATCCAGCGAGCTACAACAACGCATCGCTGATTATCGACAATTAAAATCGTTGTGTGATGTGAGCATCATTCAATGCGACGTCTCAGAAAGCCAGCAATTGGTTGCGGCATTGCAGCAGTGCAATAAGCGTTTCGGTAAAATCGATTTGCTATTGCACACCGCGGGTGTGTTGAAAGATGGAGTGGTTGCCACCAAGACCTGGGAACAGTTGAAGCCAGTATTAGCGGCTAAGTCGTTCGCGGCCGAAGTATGCTGTCAGTACATTCGGCAGACACCCGATGCCATCGGATCGCTAGTGTTGTTTTCTTCGATCGCTTCGGACATTGGCTTGTTTGGTCAGTTTGCTTATAGCGCTGCCAATAATTATCTAGATGGACTATGCCGCCAAATGAAACACGATCCGGCTGGCGGCGCGAGGGTCTTTTCGGTGAATTGGCCGGCATTTCGAGATGTCGGGATGGCTGTTCGATCACAAGTGGACCTCTCGTCCGATGCTGCATTGCAACGAGAAATTGCCGAAAACTCGTTCACCGTCTTTGAAGGAACCGAAGCCTTGATCGCGACCGTGAATAATCCGATTCACCCGCGAGTTGTTTTGTCGAAGCAATCGTTTTCCGATCGCATAAAAATTGGGTTGGAAGACGGACGCAGTGTGACCTTGCGTTTGCAAAGCGAAATGGAAGCATCCTCCAATGGTGACGGTTCGGCAAGCGTTGAAGACCAGATGTTAGGGATCTGGAGACAACAGTTTGGCAACGACCAGTTGACGCTCGATGAAGACTATTTTGAACTAGGCGGCGACTCGCTGATGGCAGTTGGAATGATTGCTCAAGTTGAAACAGTATTCGGCAAGATGGTGCCCATTTCTCACCTGATTAACAGCCCGACGCCGCGAAAACTGATTCGAAAACTCGGCCTGGTGAACGATCAGACAGAAACCAGCACCGAGCAAACTGACTCACAGGAACAAGAATTGCCGGCGGCGGTCGTTTGTTTAAAGCAATCCGAATCGACACTGCCACCGTTAATGTTGCTGCACGGCGCCGATGGTGCAGTGATGTTTTATCGCGAGTTTGCGAATCGTTTAGAAACTCAATCGACAGTCTACGGTTTGGAATCGCCTATGTTGAGCGATGCCGAATTCGAGGTTCCCGACAGTGTCGAACAATTAGCAGTCGGATACGTGGAACGGATTCGAATGCTGCAACCACAAGGGCCTTACCGAATCGCCGGTTATTCCTTTGGTGGCGTACTGGCATATGAAGTCGCGAAGCAGTTGGAGGTCGGCGGAGATAAGGTTGAAACTTTAATTCTGTACGACATCGGAAATCCAGCGTTGCTCGAGCATAATGGAGCGATTGAACGCCTGAAGATGTTCTGGGATGATCAGGAAAAACGATCGACATCCAAAAAGTTGTTTAGCTTAACCAAGCGAATCGGCAAGGCGATTAAGGATCGTACGACCGTCGAAGTGGAACATCGAGTTTCCAAAATCGCCAGTCCGGCCGTATTGGATACTAACTTTTGGCGACATAAAAGAGCTCGCGAGCAACACATGTCGCTGGAGGAAAGTTACGTCCCGAAAGCGATCGATTGTCCGGTACGAGTGGTCGCGGCGACCGGCAACAGTTCTAAGTTTCGGATTGATGAAAACATGGGCTGGTCCGAAGTCGCGGCGGACTTGAGAATTGAGAATGCCGAAGGTAGCCACTTGGAGCTGTTTGAAACACAGTATGTCGGTCGTCTTGTGCAATTGACCGAAAAATTCCTTGGAGAGCTGGATAACCAACCAGCTGATGCTTAGCCAGTTTTTTAATTGATGGGGCAGGCAGGTGGGGCAGGGGCCAGGCGCTTTTCGTGAAGCATTTTCAATCAAATTCGATGGCGTCGTACTTGCCGGTTTAACGCTTTCAAACAGCCAACCGTCGTCGTG
>JALZWN010000227.1 GCA_023300235.1 Mariniblastus sp.
GGCCCGGCAGTTTCTCTAGCCCAGCCGAAGGAACTGAAAGTTCCGCAGGGCTGGGTCAGCATCGCAAGATGAATTCAAAGGGCCAACGGCCCGGCAGTTTGAGAGTCAGTCCCGCTTGTTCGCCCGTGCAAACGCATCTTTCAACGAGTGAAAGTCGACTATCTGCGCGTGACTAAATCAACCGGCCCCTTGGACTTAAACGGTCTCTGGAATTGCCATCTGCAATATTCTCAACGCCGAAAAAACACTCACCACAAAGACCCCGGAATGATTGGCCTCTACCACTTATCCCTCAGAAGAACTTCCAGCTGCTTTGGCTGAGCAAGAAAGACCGGTCGTTCTTCCTCTCCATCTACCAGCAAACACCGCCAAGCGATCCATGTTCTGCGGCGTATCAACCACTTCAGCAAGCACCACCAAGCAACTAAAATGGTTCCGCCTAGACAAGCATGATCTAGTCACTCGTCACGTTTGAAAACGACATCCACCTATGAGCTCGATCATCCTTCCATTCGCTTGCCTACTACTTGGAATCTTACCGGCCCCTACAGACCCGCCTCCCGAAGAACCTAATCGCCCCAACATCATCTGGCTATTTTCAGACGACCACAGTCACAATGCGATTAGTGCTTACGAAAGTCACTTGGCCGCCGCTGCACCCACTCCATCGATCGATCGAATTGCAAAAGCCGGCATGCGTTTTGACCGCAGCTATGTCGCCAACTCGATTTGTGGACCGGCACGAGCCTGTGTTCTGTCAGGCATGCATAGCCATAAAAACGGCGTCCTCGATAACGGCTCAAAAAACGGCTGCCTCAACTACGACCGGGTAACCACCTTCCCTCAGCTACTTCAGAACCAAGGCTACCAAACGGCGATCTTTGGCAAGTGGCATTTGAAAACCACGCCGCAAGGATTTCACGACTGGGCCGTTTTGCCAGGTCAAGGACAATACTTGAACCCACAGTTTTACGTGCCCGATGCGAACGGCGAAGATGGCAAGAAAAAAGTCACCTTCAAAGGCCGACATTGCACCGACCTGATCATGGACATGACCATCGATCATCTCGAAAAAGTCAAAGACAAATCCGAACCGTTCATGGTCATGTGCCAGTTCAAAGCGCCGCATCGAAATTGGGTGGCGAGCCCCGAGTTGGTCGATCACTACTCGAAAACCGTCTTCCCTGAACCCGAAACCTTATTCGACGATTACACCACCCGCGGGCACGCCGCCAACGTCCAAGAAATGACGCTCGCCAACCACTTCAAAGACACCGACATGAAGCTTCGCAGGTCCAACCAAGACTTCGCCCACGAAGACTTTCAACCAGAAAACAACGAGCTCGGAAAAAAACTGCAACAAGCCAACCTCAAGTACCGGAGTTTCTATGGCGCCCGGCAAGCAGTCTATGACAAACTCAAAGACGACCCGAAAGCACTGACCCGCTGGAAGTATCAGATCTACATGCAAGACTATCTCGCTTGCGTCAAAGGTGTGGACGATCAAGTCGGCCGCTTGCTGGACTACCTAGACGCCAATGGTTTGGCAGAAAACACCATCATTGCGTATAGCTCCGACCAGAGCTTTTATCTTGGCGACCACGGCTGGTACGACAAACGTTTTATGTACGAGGAATCCTTTCGAACTCCGTTGATTGTCCGCTGGCCCAACGTCGTCAAGCCCAACACGACGAACGCGGATCTTGTACAAAATATCGACATCGCTCCTACGCTTCTCGAAATCGCCGGAGCCAAAATCCCTGAGAACTTGGACGGAAGAAGTCTGTTGCCGATTCTAAAACAAGAAAATCCTGAGTGGCGTAAGAGCCTTTACTACCACTACTACAATTACCCGGGCACTCACGCCGTTCGCCGACACGAGGGCGTCTTCGACGGCCGGTACAAATTGATTCGGTTCTACGGCCGTGGAGTTCCTCACGGCGAGTACTACGAGTTCTACGATTTGGAAAGCGATCCCAAAGAGCTGAACAACTTGTACGGCAGTTCGCAGCACGCGGCGTTGATACAAAACTCAACAACAGAACTCGAACGACTCAAGAAACAATTCAACGTTCCCGCCAAAAAGTCTCCAAAAACGCCTGCGAAGCCTCCCAAGAAAGCACCCGCAGTTACGCCGGCATAGCCTCCCCGCACCACCTTCACTCGTGTGACAAGGATCTGCATTGTCACGCACTGCACCGAAGGATCTGCCTTCGGTAGTCCAGTTAATCCAATGTCGCACACAAGCCAGACAAAAGACAATGGAAACAAGACAAACATACACCTAGCCAACTTGTGTTGCACCTGAATGCTACATTCCCCTGTACCTTGGGCCGACTATCTAGAACCATACCAGTAGTATTTGTAAGCCAATTCAAAAACAGCACCGCGAACGGCTTGTTCCATCGGCGTTCCAAGATCCCTTAGCATGGCGATCCTTTGCTCGTATTCCGCGCGTTCTTCGTCCGTCATGTTCTCCAACCGATCGCGAAACTCATTCAACTCAGCCGTTTGAGAACGAGCTTCAAACGCTAACTGAACCTCAGCCAATTCGCCGGGGTCAAACCAAGCCATGCCGCATTGGTCGCAGTCATCCACATGAATGCCAAGTTTCTTAACTAACCGCTTGTCCATTTTATCTCGACAAGCCGGACAGCGAATCTCTTCCAATCCGTCCTTGGGCTCGACCGCCATCACCTCTTTCATCAATTCCTTGACGTCTTTGTTGACTCGTCGCTTTATCTTTTCCGCACGAGTACTCGCCAACAGCATGCCCTTGCAAGTCGGGCACTCCCTGACGTTCGCGTTGGCGTACTTGGTGCGTTGGAGTGGGTGTTTGCAATGAGGGCAGTTCATGAGCGTTTCGAGGGAGGCGTTGAGCGTAAAAGCAAATTCAAGCCGCTATTCGTCGCCACAAGCCAGATATTTAAATCATTTCGCTCAAAAGCAACACCGCCACTTCCAACGTTAGATATCTCTGTCTAACGTTGAAAAGCCTCACTTGGGAATGCCTCACTTGAGGATGTCTGACTTGAGATTGTCTGACTCGGGCTACCTGACTTGGACGTGATGCACCATCGATGATGGTTCGACACTCCTTCCCGATGCCGCGCCGACGGCGATCTGACTGACGCCGACGCCTTCCGGCTATCCGTTAAACCTTTCGCCACACAGCATCTACTTGTGCTTCAGAAAAAACTCGACCGTGCGATCGATGATCTCGCCTCGAGTCGGACTAATGTCTGCATCGACTCGCCGCCAGTTATGACCGGCGTTTTTGACGATCAATGTTTCAACCGGCGCGTGGATCGACTCAGCCTGCCTCGCCAAGTACTCAGCATGCTTGACCGGAATCGTCGTATCCTTATCGCCTTGAATCATTAACAACGGCGGACTTTCCTTTCGCAAATAATTGACTGGACTCATCTCACGATAAAGCTTTAGCTTCTCTTCGGGAGTGACCTTCTCGCCACCAATAATCCGAGGACCAAAGCGGTCGCGGAAACCTGGTCGATCGTCATGATTGAACAACCGCACGTCCTCAAAATCGCAAGGACCATACCAAGAAACTCCAGCCACCATTTTGTAAGGCGTCGCGGCAAGATCAGCGTCACCCGGCAATGACTCGTGGCTGGCCAACAGCAACATCTGAGCCATTTGCCCGCCAGCAGAATCGCCCATCGTATAGAACCGATTTGAATCTAACTTCAACGACTCCCCGTTCTTGGCCAGATACCGTACGGCATCTTTAGCATCAATCACACAGTCTCGCATCCGCGATTCACCCTTGACCAACCGATACTGCACCGAAGCCACTGCGAACCCTTCGGCGATCAATTGGCTGAACACCGCCTTAAATGAATGCTTCGCAGCACTATGCTTACTGCCCGCTGCCCAACCTCCGCCGTGAGTGTAAACAACCACCGGGTGTCGTGACGAGGATTTCGCGGCCTCACCTGTTGGGTAATAGAGATCCAAATGAAGCTCGCGACCAGCAACCCGCTTGTAGACCACTTCGAGTTTCCGCTCACCGCCAGTCTCCATATAGGCAGGCGGCGCCTTGGGTAGCTTGCTTAGTTCTTCCAACGAAATGACTTCGTCATTATTAGTGTCAAGCTTTTTAAAACGCTTCCATACTTGGGCGTTTTTACTCTCACTCTTTTCAAAGCTTCCGTTTTTGTCTTTATCAAGGCTTCTTATGGTGCGTTTGGCTCGCGTCATCGCTTCGTTGTCTTCGGTTGATTGACTTTTCTGAGCGATTGCCGACACCGAGAACAAAACGAGTAGCAGACTAGCAAGAGACATCTGAAACAAACACCTTGTCGAATCGCGAACACAAAAACCTCGCTGTCGCTTCGATTCCTTGCTCACGCTACGGGCTACCATTATTTCATCTTGGTTCATCTTATGCCTCTAATTTAGTATTACTATCGACCTGAATTTTACAGCAGGTCACATTTCCAAAAGTCTATTGTTTCCACGGGTCATGGACACGAACTCTAGCCAATCCCGCAACAAAGCGGCACTGCAAATCAGTTTTTGAATCTGGGGGCTCTGGTAGCCAGACGAAGGCTTACTTGCCTTTCACCAAACCAACCTTCGACATATCAAACGGGACAATCCCAAGCTTCAAGGCCGGCGATCCAGGTTTAAAACGAAAGTCACCGTTGCTTGGGTCAACAAACAATGGATCTTCCGAAACACTGTTCACGTCAACCCCATCAGCTCGCTGCTTCTGCAACATCTCTTTGCCTGACGCCTCATTCGCTGCACAGAAGTAGACATTACGATCCGTGTCCGCATCCATCGCCTTCGCCAACATTCGCCCTCGCCGATCTTCCGTTCCTTTGCCTCGCCGAGGGTTCAATTCATTAATAAAAACACAGGGCTCTGTAGTCGAATAAAAAACATTTCGCTGAATCGTTCCGTTGAGCGGCCCTTCACGCACCGACAAACAGTAGCCACGCGGCGGACCAATCATATCCACAACGATGTTGTTTTCGCAACGCGTGTTCAGCTTGATCAGAATCCCCTGCGAAGTGCATTTGTAGATCAAATTCTCAACAATCGTCGTATCCATCTGACCACCGTCAGTGCGAATCGCCGCTTGCATGATCATCGGAGCGACCAAATGGTGAATGTAGTTCCGCCTGATTACGTTCCCAGCACCCGCACCGCGAATGTAGACCGCATTGCCATCTCCCAACACCTCCATCGCATGATGAATCTCGTTGTATTCGATCGCGTTGTCATGCGAATGAAGAAAAGGGCGGACGTAATCGATACCGTACCCTTTGGGCAGCTCACCAACCTCATCACGCCGAATCGTCCTACCGAGTTCTCGTCCTCGTTTTTTGAAAAACTCGGTCATGCACCCCGAAACGATAATCGCAGTGTAAGGCGTGTGGTGAATTAGATTGTTCGCGACCCGATTCTCGCCACTCTGCCAAACCATAATGCCCGGCGAATGCGAATAGATTCGACCGACGTGGTGGATATGATTGTTGTAAACCAGATTCTTACGATTCACGTCCTTCGTACCCGGACCATAACCGCACAGCAAAACGCCGGCTCCTCCCATGTCTTCGATTTCGTTACCGACGATCTCGTTTTCTTGCCCGTACAAATCAACTCGAATCGCTCCGCTGCCGCTATGGGCAAACCGACATTGCTCGATCTTGCATTTCTCCGATCCTCGAAACCGAACCAGCGCATTGGCTTTGTCGTGGAAATCCCAATCGTGTTGCAAACCGGCATCGTCTGAAGCAACCGTATAACGATCACCGTGCATGAAGCTCAACCCACGAAACACCAAATTCCGAACGGGCTTGTCCCCGGGACCCTGCTTGTTGATCTTGCCTTCCACGCGAATCAGTTCCGTCAAACCAGGAGCAACCACCGTGGACAACGATTCCGACGAGCCTTCCCGCGGCCACAAGTAGAGTTTACCGGCCTTCGAATCCAATACCCACTCACCGGGCTGATCAAGTTGCTCCAATGCGTTTTCAATCCATACGTTTTTTGTTTCTTTCAAAAAATGCAGCTTGTTCATCACGTAAGTCGAATCGATCGTCGTGTGAGCGATTTGCTGTTTCACATCCACTGACTTCAACGGCAAGATATTGACGATCCACGCATGATGCGGACGAACGACGATCTCAATGTCCTGTACGTTGGCCCAGTTTTGGATCAACCCCTCAGGGCAATGAAGCCTATTCCGGCTGCTACCTTCAAGCGGAAAAAATGCTGCGGAGCGAGCTCGCGGCAGCACCCCTTGGCTATCAAACAAAGCCTTAAACTTGCCTGAAACATCAACCACGTAAACCTTGCCTTTCGCCTTCTCAGGCAAGCCGGGCAGGGCAGTGGTGACTTTTTTCCAACCTTCAACCGGTCGACCGCCGCTAAAGACTGGCGTCTCTCCCGGATAGGCGGCATAAGTATTTTCAAAATCACGACGGCCTGAATCTTGCTGTCCAAACACCAGCGTTTTATCAAGCCGGTAGGTTCCACCACGAACCATGACCAACACGTTGCGAAATTTTTTCTTGCCTAACGCACGCACGGCATCACGAGCCCTTTCAAGCGACGCGAAGGGCCCATCGGTTTGCTGAGCGTTCGGTTCGGCGAGAGTTCCCGACCAAGTATTCGATCCTCTGGTCGACACAAAGAAATCAGCCGCAGGCTCATCGGCCACACCGGCCTGAACACCGCAAAACAAAACCGCAGTAAAACAGCACGCGACTGCCATGCAAACAACTAAACTCAACTTCATAATTTCGCCTATTGCTTTTCCTTGGTCCATCTGGGTTTATTACGGCTCGGGCAGGTTGGGGATTGGGCAGGTGTTTCAAGCGGTCCACCATGCTTCACGGCTTTGAGGTCAAGGGGATCTTCTGAGTGTTGGCATGCTTACGCGTAGGATGTGCAATTGGGAAAATCCCGTGAGCATGTTTTGCAAACGGCCTTTCTCAAATTAATCCTTTTCTGATCGCGTAAACATGGAACCCTCACGCGGTAAAGTTACATTGCATCCGTCTCACACTGCTTTAGTTCGACCCAAACAACGATCCAAACCCAAGTTTTTGGACAAAGCTTCGTTGGCCCTACGAGTCACGCTCTAGCCAGACGCCTGAATCACCGTTTTAATTGCTTTACCGCCGGCTTTAATTTTAACCGATTAATGAGACTGAAGTAATGAAATCCATTCATGCATTTGGAAACAACGCGATCGTATCGATACCTCGCAACCTCTTGGCGTTGCCGATCATCGTTTTCTTAACTCTCACAATCGATTTAACCGTAGCCGCCCAAGAGCCACCCAACATCGTTGTCATCTTTACGGACGACCTTGGCATCGGTGACCTGAGCTGCTTCGGAGCCACAAAAATTTCCACACCCAACATCGACGGGCTCGCCAAACAAGGCATGACGATCACCGAAGTCCATGCCGCAGCTTCGCTTTGTTCGCCATCGCGATATGGTTTGCTGACCGGACGATCTCCGTGGCGTTTGCACAAAAAGGGAAACGGCTACCGGGTTAACGCCGACCGAATGATCATCCCTAGCTTTTTGAAAGAGTCCGGTTACAAATCGGCGGCCATCGGAAAATGGCATCTTGGTTATAGCAAGGACTGGAACAAACAACCCATCACCGGCCCGCTCGAAGCCGGGTTCGACTACCATTTTGGCGTACCTTCAAACCACAACGACTCAACCCGCGTCTTTATCGAAAACCACGACATCTACGGTCGCACTCCCGGCAAAGAATACAAATCCGTCAACAAAGGCAACGACTTGCCAGAAGGCGTCGACAAACCACGCGTCGAAGACCAAGTCGACACGATGCTGACCCGCAAAGCGGTTGAGTTCATTCAGCGCAACAAGTCCAACCCATTCTTTTTGTACTTCACCCCCTGTGCTCCTCATACTCACGTCACACCAGCCGCGGCGTTTCGCGGTACCAGCCAAGCCGGCCTGTACGGTGACCACATTCAAGAACTTGACTCGCACGTCGGAACGATCCTGAAAACGCTCGACGAACTAAATCTCGCTGACAACACGCTCGTAATCTTCACCAGCGACAACGGATCGACGACAAAAGATTTCAAAGGCACTCAAGGCGTCAACTTAAATCTCGCCGACGACTCAGGTGACATCCGCAAGCTTTCCAAAACCGCAAAAGCAGACGCAAAAAAACTCGGCCACGTCACCAACTCACAATGGCGAAACGGCAAAGGGCACCCCTACGAAGGCGGACACCGCGTTCCGTTTATCGCTCGCTGGCCAGGCCAGATCGAACCTAACTCAAAGGCAGAATGCACCACCAACTTGACCGACCTGTTTGCCACCTTTGCAGACATCGTTGACCGCGAGCCACCCAACGATGTCGCCGAAGATTCGTTCAGCTTGCTGCCGGTTTTAACAGGCAATGCCGACCAGGTTGCGGGGCGTGACAACGTGTTTATTTTGGGTAACGGAAAAGACAGTGCCGTCGCGGTCTGCGGTGGCAAGTGGAAGCTAGTCGTCTGGTACGGCGACGCAAAAAAACAAGGCCACGAACTTTACGATCTGTCTCAAGACGCCGGAGAGCAACAGGACTTAGCCAAAGACTACCCCCAAGTCGTCAAGCATCTCGCCGACGCCTACTTCGCCGCCGACAAAGCCGGCCGGACGCGGCCTTAAGCGGAGACCACAACTGCATTACCAAAGCAACTTTGATATCGATGACGCGTTCAGAAATTTATTGCATCGGAAAGACTAAACTGCTACGCTAAGCTTATGCAATTCGCCTTAACAAAAATCAACCACTTGCGAACGCAACCACACGGTCTCCAGCAACCGCGTGGTTCAGAACATGCGTGGAACCAGCCCGCAACGAACTCCGTACAGCCTACATGCGATCGGCTTTTGCTGTCCGTGTTACAAACCACCCAACTTACAACACTACGAATACTTGCTGGCATCTGCCCATCCCCAAACCAACTACGACGCAACCAACACCAACTACGACGCAGAACGATCAATCACCGTCGCAGTGCAGCGACCAGCAACCCGAGCCCAACTACAACGAAACTCGCGCCGCCTCAAACCGCTATAGCAGAGCCTGGTATCAAGCCAAAACACCGGCTTTCAGCACACTGCACCTACGTTGCACTGTTACGATTACTGATCACTACAGTTGCCTACTTATATAGCCGAGTACAACTACGATCGCGACCCAACCTCCACCAACTCAGCGCCCAAAACGCCACCCCATGTGGCTACGATGGTTCACAAACATTCAATCGTACCAACATGGCGGTACGACAGACCGCGAAAACACTACCCAACAACCACTGCCGCAACGAAACTTCGCACTACGATGCCCCCTGCGACTTGCGCCAACGCACACAAAGCCATCGAGTCACTCTTCACCAAAGTTGCCAATACGATATGTCACAATATCGTGCATACTTCGTCCCGGGTGCGATGGATCCGTTCGGTTTGTGGTCTTGGGGTAATTACTTTTGTGGCCCCGACATTTTGCTCTACTTTGGATCTAGGTGTGTTAAGAAGAGTTTCTACCATCAGGTGTTTCGTTTAGTTGAGGACGACCTGAGAAGAACTATTGAGACAGGTATCGAGCGTTTAGAACTTGTTTCAAATACGGGCGCTGATGCGCTAGATATTTCTGGTACTCTGGCCGAAGGATTGCAACGTTCAATTGACGGTGAAGACTATACTGGCATTGTTTGTGACATTGGTGGTCGGTATGCCCAGGATATCATTGTTGACAAAATTCTAGGAAAGTTAGGCGGGGGGAAAAATAATGTCACTGATGACTTGGGAGTCAATAATGCCCCAAAGACAGGACGGCGTGGGAACCAATCTACTCGGGATCATATCGACGAAGTTCGTGATGAGTTCTTAGATGTTAACCCTGATCACAGGCACATCGCGGGTGGCCGTGATCGCGTTACGGGCGCAGAGGTTCCTGAGGAATATCTACCGCTCCTAGATGGTGGGCGTAAGGGCGGTTCGTATCCAGACCTTACATTTGAAGGTTCTGATGGTTCACGTATCCGTATCAATACGACAGATGCCCGCGTAGATGGTACTATGACGACTCGTGAGAGGATCAACCGTGATCGAATTTTTGAACAAACTGGTGAGCCGATCATCACAATTCCCAAGCCACGAAAGTAAGGATTCGATATGAAGAAGCAGTTGCAACTTTTTTTCGCACCAGATGACGAAATTGAACTCTCGAAGTGCCTAAAAGTCGAAATCCCAGGAATTTCATTCTTAGACGACAATGTCTGGAGCGGTTCCCCAGACTACCGTCAAGGTGTCGAAGATTGCGACACGGGCCGAACCTACCTATACAGCGGTCAGCGAGCAAAGCTCCCTACCGCCCCCAGAAAAAATGGAGAAATTGAAGGCCCTATTGCAGGGTGCGTTGTTCAGATGCTGCGAGCGACCGAACAAGAAGGAGTGCTCTTTTCAGGCAGAGTTGCTGCGGGAATATCAGACGACGACAAGGCAATGCGAGACTTTGTAGATAAGGTTTGGAAATGTGTTCGGAGTGTCGGCAAAGTTGGTGTTGTGCGTCCGGATGGAAGAACTGACAAAAACTATATCGTTGGCCACCACGCCTTAAGGCTCATCGCCGTGGGCAAATTGAGGATTGCTGACAAGTTGATTGGAATGCACTACGAACCGGTCGTGTAGTAGCCCCAAAGACGGGACTGACTGCAGCT
>JALZWN010000228.1 GCA_023300235.1 Mariniblastus sp.
CATGTGAGGGAAGGTAGGCGGAAAGGAGTCGAGGTTGAAATGGAGATTCCATTTGGCGAAGACCGCGACGGTGACGGAAAGATCGACGAACGCGGGCGAGCCGGCGGTCGACGCTAGTTGTCGTTGCTCGCAGGTTATCGGGCTGGGGCAGGGTGGCCCGAAAGCCGGAGCCGTATATTTATGTTGGGTCACGGATTTCTTTCTGTAATTGGTGGGTGTACCTTGTACATCCGAGCGTTCAGATCGATGTCGGTGCTGAATTCGTTCGGTACGTCGTCCTCGTGAAAAATCGCTTCTGCGGGGCATTCCGCGACGCAGGCCTCGCAGTCGATGCAGTCCTCGGGGTTGATGTAGAGCATTTCCGGTCCCTCGTGGAAACAATCACAGGGGCAAACGGTTACGCAGGAGGTATCTTTACATCCAATGCACTTTCGGGTGACAACAAATGCCATGGGATTCTTTCGCTGAACTTATATAGTTGTGGCAGGTCAAAATGGTAGCCAAATAGCTTCTTCTATTTGTGGTTCAGGATTGAGCGGCGAAAGCGGACATGTTTTATGAATAATAATTCCTCTGAAAAATTACTGGCTCGGTACGCCGGTGGTAGTCCGTCTGAAACGTTTGCCGCGTCGCTAGAAATTCACTCTCGCTATCAAAATCGATTGATTAGCCTCGCTCGAAAACGTTTGCTTGGCGTTCTTGAGGCCAAGGTTGACGCGGATGATATTGCCCAAGATGTGTTTGTGGCATTTTTCGCGATGTTGGATCGCGACGAGATTAAATGGAAAGAGCGAGGCGATCTATGGCGTTTGTTGGCCGGGATTGCCATTAATAAAGTCAAGCAACAGTTCGAGCACTATTCGACTCAAAAACGAGATTTGCGTTCCGAATCTTCTTTGGAGGCTAACGCGGAAATCGGAGAGAACGGCATCAATGAGCTTGTAGAGTTAGTCGAAGATGTTTTGAAGTCCGAGAAGCCATTGGTGGCCAAGGTTTTGAATCTACGCCTCGCCGGTTTTTCATTTGAAGAAATCGCTGAGCGTATTGGGCGGTCGACTCGAACAGTCAGGCGGTTGTTGGAGAATTTGAAAACGAAGTTAGTGGCAAGCGAGGAGCTTGGCTTTCGTTTGTCCGGTGATACAGAGCATCGGGCTAAGGTTGAGTCAGTTGACTATCGCGATTTTGATCTGCTGCGAATGATTGGCCACGGAAGTTTTGCAAAGGTTTACTTGGCTAGGCAGGTTTCTACGGGGCTACTTTTTGCAATCAAAGCAATCAAAAAGAAATGGCTCGAAAACGAACAAGCTCGGCAGGCCTTTTATCGCGAAGCAGAGCTTTTGTTAAGTTTGTCAGATCCTTGCATCGTCAAAACTTATGGAGTCGGGCGATTGCCCAACGGCGGTTGTTTTTTGTTGCTAGAGTTGATTGAAGGCCAATCGTTGTTTGCGTTGGCCAAAACGGCGTCCCTTGAAACGCGGGAGAGTTGGATTGCGGGGCTGCGCGAAGCGGTTGGGCGTTTGCATTCGGCCAACTTGGTGCATGGTGATATCTGTGCGAACAATGTGATGATTGATCGCTACGGTAAGGTAAAGCTGTTGGATTTTGGTTTGGCGCAGAAAACGTCTGGTCGGAAAATTGGTGTCCAATTCGACCTTCAGCAATTGGAGTTATTGTGTGAGTGGATTCGGTTTAACCAATGAAATTGGCGAGCAAGTGCAGGCCCGTTTGTGATGGCAACTGGCTTGTGACAACTCGGCCGAAAGTTTTAGACGGTTGATTGGTTGAGCATCACTTTGTTTGGGTTTTAAAGTGCCAGCCTGAATTGCGCCGGTCGAATCTGTTTTGAGGTTTTAAGCAAAACGGTTACCTAATGTTTTTGAATGAGGTCGCGAGATTTGCTGGCCGGAGAAGGGGTTGGCGGGTAGAATGTCTCACGCTTCGGTGCGCTGAAGATGTGTGAAACTTCCGATTCTGTCCTTTCTGAGTTTGATTCGATGCCAGTTAAGATCGCTTGCCCTGAGTGTAGTAAGACCTATACCCTTCCTGATTCTGCTGTTGGAAAAGCGGTCAAGTGCAAGGCGTGTGGCATGTCCTTTCGAACTCGTAAGCCTGACTCGGCCGCTCAACCAGCTGCACCCGCAACGCCAGTGACGCCCGCAAGGCCCGCCGCTCGGTCTGCGAGCCCAGCAGCTCGGCCAGCCCAACCAGCTCAGCCGGTCAGTCCAGATCTTGGTCAGTTCGGAGTGGAAGGTGGATTTCAACCGCAAGCCGATATCTTCGGTGCTCCTCCTTCACCGCGAGGCGGATCCGGGTTGGCGAACTTCGCCGAAGAAGGTTTGGGCGAAGCTGTCGTCCCGATCGTGCTCGGCCCCGAAGGTGGTACGCAGACGGTTGAAGATAATCCGTTTCAATCGGTGATGACCAATTCGGCACTAAAACGCAACGGAGGAAAATTGGGAGGCCTTCGACGCAAGAAGGGTAGCTCCGGGGCGTCCTTTGATCCCGATCGTTACAATGTCGCTCGGATTGGCATGATGATTGTGTTGGGCTCAGGTGCGGTTTTCTTGGTGTCAGCTGTTTTCTCTGTGGTTGTGAGCTTGTTGCAGCTCGCGATACCGGGGGCATTGGAAAGCCTGGCGGTGGTGATTGGTGTTGTTGGGTTGATCATCTCGCTGCTGGGTTTTGCCGCGATGCTGGCATTCGGGGTGGGGCAATTGATTTGCGTGTTTGCACCCGAGAACAATGAGAAGATGAACGCTGGTGGATCGTTGGGCTTGTTCTTCATGTCGGTCGTTGGCGGTTTTATTGGTATGCTCGTGATGGGGGCTTCTTTCGCAAACATGAGTGGACCTAGAGGGATGGGTGGTGCTCCAACGCAGGCCGAGGCGGCTGCGATGGGAATTGGTTTTTTAGTTATTGGTGGCGTTTTTGCGTTGATGGGCTTAGCATCGGTTTTCTTGTTTGCGAACTACTACCGAGTGATTGGAAAAAACATTAGGTCGAAAGAACTTGTTTCGGCAGGCACTCAAGGTATGGTTGCGATCGGCGTTGGTGTTGGCTTGATCGTGGTTTTGTTTTTAGTGGCATTTCTAGCGGGCTTGATAGGAGCCGGTGCCGGTGCGACGGGGATTTTAGTTGTCGCGTTGATGGTTTGCTTCTGGCTGGCTGGATTTGTTATTTATCTAATGCTGTTACGAATGGTGATGGTCGGCGTACGGGTCCTCAAGGCGTAGGCCGGTTCTGTTTCTTTAAGACGCTGCCACCCCCACCTTTCGGAACGTCGTTGAACGTTGCCGGTAAATTTCGCGAAGAACCGATGAATTGGCGTCTCGGCTTTTGCTGTTCTGCGAGACTGATAGCAGCGAGGGATCTCATCGTTTGCGCGTGCTCAAATTGGCTTGGTCGTCTTGACGAGTGGGCTTGGATGTGGTCCGCTTACGCGCTCAAATAATGCTCCTAAAACCACCAAAACTTGGAACCCATCATGGCCGAAAACGAAAGCAATAAGCCCAAGCCAATTTCCGTCAACGATACGAATGTTGTGAGCTCTTACGCCAACTTTTGTCGAGTGACTGGTTCGCCTGAAGAGCTGATTATTGACTTCGGCATGAATTCACAGCCGATCGGTGGTAGCGGGGAAACCCCCGTGGATATTTCTCAGCGAACTGTGCTGAACTTTTACACTGCCAAGCGTCTCTTGCATGCGTTGCACGTGTCTGTTCAGCGGCATGAAGAAGTTTTCGGCAAGATCGAGACTGACATTAAAAAACGCGTCGTGACGAAAGCCGAAGGCTAAGCGTTTGCCGAGTCGCGATTTTGTTACGCGGGAATCTGATTCCTGTTTGAACGCGTGGCTTTTCTGGTCGCCAGTATTTCATTGCGACGGTTTTTAGCAGAGTGATTTGTGAAAAACGGTTGGATGATTATTTCAAAAAATTCTTTTACGAAGCCTCTACAAACGGCTTATTAATATGCCCAAGCAAACCATTGACAACATAGACGTCGCCGGAAAAAAAGTATTCATGCGAGTTGATTTCAACGTGCCGCTGGATAAGAACCAAGCAATCACGGACGATCGCCGAATTGAAATGGCGTTGCCGAGTATTAAATCGGTGGTAGAACGTGGCGGTCGATTGATTTTGGCGAGCCATCTTGGTCGTCCGAAAGGGCAGGCCAGTCTAAAGTTTAGTTTGGCTCCGGTGGCCGAGCGTTTGGGTGAGTTGGTCGGTCAGGACATTGCCATGGCGACGGACGTCGCTGGTGACGACGCGGCAGCAAAAGTTGCAGCGTTGGGCGATGGGCAGATCGTGGTTTTGGAGAACTTGCGGTTTGATGCGGCCGAAAAAAATGGCTGCGAAGATTTCTCGGCGAAGCTGGCTGGCTTTGCGGACGTCTATTGCAACAACGCCTTTGGTACTTGCCATCGCGAGCACGCTTCGATGTACGGAGTTGCTAAAGCGATGGGCGACAAGCCAAAGGTGGTGGGGTCTTTGGTCGCGAAAGAAATCAAGTACCTTGACGGTGTGATCTCCGAACCGGAACGACCGTTCGTGGCAATTTTGGGCGGAGCGAAGGTTTCTGACAAAATCAAAGTGATCGAAAACTTGATTGGCGTGTGCGATCACATCATCATCGGCGGCGCGATGGCGTACACGTTTTCGTTGGCTCAAGGCGGCGCGGTTGGGGGTAGTTTGGTTGAAAAAGACAAAGTTGAATTGGCGAAGTCGTTGTTGGAGAAGGCTGGCGAAAAATTGATCTTGCCAGTGGATACTCATTGTGGCGACGCATTCGATGCCGGCTGCAATAAGAAAGTCGTGGCTGCGGGTGAGATTCCTGACGGCTGGGAGGGATTTGATATTGGTCCGGAGTCGAGCAAGAAGTTTGCGGCGGTGATCGCGGATGCTAAGACGGTGGTTTGGAACGGGCCGATGGGCGTGTTTGAGATGGAGCCATTCGCGTCGGGAACCAAGGCGGTGGCTCAGGCGATTGCCGATGGCAATGCTGTGTCGATTATCGGTGGTGGCGACAGCGCCGCTGCGGTGGCTCAGCTGGGCTTCGAAGATTCGGTGACGCATGTGAGCACCGGTGGTGGAGCGTCATTGGCGATGTTGGAAGGTAAGAAGTTCGCAGCTGTCGAGATCTTGGACGAATGCTAGGAAATGCTCCAGTTAAGTCGCATCATCACGATGGTTTGACCATCGAGGGTTATTCGCGCGCGGCGGTGCAGACGTATTGGCGAGTTCCTGAGTTGAAGTTTGGCTTTGATTTGGGGGCTCATCCTTGGGATTTCATGGGCACCCGAACGTGGCTGCTGTCGCATACGCATTTGGATCATGTGGCGGCGTTGCCGTTGCACGTGTCGCGACGACGGTTGATGAAGATGGAACCGCCACGGATTTACTTGCCGGCGGTTGCTGTTGATGCGGTTCGGAATATGCTGGATTCGTTCGTGCGTTTGGACCGTGGCAAGATGCCTTGTGAGTTGATCGGTGTGGAGCCTGGCGATGAGATCGAGTTGACGCGTGAGCTGGTGGTGAACGTGCATCGAACGAAACATACGGTGCCGAGCGTTGGCTATATTGTTTCAGAGCGTCGTAAGAAGTTGAAGCCGGAGTATCTTGAGCTGACTGGCCAGCAGATTCGTGATTTGCGAGATGCGGGCACGGAGATCACGGTTGAAAAACGAATCCCGTTGATTGGGTACACCGGCGATACGGCGCCGCGCGGGTTGGATGATAATCCAGAATTCTATGATGCGAAGATTTTGATCACGGAGATGACGTTCATTGACCCGGAGCATCGGAAAGAGTTGATTCATAAGAACGGTCACATGCATTTGAACGACATCGTGAAGCGTGCTGATTGTTTTAACAACGAGTTGATTATCTGCGGGCATGCCAGTACACGGTATACCAGTCGGCATGCGGAACGGACGGTTCGTAAGCAGTTGCCGGGTATGCTTGACGGTCGTTTGATGCTGTGGTTCGATTGAGGCTGAGCTTAGCCGGCTGGGTACGGACTGTTTGGTTGAATCCAAGTACCAAACTAACTGCCTACTTGTTCGTGGCTTTTTGCGCGGCGATTGATGGTTCTGGATCAATCTTCCAGTGTCCGTCGATCAAATGAGCAGCGAAAAGAGTGGAGGGTGAAAACGTGGGATGGGTTGCAAACAACTTTCGTTTTTCATTTACCATTGAGTTCGAAACTCTATTTTGTTTTCCGCTTGGTAGCGCGAATGAGTCTCCAACGGCGAGTTCATAAATCCCAATATGTGAAGTTCCGATGTCGCTTTTGGAGCTTTGTTGGCAAAGGATTGCGAGTTCGGGGTGGTCAATGCTGTAACGTTTTAAGGTGTCTAAATCGCCGGTTGCTTTTGCATTTAGGAATGCCCGAAGTACGGAGTCCGCGGATGATTGGCTTACAGGTGGACCCAAGCCCGATCTAGCATTGTCCGTTTTGGTAGTCAGCGATGCTTTCAGCTTTTCCACTAACGCTGAGTCATACTTTGGCGGTAATTCTGGGCCAATCTTAAAATGTCGGGTTTGATTTTGTAAGGGATTTCCAAACGGGTCTTCTAGCCGCAATAAGAATGGATAGCCATCGATCATTGCATAAAACTGCTTTGCCACCTCCCGTCCCGCATGTTGGGGTTTTGAATTTACTACGAACACAAAGTCGCTAGGGAATTCCTCGACAATCCGTTTCGCGCTTACGATTCCGATTCGCCATCCTGTCGGAAACTCAGTTTGGCTTAATAGCATTCCATTGGACTTTATAGCGGAAATCCTAATCAAAGAATTGCCAGGGACAGGGCCTGCCAGGGAGCGTTCAACCAAGATTAAGTTTCCGTTTGAGAGCCGACTTAAAAAATATGGCTCTGGCATCAGTGGTGGTTGGTCGCTGAAATCTGGTCGATTCAATACGGAATCAGTAATTGAAACAAACGTTTTGCGTTCTGCTTCGCTGAGTTTTTCTAGGTCGTGGTCAATGTAAGTTCTAAATCGTTGCAGTTGAATTTGTTGCCAACAGGTCGGCGCAGCGCAAATCAATGCGATTAAAGTAACGAAAGCCAGGAGTCTTTTCAGCGAAAATCTCATGAGTCGTGATGTGGATAGCTGCGAGGGGGATTGGGGAGAAGCACTCGCCGTGTAACGGACCAACGCCGGTGAGTTCAATGCATTCTATTCGGTTTTAATTCGACTTGCATTGGTTGTGTTTTCGTGGCTTCGTGGGCTGCGGTTGTTTGTATTGGTTATTTGGCGTTCGATTTTCGCCAGTCAAAGAACTCGGAAATAGGCGTTGTGTGACGGGTTGGAAATGGCGGTGTAGGGTGGGTGTTTGTCGCTTGACGATATGATAGCTGTTTCAATCGTTACGACCCAAACGGAAGGGTTAATCAAATTTGTCGATGCATACCGTTAAAGTTTGTGGAGACTGTAGGCTTTGTCAATCGAGCCCGATAATGTTGTTGTTCCTTCTGATCCCCTAACCGTTGAGCAGCACTTATGACTATTGATGAAGCCGTTAATGTAAACGTACAGCAAGAATTAGCGGATTTGAAGAAAACGCGTAGTCGTAAACGCAGTACAGGGCTCCAGTCTCCGCTTGAAACTTACCTTCGTGAAATTAATGAAACCGCGTTGCTAACCGCGGACGAAGAAAAAGAACTCGCCCGTGCGATCGCGGTTGGCGATGTTCGGGCTCGAGATCGAATGGTGCGTGCGAACTTGCGTTTAGTCGTAAACATTGCTCGTGGCTACACCGGCAAGGGACTTGGACTGCAAGACCTTATCGAAGAAGGCAACTTGGGGTTGCTGCGAGCGGTTGAGGGTTTTGATCCGGACATGGGGACCCGGTTCAGTACTTACGCCAGCTACTGGATTAAGCAGTCGATCAAGCGTGCGTTGATCAACAGCGCTAAGACGATTCGAATTCCGGCTTACATGGTTGAGTTGTTGTCAAAGTGGCGTCGAGCATCGGTTCGGTTGACTGATGAATTAAGAAGAAATCCAACTCCCGAAGAAGTCGCTCGATTGTTAGGTTTGCCAAAACGCAAACTGCCCATCATCAAGAAGGCCATCCAGATCTACAACTCGACCCCGCAAACGGATCAATCGGATTCTGGTTGGTCATTGGGTGAGCTAGTGATGGATGATCGTTCGCGGAGCCCTGCCGATGAGCTGTTGGAAAACGACACCATGGATCAAGTCCGCGGCATGATGAAAGATTTGGACGAGCGAGAGTACACCGTATTGAAGATGCGGTTTGGTTTGGAGGACACCGAGCCACGGACGTTGAAAGAAATCGGCGAAATGCTTGGATTGACTCGTGAGCGAGTCCGTCAAATCGAAACCGAAGCGCTTAAGCGTTTGGGGGATGGTTTGAGAGATCCTCGCGATATGGAAATGATCATGCCGTTTTAGTGTTCGTTAATCTTTTAAAACAATCAACTTTTCTTTTTTCAATTTATTTCGTGGCGTTTGTTCAAGCGATTGTCTTCACTTGGGCAAAGGCGTAGCTCACGCTCAAACTAAACTTAAAAATTTTAGCCGAATATCATGGACCAATTAACTTCAGACAGCTCATCTCCCAGCGAAAGCATCGACCAACTTTTGGCAAAGATCAATGGGGCAGTTGGGGGCGCTGCGTCTGCCGCTTCATCAGAGGTTGCTCCCAGCCAACTGGCTCAACCGGTCGTTATCCAAGGTGCAGATGAGTTGAAGCAGCAGGCTGACTGTGATAGTAATAAATTCTGGCCCAAAGAACCGGAAACGATCAGGGAGTCCGGGATCTCCAGCGCGTCGGTGGAAGAGTTGATCGGCAAGTATTTGTTGGCGATCGGCGAAGCGTCCATTCGTGATATTGCGGCTCAAGTGGCGATGCCTTACGCATTGGTCGAAGAGATCGTGTTCCGGTTGAAGCAAGAGCAACAGCTTGGCTTTATCGATTCGCAGATGAACGACTACATTTGTAAGTTGACAGATCTCGGTCGCGATCGGGCTCGACGATACTCTGATTTTTGTAGCTACTTTGGTTCAGCTCCGGTGGCTTTTAAAGATTACGTGGAAAGCGTTAATGCTCAAACGATCAACAACCAGAGTCCGTCCGAGGAAGATCTTCGCCGCGCGTTTTCGGATCTTTTGATTGACCCTCAGATGATGGTGAAACTTGGTCCGGCGGTAAACAGTGGTCGTGGCATGTTCTTGTTCGGCTATCCAGGTAATGGAAAAACAAGTATCGCCGAACGCATTACGGCGGCTTTTGGTCCTTATGTTTGGATCCCAAGAGCGATTTCGCTGGACCGAGATATTGTTCGCGTGTTTGATCCAATGAGCCACATTGAGTGCCCGATTGAAGAGAGCGATGGCCTGTTGTCGAATCAAGACTTTGACAAACGTTGGGTTAGAATTCGTCGTCCAACCATCGTGGTCGGTGGTGAATTGACGATGTCGCAACTTGAGATTCAATACAACCCTCAGACCGGTATTAGTGAAGCTCCGGTGCAGATGAAAAGCAACACCGGATTGCTGTTGATCGATGACTTTGGCCGTCAACGAATGTCCGTTGACGAACTGTTGAACCGTTGGATTGTGCCATTGGAAAAGCGTTACGATTTTCTAAACACAAGTAACGGCAAAAAAGTTCAGGTTCCGTTTGACCAGTTGGTCGTGTTCTCGACCAACTTGGAGCCAAAGGATTTGGTCGACGATGCGTTCTTGCGACGTATTCCTTACAAAATCGAAGTGCCTAACCCGTCGATTGAAAACTTTGTCAAGCTGTTCAAAATTATGTGCGGCGTTTACCAGTTTGAGTGGAGACCAGAGTTGGTCCAATGGTTGATTCAGAAACACTACTTACCGACCAACCGACCGTTGCGAAATTGCCATCCGCGTGACCTTTTGTTGCAGGTTCAAAACTACTGCAAGTACTTGAAGCGTCCGCAAGTGTTGAGCGAAGAAGCGTTGGATTTTGCGTGCGAGAATTACTTCTCGATCATGTAGGTCGGCTTAGCAGCAGGCCGCGATATTTGGGTTCGAATCCAAGTTTTTGAAACACGCCTCCAGCAGCGGGTTCGGATTCGAGCGTATGGGCTTCGACCAGTTCGATGCCGCTCTGCATCGCGTGTTTAAGGGCTTCGCCCAAGAGAAACGTGGCGATGCCAGAGCGCCGAAGTTCCTCGGGCACGTTCAGCCCGTAGATGCCTCGGGCTTTTGCGACGCCGGCGTAGAGTGGTTCCATGTCCCAAAGCGAGAGGTCACCGCAGATGGTTTGATCGACTTTGTTGTAGATGCTCAACCGTTCGGTTTGAGACGTGCCTAGAGTGCAATTGCTCCACCAAGTCTGCGGCGCGGAGTCTTTGACGGTGTTGATTTTGTATTTCCGGCGGATGGCCAGTTGGTCGCGGCCTCCGATCGGTCGGAAGGTCAACAGGCTGCGTTGCCAGACAACGATTCGGTCGCGAACGGCGAAGCCGCTAGTTTGGCAAGCCGCTACGAAGTTGGTGTCGTGTTCGAGCACTCCGGGGATTTCACTGCCACCATAAAGCCCCATGTAAAAGGGCGAGTTGGGGAAGCATGCCCCCGCGTGGATGACGGTTGCTCCTTTGTCGGCCAAGTATTCGCAAGCTTTTTGAAGGAGTTGGGCGGCGATTTTGTTTGAATCTGGACTGTCTAAAACTTTGAGTGCTGCAACGATGCCTTGGGAGCGGTCGAGATCGGATCCGGTTTCGTTTTTAGAAAAACCGGCATGAACGAAGCCCGCAACTTCAATACGCTGGTCGACTTTGCGAAAAGCTAGAATCAATCCATTCGGGTCAAAGTAGGGCTTGGAGAACAAGTGTTTCTCGCAAAGCAATACGGTCAGCTTTTCGATTTGGCCGGCCATCGGCGATTGCCGATTCCATAAGTCGACGAGCAACGGCGGGTCAGTGTTGATGAAGTGGCGAAAGAAAATCATGGTAAACGCGGGAAAGGGCAGTGCGGTTCTTAGGCGAGGTCGTGATGCTGATGAGCAATGTTTTTGGGTTGGTGGAGCCCGATGATTGACAAGCCCATCAGTGAAGTGATTACTGAGAATAGCAGGAAGTTGTTGGTCATTGCAATTCCTAGTAAAACGATCAGTGCAACCAAGGACGCGATTCGCATCGGAAGTAGCCACAAGAACCCGCAGGCGAGTTCGGTTGCGATCACCATTCGCGAGTGCATTGTTGCAGCATTTCGGAGTCCATCAGCTGTACTGTAGCTTCGGATTATATTGTAAAACCAAAAGTCGCGGTCAATAAAATATACTTCGTACAGCACTTGGCCTGACCAATATTCTGGCGTCAACTTGCCAACCGCTCCTCCGATGAAAACCAACGAGACAATCGCATGCGCCAGCCACGCCGCCCGCGGATGAAGCGACTCGGTCGGTTCGTCCAGTCGCGTTGAGAACCACCAGCACCAAGCCGCTGACCAGCCACAACACAAAAAGGTGACGTCGTTGAAGCTTGCCTGGTGGATATTAAGCGAGAAAAGTGCCACGACCAGTAACATGCTGCCGATCGTCAGGATCGATCTGCTTTTGCTAAACAGTAGCAGGGCTGACAGCGATGTGGCGATCAGGTAGGTGGTACGTGCGACGGTTTGGCTGCGGAAAACGGCAGGGAAAAATGGGTCCTGCAGCGGCATGGCTTGTTGGATGCGGTCCAGCTGAATTAAGAAAGTGAGTTTCCAGAGCAGCGAGACAAGGATCGCGGCCATCACCACTTTCAGCAGCGAACGATTGTTTTTTTCGATCGCTAGTGCGGGTGAAATCGGAGGTAACGCAACGTCATTCATGCTGGTCACTCGTTGCTTGCACCTGCTGGTCGAGTCGTTTGACCCACAGCACGCCGTCTTGTTTTTCGATTTTCCAAGTCGATATCAATTGTTGGCCGCGGTAGCTAGAGGACATTCTAAATGTGCCGCGTTCGATTTCGCCGAATTGCTTTCTCCGATGATTTCCAAAGGTGATGCGGCGAGCGGGGAAGTGGTTGATCGTTTCGGTGACGAAAGTATGGTCGTAGGGGTCGACGACAGCGAGGTCGTAAGAAAAGTTTGAAAATGAAACTTTGTTGTCGAAGTTATACATGCTGGGGACAAGTTGGTGGGCTGCCCATACGTTGTAGCTGTCCGTGCCAAGATGGAAGCGCTTCAGTGAAGCCACTTTCATTTGATTCGAAAACAGAATCGAAAGTGCAGTAGCGGCGGTTGCCAGAACAACGAGTCCTAGCAAGGCAGCTGACCAGTCGCGTTGGCGAGTGCAGTCTTTTAGGAAAGTGATCGTTCGTTTCATGATTGTTTAGCGGCAAAAATGGTTATGCTGCCGCGCGTGCCTTCCGCGTTCGGTCTGGTCGATCTTTCCAGCGACGGTGGACCCACCAAAATTGCTCTGGCGCGTCGTGGATCGCTTCGGCTAATCGATCGTTGTACCATTGAGTGAGTTTTTTGACGTCGTTTAGCTCGGCGGGTAGCGAAAGCGGGTCCGCGACGCCCGTGCAGCCAATTTCAAAGTGCAACGGTTTGTCGGTGTGTTTGCAATAGCTGACCATCATCGGTGCTTTGCCTGAAAGCGTGAACAAAGCGACGGCTTTGTGGCATGACGCGGGTCTGCCGAGAAAATCAATCCAACAGCCTTTCTTGCCCGCGTGTTGGTCTCCCAGCAATGTGATGATTCCGCCGGACTCAAGGACTTCTTGGATTGCGGTCGCACTGCCGTCGGAGGGTAAAATAAACTGGCCGTTGTATCCACGAAACTCGTTGATGAAGTCGTCCAAGTAAGGGTTGTCCATCGTGCGGGCAACGGTGTAGGAGGGCATGCCCAGCAGTCCGGTGACGTAACCGCCCATTTCAAAATTGCCGTGGTGGCCCGAGACTGCCACCAATGGGCGGTAGTCAATTAGGTAGTTCGTCATCTGAACTTTGTCTCGAATGAAGACGTGATCTCGCCAGTTCGAGTCGTGGATTTTGCGAGGGGCTTGAGCGACTTCGCAGGCCATCAGAGTCAAGTGATACCACATCTTGCGCGACATGTCGGTGCGTTGTTCGGTCGACAGGTCGGGGTAGACGGCCGCGATGTTGTCGTCAATTACTTTGCGACGAAATTTGAGAATGTCGCAAGCCAGCCAAGCAAATCCCTTGCATAGCGATGCGCACATCGTGATGGGGAGCACCTGGATTACCGCGAGGACCAACTGCAAAGCAAGGTATTCAAAATAAATTTTCAGATGACTCGTCATGTGTTCTCGCGAATCGTTGCCTTTTGGCACTTGGATGCTCGGGCAACTTAGAAGTCGATTCTGGTTGCAAAATGACTGCTACTGTTATGCATAAGACGACAGCCGTCGGATTGTGGCAGTTTTTTCGGTTTGAAGGAACACTGATCGGTAGTTTGGAGAACTTTATCACTTAGGTAGTGCTACCCTCGTTCTGACCCTCGCGACCCGTAAGTTCTGCGATGGTTGGGTGGAGTTTAAAAAGATATTGGCAGCGGAGTCGGTTTTTACGGGGTAATCTTCCCATGAAGCCTCAGTAGGCGCCTGCGATCCTGCATGGCTTCAACTTTAACGATGTAGTTGCTCATAAAATGACGGCTGCCGACAGGCCGCCGCGATATTTCGATGGAACCCCAACAAAAAACATCCTTTAACTTGCTTTCCCGTTGGCTGGGTCTATCGGCCGCAAGTTCGTCAGGGGCTGCGCCGCTGCAGTTGATCGCTCTGGAGGAGCGTGTGCTTTATAGTGCCGGTCCGGTCCCGGTGGAGATTGGTTCCGCTGGTGCAGATTTGTTGTCGCAGGGAGACTGGCAAGACGTGTCGGCGAGTGAGCTTGGGCTTGCCTCAGTCGAAGTCGACATTACGAACACACTTGAATATCTACAGGCACAGGTCGATGCCTCAGTGTCAACCGACTCCATTGCCAACATTCAGCCGCTAGCGGTCGAAGGTGGGGTGGAGCGACTTAGTGGCTCGGAAGCCAACAACGAGTTGTTGGCAGTTGCTGCGTCATTAGAAGCTACCGCAATGACACCTGAGGTCGATTTGCCAGCAGCGTCTTTGGACGACCGAGTTTCGGCTGCGGTGTCGGGGGGCTTCACGCCAGGCGTGTCGATCTCTGGCCGAATTTTTCATGACGTAGATGGCGATGGTAGCGTTGCTGAAAATGAATTTTTAGAAAATGCCGAAGTTCGGATTTTTCGGGACACAGGCGGTTTTTTGGAAAACGGTGTTCTGACTCTACTTGATGTTCGTATTAATAATTCACTGACTGCAATAACCGATGCCAATGGCTATTATGAGTTTACTGATCTCCGACCCGGTGGGACCTATTTTATTGTCGTAAATTCGTTGACCTTGGGCGAGCATTTCGAAGCCAACGGGCTACTTAATTCCGGAGCCGTTGCGGAAGATGTTTGGGGAGTTCAAACCTACGCGAGTGAAGGTGCATTGTTTGACCGAGGAGCTGGGCTAGAGGTTCATGGCGGCGGTGCTTTTTACGGCGGATACGACGTTAATCAATCGGATGATCAAGATTCAATTTTGGACGTTCAGCATGTCATTCGTCGTTCGGCAGTAACCACGGACGTAACGAACGTCGATTTTGGTTTTAGCTTTAATGTCGTTACTAATCTTCGCGGCGGTGGATCGGAAAGTGACAGTGTTAACGTCAATCAGTCGGTGCAAGGCTCGCTGCGGCAGTTCATTGCAAACGCGAATGCTATCGCTGGCAGTAATGAAATGCGATTCGTGCCAGTGGTTGGTGCAAACGATACGTTAGCAAACGGAGATATATATCGCATCGATATTCAAGACGCCCTGCCACAAATTGTAGATACTGGAACCTCAATCAACGGGTTGGCCTATCAAACGGACGGCAGTTTAGTTGCAGGCGATCCGGTGCAGGTGTCGACATCTGGCTCGGTAGGCGGGTTGGGGGTGAATGGTTCTGAATTAGGACCAAGTTTCCGTCCCGTACTGGAACTTTCTAACGCCTCAAACGGAACGGTTACCGTTGGTTTGTCAAACGAGGCTAGTCGGTTCGAAGTCTCTAGTCTGGCCTTGGTCAATTTCCAAACCGGTATCGCGATCACCGGTGATGATGCCGTGGGCGTAAGCATTACCGACAACTTTATTGGTGTTCGAGCCGATGGCAGCCAGGCCACGACACACCAAAACTTTGGTATTGTGGTCGTCAATTCCGACGATGGTGTGATTGCAAACAATTTCATCGTAGATTCCAACATAAGTGGTGTTGTAATTTCGGGCACGCTGGCGACAGGGAACCAAGCGTCTGATTGGCTGGTGCATCGCAATTATATCGTGAACCAAAATGTCGAAGGCTTCGCTTTTGCCGATGGTATTTCGTTGACCGCAGGCGTGGACAGCGCGTTGATTCAATACAATCGAATTGAAAACGCAGCAGAGTTTGGCATCGATTTATGGAATAATCGCGGATCGGTCACAATTGTAGGAAATAGCATCACCAGTTCCGGTGGGACTCGTCAGGCGGATGGTCAGTTAGTCGGTGGCGGAATTGGTTTGGCTGCTCAAGGGAATGTCGTTGAAGATAACGAAATCGTCAACAACTTAGGGGCTGGAATTCTCGTTAGAGGCTCCGCTGTTTTTGGAGCTACCAATCTTGAGTCAGCAACTGGCAATCGGATTTCGACCAACTTTTTCGAAAATAATGCAGCTCTAGACATTGATATTACTCGGCCGCAAGATTTGCTGCTTCCGGATAACACGTTTGAGATCAGCGCAGGCGACGGCTTGGACCCGCTTGACGGAATTCTCGATGCTGCCACCGGAAGCAACGGCATTGACAGCCCAGTGATTGAACGTGTGGATTTGGTTGACGGCGTGCTGGCGATTAGAGGTTCTTATCTAAATCTCATTCAGAATCCCGAGATCGAATTGTATTTGTCGGGGCCGAATGGCAGTCGGTTGTACTTTGCTACGATTAATGTCTCTGATCAGATCAGCTTCGATGCAACGACCGGAGAATTTTTGGCGACATTGGCTGAGCCAGCTGCTGGGTGGCCAGTGGATCTTAATGCCGGTGCTGAAGTGGCTGCAATCGTTATTGATGGTTCAACTTCGGATACGTCCGAATTTAGCTTGGCAACGTCGATTACCAATCTAGGGATCCGGCCTGATTTCACGACTGACAGGGCAGATTTTACGGTCGTTGAGAATACGACTTTGGTTGAGGATTTCAACGGTACGGATCCAGATGGTAGGGGCGTTGAATACAGCATTGTTGGCGGAGCAGATGCCGGTTTGTTCACGATTACGCCAGGCGGTGGCAGGGTGGATTTTGTAACCGCACCTGATTTTGAGAACCCTCATGATAGTGACGGCGATGGTGTTTACTCGGTGATTGTGCGTGTTGAAGACGATCAGGGGTTTGGAACTGAGCGTGAGCTTACAATTACGGTAAACGATGTCGCTGAAGTTGCAACGCTTACGCAGACGAACTTCGAACATGAAGAGAACGAGATTGTTTCGTTGCAGTTGAATGCGACGG
>JALZWN010000229.1 GCA_023300235.1 Mariniblastus sp.
GATGTATCCAAATCCAAACTGCTGATCACCACACCGTCCAGCCCGAACTTGCCCGCTCGAATCACATTAATCGCTGACTTCGATTTGGCACCGCCAATGACCTTGCCCCATTCAACATCCTCTTTCCCAGCGATGTCCAAATGAAAACGGCCAACAACATCATTGTCAGTAAACAGGCTTTTAAGCGTTGGCGATAATTTTTTAACCGCTGCCTTGTCCGCGTTCACAAACACCAACAATCGCTGGTCAGCCGAAGACACATTCAAAGCTTGCTTGAAACTCAGGAAGTCCTGCAACTCTGCAGCTTCACCGGAAGCCTTGGGGCGATACTTCGACGCTATCCGATCCATCTCTTTAATCACCTCCGTGTTTCCACCAGCTGACCGCCGGCCAATCATTTGCGATGGCGATCGACCAGACCGAGAAAGCTTTCGCTTGCCTTGCGGGTCAAAAACACAAAACGACGTGTTCGCAAAAGCACCGTTCAACAGCGACCGCACCATCTTCTCCGAATCTTTGTTTTCATAAGTCTCAATCCGAACGCAAACAAAGGCACGCGAGGCTTCAATAAATTCTTTCGTCGAGAACAAACTGTTCTGCGTATTTGAGTAACCCGGTCAGAACACTCCCGAAACACCAGAACATTGAGCGGCTGCGGACATAAAAAATATCGGTCGGTTCGAACGCTTGGCCTCGGCCAAGCCGGTATCCCATGTTGAGTACCATGCGACGCCTTCGGCACCGACCTGCTGTGGGTTCTTCTCGATCTCCTGCATCCCTGGCCCGCGCTGCCCCCACGCGACAGACGAACTCAAGAAAATAATCGCAAAGAAAAGCAACCTTGCCATTTTAAAACTCCACTGCAAAAGAAAAACAACCAAGCGTTCATGCTCGTCCACATTGAACCAGACAAACAAGTGTACGTTCTAAAAAACCCGGCAATCCAGCGTGTTCTACATTTTTTCTTGAATCAATACTCAAAAACGCCAAATAGCCCGCTCAAATCACGGACGCCCGAACTTTCGAGGGGCCAGAGGCGGTCGCCGTTTAAAACCAACGATCAGCGCCGACAAAAACGAATTGATTGAAACCACGCCAACTTGCCCGTGTCATTCTCATCAGTCGTCATTTTCACCACACTCACGATACGTTTTAGCAACGTAACACCATGAATCAAACAACCTGAGTCCTACTATTCAAGTCCCCCAACCGTGTTCAGTTCCTATTGGCCAGAGAGCAACGTGATGAACGGACTGATATCTAAGAAGTTTACGACGCCACTACGATTCACATCAGCTTCTTCTTGAAAATCGCTGATCGCAAGCAGAGTAACAAACGGCGCGATATCCAAGAAGCTCACGGCACCATCGAGATTGACATCGCCTAAAACGAAAGGAGCTACGATCCCATTAAAACGATTGAAGTACAATTCGTAATCCCCCGTGTCCCCACCGTCAAAGGCGTTGACTTGAACGTAGTAGGTGCCGCTGGCGGGTAGTACTAAATCGACAATGATCGAATCGAACGATTCAAATTCGTCGTCATTGAAAGCAGGTTGACCAAAATAGTCTACCGGTGTGCCACTCGCATCTAAGATTGTAATTTGTGGATCAATCTTATTGCCAATCCTGTCAAGCGCATTAGAAATGACTTCAAAGTTAAACAGATCGTTGGCCGAAGCCTCGAACGAGTACAAGTCGACAGTATCCCCGAACTCCAAACTACCCAGCACGGCTACCGCATCAACGTCAAAGTCACCCAGTCCAGCTCGGTCGCCTACTTCGATTGTATTGGGCACCGTAAGGCTACCCAGAATCACGGATTGAGCACTAGCAAGGCTGTCGTTGGAACTCGCCGTTTCTGAAACTACTGCCCCCGTTTCATTGAACTGAAGCCGAATCGCCGATCGTTCACTGAAAAACTGGTCAATCGAATCTTCGACAAAGAAGCCATCGGTTTCCATCAAGTGAAATCGTGTTTCAACCGCCCCTTGGCCACCTGGAAACGTCGGCAAAAAACCACCCCCAGGAACGGTACTAGGATCGATACCCGAGCCAATCGGTCCAAAAGAGTCACCATGACGGAGCCCCAAAAGATGGCCCAGTTCATGGGATGTTACATTGGCAGTGAGAGTCACAAATTGAGCACTTGTAGTGGCTCCAGAATTAACGTTGACTGTCGCATTATCTGTTCGGTCAAGGTTGCGAAAATCAAGTTGTTCGGCAATCCCAAAACCGGGGCCGTCATTGATAGTCACCGTAGAGAAGCTACCGAAACTGGGAGCGGATTGCGTGAAGCTAAAATTGAATCGAGCGTAATCGATCTCAATTCGACGAATGATCTCATTTCGCTCCGCGAACGTGTAGACGTGGTCCGCCCCATCCGTCGCAGAATCGAAGTCAACAAAAACCACTTGTTGGCCAAACGCGAAATTGGATGAACCAAAAGCAAAAAAACAAAGAACAATAGCGAAAACGTAACGGAGTGACGGCATGGCTGATAAGACAATTCATTAACGGGAATGTGTTTGGTAAATTTTACTTCTCAAGAGACTCGCTTCATCAAACGAGAGCTCGATTCTACATCTTAATTATAGCAAGTGCTCGATCATGGCTCCCAAGAGCGAAATCACCACAAGCCAGAATTGTAATCGTTTAAGCGTAAGCGGCTGTCAGTTTTTCAAATGCTTATAAATGGTAGCCCGACGCGTTAGCGAGGATTTCCACAGGTTCCTCGCCAACTAGCGTTTTGCATCGATTGACTGCTGGATAAAAGGAATTAACCACGAATGTACACAAATCTCAGCGATAAGCCATTCGTGTTAATTTGTGTTCATTCGTGGTTCTAACTTTTCCCCAATGTTATTGGTCGGATTAAACCCATCGATAGCAATGACTTACAAACGTCGATGAAAAATCCTATAACGCGGCGGGCTACCACAATGCCCGGTTTCAGAAACGGACTTGGCTTGCGAGCAACATTTCTAAAACTCACCACGCGAGTTCTTGCCACGAATATGCCGGAAGAACCTGACTCCCCTTGCCTTCCCTGCTCGCTTTACCGTCTCACTCTTCGCCGTCGGCTTTTTCGTTGTACTTTTCGACGAGTTCGCGGTATCGAGCTGGAAGCTTATCTTTAAAAGCGTTGTTGGCCGCGTCGCGGTTACGATCTCGCAAACGACTCCAAGGACTCGCCGGAGAATCGTCGTAGGTCCGGAGCTTTGCCACGCCATTGGCGTTACTGCTCGACTGACCACTCTGACTCTTCGACTGATTCGGCTTGCCTTTTTTACCGTCGTCTTCCTGCTTCTGATTGTCGTCCGAATTCTCGTCACTCTTCTTTTTGTCTTTCTGGTCCTTTTTGTCTTTCGACTTGCCAGAGTTCTTCTTACTGTTCTCTTTCTTTTCCTCTTCCTTAATCAGCTGCCCAAGCATCGTAACAATCTGTTGTTGCTGAGACTGGGTGTCATCATCGGTTTCGGTGAGCTGCAGACGACGGCGAGAAAAATCCATCCGCTGACGAACGTCCGACAACTTGCCTTGTTCGATCTGCTGCAGATCAAGAACTTGCGTGCGAGCGTTTTCGAGCAAACGTTCGGCCGAGTCCGGATTCATCCGCAAGAAACTCATGAACGACTTAATCGCCGATTGATTGTCCAACAAACCGGCTTGTGCGACGCCGGTGTAGTACTGAGCCACGCCGCGGTGAGCTGAATGATTGCCGAGTTCGCCGGTGAGTGTTCCGAGCAGCGGAACGGCGTCCTCGTACTTTTCGCCGTTCATGAGTGTACGAGCCAAATAAAAACTGGCGTCGGCGGCGAGGAAACGATCTTTGTGAGTGGTTAGCGGCGTCAAACCGGCAACCGCCGTGCCCAGGTCGTCGAAGTCAGCGTCGTCGATGGCTTGACCAAATTCGGGGTAGATCGCGATCAACGATTCGGTGACCGCAGTGTCTGGTGATTCGACGTTGTCGGCCAAGATCGTTTCGACTTTGCTTTCGATTTGCGACGAAAGTTTACGGCCGTCTAGCGATTTGGCGAAGGCTTCTAAAACACCTTCGCCATGCCGATCGGCGAATGCTGTTTGAGTAAACAGTATTAGTACTGCAAAAATAATCGCAATCGATTGTCGAAACATACGAGCTCCAAAACTTTGGGGGCAAAGAACCGCAGCCAAAGTTAATCATCCGTTCGACTGCGTGCCACTAATATATCACTTGCAGCGGCGAATGAAGGCGAAGTCGTACGTTTTTTGGGCCAATTGCCAAAACTTGCCGGCTTTAAGGGCGGTTCTGTAACCCGGATTGAAGGGCTGGCGATCTACGCCTGCAGTCGAATGACGACACCACATAAAAACTCTTGCCGGGAAAGCACCGGCAAGAGACCCATCCGATAGAGATTAGTCGGCGGCTTTTTCATTCCCAGTAACCGACGACAAACCCGACTCAGGCATTTCTGCCTCTTGAAGACTACGTATCAGACCACTGGTTTCAGCGACCGCTTTTTGCAAGGGAGCTTTGGCAACCGGCCGTGCGGTTCGTTCGGGATCCAACAGCGAGCCCATTTTTTCTGACTCGTCTTCGGTCTCTGGGAAAACGACCGACGACGGCTTGCGAGTTTTGGTTCGCAATGCCGAATCCCCTTCAGATTCCTTTTTGATCAAACCCCAAGTCTCGTAAACCCGTTGCCGTTTTTGTGGCAAAGTTGGTTTGCGAGTGGTTGAAGTTCCCGTCGAAGGCAATTCCGAAACAAACTCGTATTCGCGAGCTCCCAGCGCCACTGGGTCTGACAGGGGATCACCGTCCGCATTGCAAGGAACTTTCATCGTTTCATAAACGGTTCGTTGGACCGTCGTTTGATATTGCTCTTCGACCCACTTGCGAACGGGTTTTTCTTTTCTAACCATTTGCGTGACGTACCGTGGGACTTCGACTTCGTAGTCTTCAACGGTGCGTACTTCTTGCATCCGTGTCTGAATGTAAGGGACTCGACGCTCGGTCACTTCTTCTTGATAAGTCGTCTCTGTGTAGGGAATCTTTTCGACGACAACTTTTTCGACGGGGACTTTGTATTCGTAAGGCACTTTACGCGTCACCGTTCGTTCGACAAACTTTTTGACTTCGTGTGGAACTTCGCGCTGAATCGTTTCTTCGACCATCCGAGTCACGGACACTGGACGACGAGTCTCAACGACCTCGGGTTCGTACGTGGTATTCTCAACTTCTCGTGGCACGGCAACGCCCTGAGTTTGACCGACGGGGACGGTGGTGTTCGGTTGAACCCAGTGCAAACCGCGTCGACGATAAACTCCCAATCCAGAAGTTGGATCCGAATAGTACCCCGGAGACAGCCAACGCACGCGCGACCGCTGGTTAGTGTCTGGCAAAACTGAATAAAGCGTTTGGCCCGGCACGACATCGTACTGAGTTTCTTTTTTGACGACCGGTTTCATCGTGGTCGTTCTTTTGACTTCGATTAATTCCTTCGTGACCGGCTTCTTGACAGTCACTTCTTCCGTCCGCATCTCGGTCTCGATGACTGGCTCACGAATGGTTTGCGTTTCATCGCGAAAGCCGGACACGGTTTTGTAAGTCGTTTGTTTGGTTCGCCGCTCGCGGAACTTTTCGACCGAAACGGGTTTCTGCCGTTTTACTTTTTCGATTCGGTATTTGGTTTCTGTGACCGGTTTTTGCGTGATCGTAACACGCTGCCGTTTCTCAGTTTGTACAACTTGTTTTTGTTTGGCTTCGGTTTCGAAAGTTTCCTTTTCGACCCAACGCGTTTTGGTTACCGGTTCATCGATCGTACGTTTGACCTGGACTTCTTTGTAGGTGATCCGTTGGCCAAACGCTTCGGTGGCAATGCCGATGATTGGCATGGCGATGATGGCGGTGATCAGTAGTCGGTGCGTTGTTTGAGAAAGCATGTTCATTTTTGTTGCAAATCGTTTTGTGGAAACGAAAGACGTGTGGGGGATACAACTTTTGATTGAAACGGGTTCCGTTTAAACGTGGCCTGCACAGGCGGAGTCCGCGAGCGCGACGTCCGTTGAAACGGAGTGCGGCGAGCAAGCAACTTTGCCGTCGCCGCCGCAATACAATTTTGGTGAACCGGACCAGTCGTTGCAAACGGTTAATTCCCACAATGAAGAAACTCTGGCAAAGTTTAACACGATAGCACGGTTTTGCTGGCAAGACCTACGGGTTGTGATGAGTTTACGGGTGCTGACTGTCCATTAATCGCAGCTCGGCCGTTTACTAAACACGCCTCCAACCGACCGAATCTGCGGCGATCGTCGCGGTAGACTTTCGCATGGGACTCGTTCACACTAGGCTGAGTGAAGCCGCTTTGTTTTACAAATCAGCAAGTGCGTATCAAGGGTGGCCCGATGCGTCAGCGTTTGTTGATTTAATAGTTTTTGGCGAAGCCCACAGAATGTGGTGATGGCTTCCAGCCTGTCATGCGCGTTGGCAGTCTGGCATTCGTTCTAGCAGACGGATT
>JALZWN010000230.1 GCA_023300235.1 Mariniblastus sp.
CCCAACTTGTCTACAAACCATTCGAACCGCTAATTCATAGCTCTCGGTTACTCCGCAATTGGAGCGACACATCCGGATGGGTGGCTGGCACAAACATCATCTATGTAAAATTTTCATATCTGTTTGTAAGCATTACTCGAAACCCAATCAACATTGGTTCTCAATTTTTTCCCAAAGACGCTTGCGTTGCTAGCGTCCTACAGTATCCAAAACGCAGGCTTGGTCCGATGGTCTAGGGCACACGTATTGGGAAGCTTAAGATAAGCTTCTTCGCAAAACGCTGCGATCAATACGTCAGAATAGATCCACCTTCACCAAACCAAACTCATCTCCAAATGCATCGGGCTGGTTCGTGTGGAATACAAAGCTTCGGTTCAAGGATGAGTCGCCACATTTTATCGCTCGCCAAAATCCCCAAGCCCCCTGCCCCATGGCCGCGGGCAAACGTCGTGTTTACGTCGGTGATCTTCTTCCTACTAGCCGGTGCGATTGCTTGTTCGGCCAGCGGCGACGACTCGGTCGCTCGTGAACCGCTGCCCAAATCATGGCAAGCCGACGCCGAACTTACCGACGTGTTCTTCGCCGACGAAAATCTTGGTTGGGCCATTGGGGAATCAGGCGTTACCCTGCGCACTCGCGATGGCGGAAACACTTGGAACGTTCAATCCAGCGTTAACTCGTTCCGCAAAGACACCGTTCAACTACAACAAAAATTCCGCAATCTCTCAAACAACAAATCCTCAAACTCCACCGGCATCACAGGCTCAACCACAACGACAACGCCGATCACCTGTCGCTTAAATTCGTTGCACTTCATCGACGCCAATCAAGGCTGGGCTGCCGGCGGCTATCAACTGCCCTACATCAACCGCACCCAAGCCGTCGTTCTACAAACGCGTAACGGCGGGATCACCTGGGAACCCAGCCAACACCTCACCATCCCGCGACTACGCAAAATCAATTTTTCGTCGCCACGACACGGAACCGCTTTCGGTGATTCCGGCAACGTATTCACCGGCGGAATTTTTGAAACCAACGATGCTGGCAATTCTTGGTCCGCCATTTTGCGCGACAGCGACGCTGCTTGGTTGGACGGCACCCAAACCGACCAACACTTCGTCATGATCAACGACGCTGGAAAACTTGGCCGATTCGATAACGGGCGATACGAAGCAGCCGTTCTGCTGGGTGACCAAGCAGCCAAAACAAGAACCTTTCGTTGCCTCAAAATGATCGATACCAACCAAGGCATCGCCGTTGGTGATCAAGGCAGCTTGTTCACCACCAACAACGGCGGACTTTCCTGGCAACGCATCGCCATCGAATCCACTCATCCACAGCTGAGTAACTTTGATTGGAAAACAGTCGCCGTAACCGAACAAAACGAACAAAATCCCGAACCAAAAATCATCATTGCCGGCTTCCCCGGATCGACCATCGCGACACTCGATTTGAAAACGAATCAACTTTCAACTTCCAGCACACCCGTACGAACCAAACTCAACCGCTTATTCTTTTTGGACAGCCAAACTGGCTGGGCCGTTGGAGATTTCGGCGTCGTATTAAAAACCACCGATGGCGGTACCACCTGGAAACGCCAACGCGGCAACACCCGCAACCTGGCCATGCTGGTCGTCGCTCCTCGCGCTAACCAAACACCCGTCGAACTTTTGGCTCGGCACTCCTTCGACCAGAACTACAACTGCGGAGTCATCGTCCTTCAAGACACCAACACCGCTTTCGAATCGGCTCGACAAGCCTCCAGTCGGTTGGGAAGTTGCTACCACGATCTAATCCAAACAAGCTCAACGGGCCCCCAAAGCCTTAATCCCGAGACCGTGATCGCGAAATTAGTCCGCGACATTCGCACGCTCAAACCAGCCGTGGTTGTCAGCCAAGCACCTCAAACATTCTCTCAAGACACCGCCGATCCTTTTCAACTAATCAGTCTGGCCGTCAAACTCGCCGCCGACCCAACCGCCTATCCAGACCACGCTGCACTCGGCCTAAACGCGCATCGAGTCAGCCGTTTTGTGGTGCAAGATCCAATCGGCCCAATCCGCATCAACCCAAAACGAATGTTAATTCAATCAGGCCAAAAATTACGAGACCAAGTCGCTTTTAGCCGATCACTGTTGGGAAAGCCGACCATCGATCTAACGCCCAATCACTACCGCTTCGTCGCATCCGTTGCCCAACGAGCGACCACGCCAACAACCGACTTACTCTCGGGTCTTCCCTCGCACCTGCTGCCAAAACGGTTAGGCAAATCCCTCCAGCAAAGCAATTTAGCCGAAATCCGTTTCACTAACCAAAGTGCGACGTCGCTAAATGATTTTGCCAACTTCAAAATCAATACTCCGCAAGACCTGATCGTTTGGCGGCAACAGCTGCAACGTTTTTTGAGTTCGATGGAAGTCAACGTGTACAACGGCAGCAACTGGATGTTGAGACTCGTCGAACAATACCAATCACAAGGCCAACCCGAACTGGCCGAACAAGCGGCCGAGTTATTGATCACTCGGTTCCCCAGCAGCCCGTACACGATCGCCGTCACGACTTGGTTGGCCAAACAGTACTCCAGCGTCGAACTCGGAAAACTAGCGTTTGACCAGCAAGTTGATTGGGGTTTGTTGCATGCCGACGGATCACCATCCTATTCGGTGCGAAACGCCAAACGATATGCGACCGGGCCGGAAAAGAAGGTCCAAGCTGGCGTCACGACGCTGACTTGGCAACCGCTTCAGCAACCAGCAGTTAAGTTAAAAAACAAAACCGGTGCGAACAAGCCTAAGCCTGACGACCAAGGCTCAACCATCGCTCAAACCAGTGCCACCGGAAACATTGAATCCGAAACAGCTGCCCTGCCCAACCGCCGGCCTGAATTCTACCTACAGCGGCTGCAACGATCGGCTCGATTGCTATCTTCGATCGGGCAACGCGATCCAGATTTCGCCGCTGGCCCGTACTGCCAATGGCTCGAAGTTCAGCTCGCCCGCCAGCTAAACGAAATCTCCCCCGACACCATCAAATCGTTGCCAAACCGATATAAAAGACTAGTCGCCGATGGTGGACCGCTCCAGCAAAGCATTGCCGAAAAAGCCAATTTCGAACTAGCATTAATCGACGGCGAAACCAAACCAGATCCTAGCTCCACGCAACCACCCAATTCCACTTGCCTTGAAATCGTAGACCGACCCGATTTGGACGGTCGACTAAAGGAACCGCATTGGCAGTCCGCCCAAGCGATTCCAGTTTTGATTTCTTCCGACAAAAACAACCGCCACCAACCGCAAGCTCAGGTTCAATTTTGCCACGACGCAGAACACCTTTACATCGCGATCGCGTGTGAGAAATCTTCGTCGTTGACCTACCAGCCATTACGGATCAAACGCACTCGCGACGCCCAGATAAACGGCACCGATCACGTTTCCATTGAATTGGATCTCGACCGCGATCACGAAACCAGCTTTCGCTTCGCGGTCAACCACCAGGGGTTAGCTCGCGAATCCTGCAACGGAATCGCGACTTGGAATCCCGATTGGTCCGTCAGCAGCAGTCAAACTAAAACGCTCTGGATGATCGAAGCGGCGATCCCGTTATCGAAAATCAGCCCCACCAAAATCCGCCCGAGCGATCGCTGGACCGTAAGACTATCTCGTGACATTTCGCCGACTAGAGTCGGCGGGCTAAGCCAGAACGCGCAGCAAGCGACGTCCATTTTCTTGCACCGCCCGCTGCCTAAACATGAGAACACGTTGTCGTTCTAGACGACGCGTCATACGCGAACGACGATTTCTTCCAGCGGCATGCGAATCTTTTTCTGATGCTGAGCCGCATCGTCTTCGGAGCGGTAACCCACCGGCAACACCAACACCGACCGTAAGTTTTTGCTTTCTAAATCCAACAGCTGGTCGTACTGGTCCGGCACAAAACCTTCCATCGGACACGAATCAATCTCCATCTGCGCCGCGGCAGATATCATTGTGCCAAGCACGATATAAGCTTGCTTCGCGGCCCACTGATAAAGGTCCTCCTGCGACAACTGGCCGATTGTGCCCAGCATCATGCCTTTGTAGGGATCCAGCATGCCAGCGTCGAGCCCTCGTTCTTGTTCCATCCGAGCCGAAAAGGCACTGATGTAATTCGCATCCACGTCGGTACGCACCGCGATCACGATCACATGCGACGCGTCGGCGACTTGATGTTGATTGTACGAATGCGCGACCAGCTGGTCTTGGAGATTTTGATTCTGAATCACCACCAACTTATACGGCTGCAAACCGTACGAAGAAGCCGCTAGGTTCCCGGCTTCCAACAGCTGGTTAATCTGAGCATCGGTGAGCGAGCGGTTGGCGTCAAACTTTTTAGTAGCGTATCGCCAGTTAAGAGATTGGAGTGAATTCATCATCATCATCTTAAAATTAAAATTGGGTTGGGAGCTACTGTCGCTTGGGAGCAACAGTCGATTTTCTGCGAAATTGTATATTAACGCAAAGCCGCAACGACGCAAAGAATCATTTCTGAAATCTTTCCTTGCGGCCCCAACTTAGAACCAACCCTAGAACAACTTCCTGATTGGTCCGCGCCGACAGCTTGGCGATCGGCTCGCACGCTTTGGCAAACACTACTCTACTTTTGCTTCAACACAGAACAAGTGCTTTTCACCGCGGATGAACAACTGCCCGTCAACCGGGGCCGCAGTCGCATCAACGCCTTCGCCGACATCGTTCACGCTCACGATCTCAAACTTTTCAGCGTCCTTGATCACCACCGTCCTGCCACTGCGACCGGTCAAGTAGACATGGCCGTTGGCAACGACTGGCGAAGCATAAGTACTACTGATTTTGGAAACCCGAGTCACGTCGTAGAACGGCTCGCCCGTCTCCGCGTTGTAACACGACACATTACCGCTTTTGGCTTTGTAAAAGTACAACCGATTGCCCGACAAAACTGGCGACCCGATGTCCGGCGTATCTCGCTTGAGCGACCAAGCAACTTTCTCGGTACCTTCGATATCACCAGTTCCGTCCAACTTGAACGCACCCATGAACGACCCACGATGCCCGCTGGTCACCACCACCAAATCGTCATACTTAACCGGCGAAGCCACCGGACGTTCAGCCTGACCACCGCACGACCAAAGCTCTTCGCCAGATTCCAAATCGTAAGCGCGGACTTTGATTTGACCGTTCAAAACGACTTGTTTGCGATCGCCGTTAGCCACAACCATCGGCGTCCCCCAGTTTGTCGGCTCGTCACGTTCAATTTCCCAAATGATATCGCCAGTAGTCTTGTTGAAAACGTACAACTTCGATTGGCCTTCGTGATCGTAAGGCACGATCAATTTATCGTCTTCTAAAACCGGCGAGCTACCTTCGCCAAAACCAGCTCGAGTGCTCATCGGTTCAAACTGGTCGTACTTCCAAACCAAGTTACCGTCGAGCGAGTAACAAAAGATCCCTCGGCTGCCGAAGTGAGCGTAAACGTGTTTCCCATCGGTACAGGGAGAAGCCGCTGCAAAATTATTGGTGCCATGCACGCCTTCATGCGGCACAATTTTGGCAGCCGTTTTTTTCCAAACGACTTCACCATTACTTCGGTTAATGCACAATAGCTGGAACGATGTTGCTTTGGTCGGCTTGCCACGGCCTCCGCCTGCTCGACCGCCGCGTTGCCGCCCGCCTTGACCGCGTCCACCCTGCCCGCGTCCGCCTTGAGCCTGGCCACCAACGCCGGTTTCTTCGCCTTCGGTAACGGCAGTCACCACAAACACTTTGTCCTCCCAAACCACCGGCGATCCCGACCCTTTACCATCGAGCGCAACCTTCCACTTAATGTTCTTCTGCGCATCCCACTCAACCGGCGGCTTGGCCGTTTCAGAAACGCCATTGCCCGTCGGGCCTCGCCAATGCGACCAATTCTCTTGAGCCATCGCTGTCGTGGACAACAAACTCAACAAGGCAAAAAACAGAATTCGGTTCATGGTTGGCTCGTTTTAAATTTAAGTTTAGAAGTTCGACCAGATCTTAAGGCATAGTTTATTCGCTCAACTGGCTTGCACGCCAGTATGAATTTCCATGCAATGTGGCTCTGCTAACCAATGACCTGCTGTAGCGACCTCGGTACCCTGGTAGCCCGCAGCGTCAGCAAGGAACCCATAGTCGCCTTTCACTCCGTGAAAGTAGCGCTACCTTCGGTGGACGTTCACAAAGCGGTTGGCTCTGAACAAACAGGCGGCTTCTAGGCCGGCGTTGATCCAAAGAACTGCTGCAGAGTGACTGGATGAAAGATTTGTCGAGTGGACCTTCGCTTTGTAGAAATGCGGCCCTGTTTGGTCGCCCATGCAAACGCTTCTTTCACGGAGTGAAAGGCGACTATCTCCCCATGACTAAATCAACAAACCCGTTAGCGAGGATTTTCTGGGGTTCCTCGCTGACGCGTCGGGCTACCATTTATAGGGACTAGTGATCTGGCAGTGTTGAACTTTAGAGTAGCTGGATTCGCCAGAATTCAGTTTGACTCAGAGAAAACCGAACTCTGGCGAGTCCGGCTACATGTTTCGATCCAAATCTTTATCTTTGACAGACCACTGGTAAAACTTGCCAGCCCGTTGGGCTGGTCCATTTCACGAAGCGTTTTTAGCTTGTCTGCGCGCATGACAGGCTGGAGGCACCAGCTTCACCTTTGCCGCTAAAACTTGCGAGTCGCACTGATCCGCTTGCCACCGGGATCGACTTCCATGATCTTGACCTTCGTCACATCTCCCACCGAAACAAACTCATTGGGATCTTCCACGAACTGATCCGCCAACTGCGAGATATGAATCAACGCGTCTTGATGAACACCGATGTCAATGAACGCGCCGAAGTGAGTCACATTCGTGATCACACCTTCCAGCACCATACCGGCTTTCAAATCACCGACCGAATTGACTTTCGAGTCAAACTTGACCGCTTTGAATTCATCTCGCGGGTCACGGCCTGGCTTACCAAGTTCGGCAATGATGTCCACGATCGTCGGTTCACCAAAACGGTCACTCACAAAATCACTGGCGATTAACTTACTACTAAGCGTTGCATTGCCGACCAGCGTTTTCAAATCGGCTTTCAAATGCTTGGCCATCTGTTTGGCCACGGCATAGCTCTCCGGGTGCACCGCTGAGTTATCCAACGGCTGGCTACCGCCGCGAATCCGCAAAAAACCAGCCGCTTGCTCAAACGCCTTCTTGCCCAGCTTTGACACCGACAGCAATTCACTGCGTTTGCCAAAGCGACCATTTTCATTTCGGTAATTGACAATGTTTTCTGCCAACTTCGGCCCGATTCCCGCCACGTACGACAACAACGGCGCGCTGGCCATGTTCAAATCAACGCCGACATGGTTCACACAAGACTCCACGATTCGATCGAGACATTTCTTGAGCTTCGGCTGATTGACGTCGTGCTGATACTGCCCCACGCCGATCGACTTCGGATCCGACTTGACCAGCTCCGCCAACGGATCTTGCAACCGCCGAGCGATACTGATGGCGCCGCGGACGGTGATGTCGAGATCGGGAAACTCCTTCACTGCGATATCGCTGGCCGAGTAAATCGACGCGCCGGCTTCGCTGACCATCACACTAGTGACGGACAGTTTGTTGTCTTTGATCAGCTTGCCGACAAAGGCATCAGTTTCTCGCGACGCCGTACCGTTACCGATTGCGATCAATTCGGCATCATGCTTTTTAATCAACTTCAACAACGTTTTTCCGGCGCCTTGGATGTCGTTCTTGGGAGCCGTCGGATAGATCGCGGCGTTTTCCAAAAACTTGCCCGTTGCGTCGATCACCGCAACTTTGCACCCCGTGCGAAACCCTGGATCGATGCCGATCGTCACCTTCGGCCCAGCTGGCGCGGCCATCAACAGCTTCTCCAAATTCTTAGCAAACACATCGATCGCCGCTTCGTCTGCGTCTTTTTTGAGATCCTGCAATACCGCTGACTCTGTGGTCGGCATTAACAGCCGAGCAAAACAGTCTTCGGCGGCTGAAACCAAATCGTGAAAGAACTCGAACTCTCGGTTGGTTACCAACCGTCGCTTCAAATCAGAGACCTCGCGATCGCCATCGAAGCTCACCCCAATCCGCAAGACCCCTTCGCTGCTACCTCTTAGCATCGCCAACACTCGGTGGCCCGGAATCCGCGAGACTGACTCCTCGCGGTCGAAGTACTGTTCAAACTTATCGGCACCTTCGGCGGCTTTTTTACCGCGTTTGACTTTGGACGACACCCGGCCGAACTTCATCGCCTTTTCCAACAACCAAGTTCGTGCCGCCACGCCCTCAGACCATTGCTCGGCCACGATGTCCAACGCCCCGGCCAACACCGCGTCGGCATCGGGCAAATCGTTAGCCGAATCAATGTAAGGCTTCAGCACCGACGTTTTGGTTTGGCCGAGTCGCGTTTGAGCCCGCAGCAAATCGGCCAGCGGTTGCAATCCGCGTTCCCGAGCGATGGTGGCCCGAGTTCGGCGTTTTGGTTTAAACGGCAAGTAGATGCCTTCCAAAGTTTGCAAGTCGCCACAATCATCGATCGATTTTTGCAACGCCGCCGTCATCAAACCCTGCTCCTGGATCGACTTGATCACGGTCGCTTTCCGAGCCGCCAAGGCGTTGATTCGTTCAAGCGCGTCTTCGATTTTCCGGAGCTGAATCTCGTTCAGGCTCTGCGTCGCTTCTTTGCGATAACGAGCGATAAAAGGGATCGTGTTGCCGTCTTGTAACAATGATACCGCCGAACCAATCTGCTTGGCTGGCAGTTTTAATTCAACTGCAATCTGAGCGATGATATTTTTCTGAGTGTCCATGGCCGACAGTATATGGCCCATTTCGCAGACAGCCCATGGGATACTGGCAGGTATTGCAGTCCGTTTCGCTTGACCACGTTCGGAGGTTCTATCCGTATTCTAGTGGCTGGCCTAAGTATTCCCGGTGCTTTATCAGGTGAGTGGGTGCCATGCTTCACCGCTTTGAGAGTTAGGTGATCTACTGAGTGCTGGCATGCTTACGCGTGCAATGTGGTTTTGGATAAGTCCCGTGAGCATATTTTTTTGCGCGCCCCCTGTAGAGTGAGGGCATTTTTAACGGCGTAGCATGGCACCCTCGCTGGCCCAAGCCAAGTCGATGTTGCATTGGAACAAGACCATGTTAAGGCTGTCAGCTCTTGGCCGCCCAATAAATCCCCCGAAGAACCAAGTTCGAAGAAGCATTATTTAACGCGACGGCGAAAGGCCCCAAAGCACACGCAGAACCTCATCGTCGTTGATTCCCAGACCAGAGCCTTGGAAACAGATGGTGGTAAACCGCTTGAGCGCCGAGCCACTTACTTATTTTCGATCGGCTCAAATTCAATCCCGAACGTCGCTCGATCTCCACCGGGGCGACGAGCATAAATCCGAACGTACTCTAATGGCACGTATCCGACATTGAAACTCTTGCCGTCGCGGGTGATGAACTTGCTGAGCAAAAATTCTTTCTCGGTTCCCGCTTCGATCGGTTCGACGTCGAACGTCGAATAAAAGTAATTGACCTGCAACTTAAGATGACTCCAATCTTGATCACTGTTATTGCGAACAATAATTGAACCGCCTTCGAACTTAGGTCGATCCAAGTACGGTACTTGATAGAAATCTGGATTGGGAACGGCCATCGTGGAAACCGAAGCTTCCAACTGGCCTTCAAAAACCGGTGGCATGAAACTCCACAACGAAAAGATCGTGATCACCGGAATCAACATCATCACCACTAACGTGATGGTCAGCATTCGCTGCGACAATTTCGGCGATGCCTTCTGGGCTGTCGACAACCGATCGTCCACTGGCGGGGTCGTATTCAAAATCTCGGCCTGAGTAACCACGGAAAACTCAACATGCTTGGGAAAAACTATCAATCGACTGACTATTTAACTGGCAGCGACTCGCTTGGTAAACCGAGTTTTCCGGCCGCGATGAAAATATCAGCAAGATAATCTTCTACTTGCCAGCAAAGCCGCTACGTAACCGCTGACAGGGCAACGTCGCCCCACCGGTTCAGCCATTTTGGTTTGAATTGGTCTTTGCGCCGCATCCGGTTAGAATCGGCCCTTCCGTCAAACGCACCTCCTCCGCCAGTCCCCCCCGACTGCTCTGCATCGAACGAATCATGAACGCCACTCGGATCCCCGAAAATGACCACTGCTACGCCAACACCAAGTGGCTACTCAAGCTCCGCTGGGTCGCAGTCATCGGTCAGTTGGTCACGATTCTCGGTTCGACTTGGCTGTTTCAAATGGAAATCCCAATGGCTTGGGCGATGGCGTCGGTCATCGGAGTCACACTGGTTTCTAATCTGTTGTTGATGTTTTGGTCCAACCGCTGGCAGCAACCACAAACTTCGCTCACCAACGAATACCCGTCCAGATCATGGAGCCTGATTTTAGGACTGGTTTTGATTTTGGACATGCTGTCGTTGACGACATTGCTGTTTGCCACCGGAGGACCGAACAATCCATTTAGCTTGTTCTTCTTTGTGAACTTGAGTTTGTCGGCGTTGTTGCTGAATCGATACTGGGCCTGGGCAATCACCGCGTTGACGTTTTGTTGTTACTTTTTTTTGATGTACCAGCACCACCCGATCGCTCAACTGAATCTGGGGTTGGAAACGATTCGCAGCACCGGTCAAATTTCGATTATGCAAAAAGGACTCTTGGCGTCGTTTGTTACCTGCGCCTGCGTGATCGTGTACTTCTTGACTCGGCTAACCGACGAGCTTCACAATCAACAAATCCAGATCCGCCGCGCCCAGTTGTTGCAATCCAACAGCGACAAAGTGGAAGCGTTAGGAACCCTAGCCGCCGGTACAGCCCATGAACTGGCGACGCCGTTGAGCACGATTGCGATCGTGGCCAAGGATGTCGAGCAGGCTTTTGAAAAACACCCGCCTAACTTCCCCGGCGCAGAAGACGTGATCGACGACGTGCATTTGATTCGCAGCGAGCTGGATCGCTGCCGCAAGATCATTGACCGGATGTCGTCGCATGCCGGGGACACGATCGGCGAATCGATTGGCCCGGTCTCGGTGGAAGAAATTTCTATGCGAACGCTTGATGGCATCGCGGATTCAGATCGAGTTGAATTGAGTTTGCCCGAGGCGGTCAAAGAGCAATTTTTGTCGGTGCCGGCTGAGGCGTTATGCCAGGCGATGCGAGCCATCATTCAAAACGGAATCGACGCGGACGGCAGTGGAAGCCCGATTGAAGTGACCGTCTCGGACGTGGGCGATAGTTTGCAATGGTTGATCAAAGACCAAGGCGACGGCATGTCCAACGAACAGCTTCGACGCGTGAGCGAACCGTTTTTTACTACCAAGCCGCCAGGCAAAGGGATGGGACTGGGCGTGTTCTTGGCTCGTAATGTCGTTGGTCGACTGGGAGGCTCCATCGAGTTTGAAACTCGGCCCGAGAAAGGGACAACAGTGCGGTTGAAGTTACCAAAGAGTTAGGACGTGCTGTTGTTTTGATAGCATGCGGGGTGAGCAAGATACTGAATGTCAGCAAGTCCAACGTAGTGGAAGAGGCTGCGAGGATGACGCAACAGCCGGAGAGGCAACAGGGAGATCTGGTCAAGTTAAATCTATTACGAGTCGAGAAAGAACTTACTTTTCCGATGTACCAGATAAAAACATCAACCACGGATGAACACCGATCAACACGGATTTTTAAGCGCACATCCGTGTCTATCAGTGGTTATAAATTTTTCATCCACTAAGACAGCACCCGCTGCGACGCGGGGAAACTTCCCAAGATCGTCAACTGCGGTTGGTCATTTTCATCACGTTTGCAATGCCCCCTCGCTTCGCCGAGCACTTGCTGAATTTGTTGATCATCTCGGTGCCCCACCAGATCCGCAAAGAACGTGTACTCCCAGTTCTGAGTCTGGCTGGGCCGCTTGTCCAAGTGCGTTAAGTTAATCCCCTGCTTCTTAAACACTTCCAACACGTTTACCAAGCTACCGGGCGCATCATCGGTTCGGAACATGATGGCCGTCTTGTCTTTGCCCGAAGGCAACGTTTGGCGAACGGACAAAATCAAAAACCGAGTCATATTATTTTGGCGGTCTTCGATCTTGCGGAACAACGGGGTCAAACCATGAATCTCGCCGGCAAGCGCCGAACCAATCGCCGCCGCGCCGCAATCTGGATCATCCGCCATCCGAGCTTTCACTCGTTCCATCGCGTTGGCGATACTGCTGGCTGTATGAATTTTGACCTGCGGATACTGAGTGCTCAACCAACGTCGGCACGCCGCCAACACTGGCGCCGTGCTATAAACTTCGCGGATTTCATCCGGCCGGCAACCGGCCAACAAACAAGAATGAATTTGCAATTTAACTTCGCCATAGATCGAAACCGAATCGTGGTAATCCATGAACGCGTCCAACGTACCGTTGATCCCGCCAACGGACGTGTTTTCGACCGGAACCAAACCATAATCGATCTCCTGATCAACCACCTGACGGAAAATCCCGCGAATCTCTTGCGACGCAGCAAACGTAACACTCGACCCAAACTGACGAACCGCGGCCACGTGCGAGTGTTCTCCTTCGGGGCCTAAGAACCCAATCCGCAACGGCTTTTCCAAAGCAAAACTACCGCTCATCAACTCGCGGTAAATGCCTTCCAAGGTTCGATTAGGCATCGGACCGTCGCTCAAATTTTCGATCTTTTTCAATACCGCCACTTCGCGGTGAGGAGCATAAATCGGCACGTCGCTTTGTCGTTTGAAATTACCAACCTCCACGACCAACTTCGCTCGCTCGTTCACCAAATCAATGATGTCCGCATCGCACTGGTCGATTTCTGATTGGCGCTTTGTATCATCTTGAAACCGCTGCACCGGATCATTCGCTTGGTAAGTCCCTTTCGGATCGGCGATCGGGTAACTACCCAATACATGCAGCGATTTACAAAACGCTTTCACCTCTCCCAAAATCATTGCCGTCTTGCCGTCGTCCAAGTGCCCCAAGATATCGACAAAGAACGTGTAGTCCGCGTCCACTCGTTGATTGGGTCGCTTTTCGATGTGGCCTAGATTCATCGAGTAGCGTTTGAACACATCCAAGATATCCACCAACGAACCCGGGCGATCATCACACGTGAACATCACGCTCGTTTTGTCATTCTCCGTCGGCGCGGCGGGGGTTTTAGTCAGGACTAAAAACCGCGTCACATTATTGGGATTGTCTTCGACGCCATCCGCCAGCACGTTCAAATCATATAGCTGCCCCGCCTTGACCGAACCGATCGCAACCACGCCATCATCGGCAGCCAGTTTGGCAAGCCCCACCGCAGCGGCGGTGCTTTGCGCAGCGATGCGTTTGGCGTTAGGGAAGTTTGCGCCAATCCATTTGTCACACTGGACGAGTGCTTCAGCTTTGGAATGAATTTCTTTGACGTCTTCAAGTTTGCAATTGCCCAGCAACTGAAACGAAATCGATGTGCGAATTTCGCCACCGATTAAAACTTGCCCGAAGTAATCGTTGAAAGAATCCAGCGACTCAATGATCGCCCCGCCAGTGCTGTTTTCGATCGGCACCAAACCAAATTCGACGTGCCCACGAGCCACCTCTTCAAACACGCCAGAAAGTGCTCGCAGATTTTCGTAATCAACCGAGTCGCCAAAATGTTGTTCGGCCGCTTGATGGCTGAATGTGCCTTCGGGGCCCAGGTAACCCACCCGAACGCGACGAGCCAAACCGTACGATGCGGAAAAGATCTCGCGGTAGATACCTCGCAGCGCCGTGGCTGGAATGATCCCATCGTTCTTGGCGACCACATCATCCAGACGACCCCGCACAGGTTCATCTCCGATGACTGGGGATCTTCCGAAACGAATTTCATCGATCTCAAGTTCGGCTCGATCGTTCAATCGCTTGACCAAACGACGGTCGACAGCATCAATAGCGACGCGGAGATTTTGAAGCTGAGGGGCGTTGGCGGACATGGTTTTGCAGATTTAAGACTGGAGGAAACCCGAACTCGCCAGCGAGGGAGTCGAGCCATACCGATCCATCGGTCGCTTGGCCAAATTTGGGGACCTTGATCGGTAATTTAGTCCCATAGTCTAAACCGGATTGCCGGATAAGTAAGCCGGTTGTCGAGTATCCATAAAAAAAACGTTCCACCCAAAATTTGAGTGGAACGCCCCTTCCGAGGCTGCCCGCGGACGAGCAACCATACGTTCAATCGTGCCTTCAGAAACAATCCAACCGGACCGAGCGGTGGTTATCCAATCCGCTGGTCAGGTTTGAGAGTATTTCCTAGTGCAGTGAGTAAGCACTGATACCGTGCTCACCCAAGTCCAAGCCTCGTTGTTCTTCTTCTGCGTCAACTCGCAAGCCCATTGTGAATTTCAATACCAAGCCAACGACCAGGCAGAAAGCAATCGTGAACACGCCAATGGCTGCGATACCCGTCAATTGAGCAATGATCTGATCCATGCCCTTCTTGACACCAAACAGGCCAACAGCCAACGTTCCCCAGATTCCACAAACCAAGTGAACACTAATCGCACCGACGGGATCGTCGATCTTGATCACGCTATCGATGATGATCACAGCAAAGTAAACCAAGACACCAGCGATGGCACCGATGATGATTGCTTCCAGAGGGCTCATCAAGTCAGCACCGGCAGTGATACCGACCAAGCCAGCCAAGATACCATTAAGTGTCATCGACAGGTCAGGCTTGCTCGTGTGAATCCAAGAAGTGATGGCGGCGACGAAACCACCAGCAGCAGCGGCCATTGAAGTCGTTACCAAAACCAAAGAAACCAAACCAGGATCGGCACTCAAAACAGATCCGCCGTTGAATCCAAACCAACCGAACCAAAGCAAGAATACTCCGATGGCAGCCATTGGCAGATTACTTGGAGACATTGCAACTGATCGGCCTTTGACGTACTTGCCCATACGTGGGCCAAGCAAAATCGCCATCACCAAAGCTCCCCAGCCTCCTACCGAGTGAACCAAAGTCGAACCCGCGAAGTCATAGAAGCCAGCTCGATCCAACCAGCCAGCGCCCCATTTCCATGAGCCTGTGATTGGATAACTGATCGAAACAAACAAAGTACAGAAGATCAAGAAAGTCGACAGTTTAACTCGGCCAGCAACTGCACCCGAAACAATCGTACAGCAAGTCGCCGCAAACATCGCTTGGAAGAAGAAGTCGGTGAATAGCGTGAAAGCACCATCGGCATCCTCTGACTGTAGATACTGTTGAGTCGAGTTTGCGTTGAACGCAGCGTTGTCCTCGCCAGGAGCGGCGGCTGACGGTCCTGTCGTCAAAAACCCAAAGCCTGCGAACTTGAAAAATCCACCGTCTTTGTAAGTCGTTGTTTCCACGCCAGCTGAATCGGTGGCTGTGGTTCCTTTATCAAACCCCGGGTACATCAAATTAAACCCACAGATGCCGTAGGTGATGATTCCGATACACACGATCATCGAGTTCTTAAACAAGATGTTGACGGTGTTCTTTGATCGAGTCAGACCACTTTCAAGCGTGGCGAAACCCAAGTGCATGATAAAGACCAACATACCAGCGATCATGATCCACAAGTTGTTGATCATGAACTCAGCGGTGATCGCGACAGGTTCAACTGCTGCTGCCGGAGCTGCTTCTTCGATTACTTCAGCAGAAGCAGCTTCAGTCGAAGCAGTTTCGTCCGTTGCTGCAACTTCTTCGGTTGCAGTCTCTTCTACTGCAACTGCAGCAGCGTCCTGTGCGATTGTTACAGCAGGTGCGCTAACGATGGAAAAACTGACAAGGACCATAAGCATCATCACTAGTGGTCGCCATAAAAAATCGTTCACTTGTTACCTCTCAAAATGGTATGGATTGGAGTCTCGGAAGGTTGAGCTTCACACCGTCGTGAAGTGAAAACACGGAGTAGCAAGTGGAGGGCCAAAGCCAACCCACTTTTTCAATGAAATTTAAGAAAACTTCTCAACGCAAGCAAAAACGTGTGCTATTTAATTTCCCAAACCCCACTGCGCGAAAAACGAACGACCGGTGCCCAGTTTTTTTGCTCGATGCTCTCGCAATTCAAACCCATTAATGCGGCATCCACCCCACTACAGCGGTAAAACCATCTACTTGAGGCCTTCAAGGCCACCGTAAATGGTTATTACGGTATTTCGGGTCATCCCGCCTCCGTCTACCTGCACGTTTTCCAGACACCCGCCTCCACTAACCGCCGGCTGAGTCCACCATCTCGCCCTTAGGCCAAACGGCCTGCGACTACCGCTAGCATGCGGGCGTTCCAATGCCTGCGCCAAGGCAAATCAGCTTTTGAAGCCAAGTGTCCTGGTAACCCGACTCGTTAGGGCCCGTTGATTTAGCCTGTTTTGGCGAAGCCTAAAAAATGTGGTGATGGCGTCTCGGAGTTAAAATCAACCGCAGATGCCCCCAGCCTGAACCCAGCCACTGCCAGTCTGAAATCCGAATTTATCCGCGTCCATACGCGGTTCAAAATCCCAGCCCCCTACACGGTTATTAGAAAATCACCCCCTGCCCGACCTCGCCAAGATCAACTAACGTTTTCAGTGCTTATTCCAATACTTCGCGACAAAGCAGAACGTGCGTCGCTCAACAACGTGGTGGGATCAGCTGTTAGTGTCCGCTATTGATCTCCTGATTCAACTTCCGCTTTAGGCCCCCGAATGTCCAAAAACTTTGAACGCACCCAAGCGATCATCGAAGAACTAAGAGCCGACATCGATTTTGAACTCGATGATGTGTTGGTGAAAATTGTTAACGGCTTGCCCGAGGGATATTTTCGATCGTTCTCCAATCACGACCTGCTCAAGCCGCTCAAAGCATTGCTCGCCTTGGGCATTTGCCAGTTAAACGACGAGATCACACTCACCAGCGATGACAAGCGGCACGTCACGGTCGTTGCCAACCGCAACTACCCTGGACAGTTAGCCGCTATCCTGCAACGGCTGCCCGATGACCGACCTTTGATGGGCGCTCGCGTATTCACTTCCAAAGCTCACGACTTCATCATTGACCTGTTTGAGTTCAAACAAAAGCCAAACCAAGAACAACCCGCCGCCAAACCGACCGGGATCGCTCAGCTGATCGAAGACGTCGCGTCGATCACGAAACACTCCATCGAGTCGATTACTGAGTTCGTATCGCACTACGATCGCCACAATCGAATTTTGAAGTACCCAAACCAAGTGGCCGAGCAATTCCTAGCTTTCAACGAGACCGAACACTCGCAAGACGTGGTGGTGCGTTGCAAACCGGGCGCAAAAACCGAACAAACTCAAATCACGGTGTCACGGGGAAGTGCGACCGGCAAAGAGGTTTTTCAACGTTCGGCAGAATTCCTTGGGCAACAAAAGCTAGACATCGAACGAGCCTGGTTGCACGATTTGTTTCCGTTGGACGACACTTCGCACGTCGCAATCGCCAGCTTTTTGGTCGATACGACAGCGCGGTCGGACTTGGATCTTCAGTCGATGGCGCAAAAGCTCGAAGCGTTTATTTGAGCGCCTCTCAAAAAATGTTGATTCTTCCGGGGTTTAGTCGCTGAGTTCAACCGCATTTTCCGCGATCTGAAATTCAGCCAACTTTCAATGAAGACAGCAAGAACTGAAAGACTCTGCACTGTTTTGTCCTGAAGCATTAGGGCAAGCACTAACTGGGGGGCAGTTACCCAGTTGCCTCTAACTGGGATAGTCACCTAACTGGAATAAACACTTATTCGGATAAACATAAAGGGTGTTCCGCCCCCCACCCTCAGCAGCGGCCCGACTTTTCCGGTCAACCAAAGCCTCGCGATCATCGCGATTAACCAAAAGCAAGCGTTGTCGCAACTGTACGAGTTGTTCGTTTTGGCCTACAGGCAGCGAACAAATACGTTAAAACATTCATTGGCACTTTGCCTGCCGATCAATACACAAACAGTTCTCGACTGCGACAACCGTTTTTGATTGAACAAATACGTACCGCCGGACCTCAGCACCGATCTTGCCATGAGCCAAAACAAAATCCGACTCTGCCTCGTTTTGCACAACCACCAGCCCGTTGGCAACTTCGACGGCGTATTCGAACAGGCTTACCAAGACAGCTACTTGCCGTTTTTGGACATCTTCGAAAAGTTTACGGATCTGAACATCTCGTTGCACACCAGCGGTCCACTGATCCAATGGATGCAAACCAACCACCCTGAATACCTCAACCGGATTTCTCTGTTGGTCGAAGCCGGCCGAATCGAAATCATCGGCGGGGCATTCTACGAAGCCATCCTGCCGATGATCCCGCGTTGCGATCGCGTCGGACAGATCGCTAGTTTTTCGGAGTGGTTGACCGAGCGGGTTTGTCCGTCGGTTGCCGGCATGTGGATGCCAGAACGCGTTTGGGAGTCTTCACTGACCAGCTCGATCGCCGAAGCCGGAATCGACTACACCGTGCTGGATGACTATCACTTCCGCCGCGCCGGATTAACGAACGAAGAACTCACCGGCTATTTCGTTACCGAAGACGAAGGCAAAACCATCAACGTCTTCCCTGGCAGCGAGCACTTGCGGTATTTGATTCCCTTCGCCGAACCAGAAGAAACCGTGCAGCACTGCCGGATGCTGGCCGACCGTTGCTCCGACAGCGTGGTTGTCTTTGGCGACGACGGAGAAAAGTTTGGTACTTGGCCCAACACCAAAGAACACGTTTACGAAAAAGGCTGGTTGATTCGATTCTTCCAAGCGTTGACCGACAACAAAGATTGGTTGCTGACCAGCACACTAGCCGACGCCGTTGAAAACACTCCACCTCGCGGCAAAGTCTATTTGCCCGATGCCAGTTACCGCGAGATGACCGAGTGGTCGATGCCGGTGGACCGCCAAGTTGAACACGACGAATTGGTCCATCAACTCGAACACGATCCGCGCTGGAAACAAATTCAATCGTTCATGAGCGGCGGCTTTTGGCGAAACTTTAAAGTCAAGTATCCCGAAACCAACGAGATGTATTCGCGGATGATGTACGTCAGCGGTTTGCTGCAGAAAGCGACCGAGCAAGGCTGTAATCCGAAGGTGTTAGAACTGGCTCAAGATCACTTGTATCAAGGCCAATGCAATTGCAGTTACTGGCACGGAGCCTTCGGTGGAATCTATCTGCCGCATCTGCGCAACGCCGTATACAAGCACTTGCTAACCGCTGAAACAACTCTGGAAAAAGCTCTCGGCCGACCCGAAAAATGGGTCGAAGCCACCAACGAAGACTACGACTTCGATGGGTTGCAAGAAATTCGTTTGGCCAACGAACAAGTCGCCGCTTGGATCGCACCCAAGTCGGGCGGACAAATTTACGAGCTGGACATTCGCTCGATCGCCCACAACCTAGGAGCCACCATCCAGCGTCGGCCGGAACTGTATCACGAAAAAGTCCGCCAAGGTGAAAACGAAAACAGTGACGAAGCGGCCAGCATCCACGATCGAATCGTGTTCAAACAAGCGGATCTGGATAAGCAATTGTTTTACGATGCCCGGATGCCCAACATTTTGGTTGACCACTTTTGGGACGAAGACGTGAACGTCGAAGCGATCCGAAAATGTGAGGCGATGGAGCGAGGTGATTTTGCCGACGGTGAATACGCCGCAACCATTCGCAGTAACCCAGACCGAGTTCAAGTCTTGCTGTCCAAAGACGGCAACGCGTGGGGCGTGCCGCTATCGATCAAAAAAGGCATCACGCTCGACGAAGGCACCGACACGTTGGAGATCACTTATATGATCGAAAGGCTGCCGGCCGATCGTACATTCCACTTCGGGGTCGATTTTAATCTTGCCGGAATGCCCGACGGCCAAGACGACCGGTTCTTTAGCAACAGCGACGGCGAAAATCTCGGCCAACTGGGATCGACGTTGAATTTGAAAGACGTTCAACAAATCAGCGTCAACGATCAGTGGCTTGGGATTTCGGTCCAGCTAGAAACAGATCGTCCGGGCGACATGTTTGCTTATCCAACGCAGACCGTCAGCCAATCGGAATCCGGTTTCGAGCTCGTACACCAATCGGTCTGCGTCCAACCTCACTGGATCGTCCGCGGAGACGCCAACGGTCGCTGGGTCTGCCGCATGAAGTTGGCTCTAAAAACCACCAAAGGCGAAGAAGCAGCCGCTCAAGAAAATAAAACCGATCGGTCTCAGCTTGTTTGAGTGACTTAATTGTAGATCTTAAGCGGCGGTACACAGCCCGCCGCCAGGCAGATCTGCCTGACATCGCCTGCGAATCTTGAAACACTGAGTCGCTGACAGCGCACTGAAAAGAATTCGAACCACAACTCTACGCCGCTTTGCGTTTCTTTTGCTTAAGTCCGCCGTCCATCGAATCGGCGTTGCCACCTCCGCCTTGCGAATCGGCGTCAGACTGCTTGGATCCTCAGGCGATTTTTTGGCTCGTTAAACGCTAGGAGAAATCACTTCATAGCGAAAACTTCATTTCCCAATCGACAATTCGATAAACCAACCACGCCAACGAACCGAGTTTATTGTCAGAAGGTTGGGCATTCTGGATAACCAACCGCTTGGATCTCTCAAAAACCCCCACGAAAAGACGGATTTACGGGGAAATAAAAGGTCCTCGAAAAAGACATGCCAATTGGCCAACGATAGCTATTACAAGCTGGCTTCGGCGAATAAAATGCCAGCCCTTTAAACAAGTCAAAAAACGTACTCAATTTGTGAGCTTAAAAACTAGTGGATGCTGAATCATTAACAAAGTTGATCTTTGGATTGGTTGGTGGATTAGGATTGTTCCTAATCGGAATGAAGCACATGTCCGAAGGAATTCAAGCGATCGCCGGCCAGAGCTTACGGAGAATCATCGGCGCGGTAACCAATAACCGTATCCTTGCCACCATCTGTGGCGTCGTTGTAACAGGGCTCGTTCAATCAAGTTCGATTACAACCGTGATGGTGGTTGGCTTTGTCAACAGTGGAGTCATGACCTTGACTCAAGCGGTTGGGATTATTCTCGGAGCCAATATTGGTACGACGATCACTGGTTGGTTCCTTGCATTAAAAATCGGCAAGTACGGTTTGCCGTTGATGGGCTTTTTTGCCTTTGGCTATCTGTTCGTAAAGAAGGAACGCATTCGTTACTTCGCAATGGCACTGATGGGCGTCGGGATGATCTTCTTTGGTTTGGAGCTCATGAAAGACTCCTGTGCCATCATCAAGAAGATGCCAGACTTCGAAGCTTGGTTCCACCAATTTGACGCGCACACTTATGTTGGCGTTCTCAAGTGTGCTCTGGTCGGTTGTATCATGACCACGCTTGTGCAATCTTCCTCTGCGACGTTGGGGATCACAATTTCGCTTGCCAGCGCTGGGATCATTCCATTCGAAACCGCAGCTGCTTTGGTGTTGGGTGAAAACGTCGGCACGACGATCACTGCTTTCTTTGCATCCATTGGAGCGACCACCAATGCTCGCAGGGCCGCGTACTTCCATATCATCTTTAACTTAATAGGTGTGTTTTGGATTACGCTGATATTTGGTTGGTACATCGAAATGATTCAATGGCTCGTTGGCGGTGGTGTGAATGAAGCTGTCGACGTCGTCAAAGAGGTCGTCGATAAAGTCAACGGCGAAGAGATTAAAAGAAGTATTACCGAAACGACCCTTCCCAAAATGACGGTGGCGATTGCGACGACTCATACGATTTTCAATGTCGTCAATACGCTAATCTTCCTGCCGCTCGTACCGATGATGGTCCGGCTGCTGGAACGGATCGTGCCAGCTCGCGACTATAAAGAAAAGCCAAAACTAACTGACTTGGACTTCTTGGTCGCAAGAACCCCCTCTTTGGCGATCGAGCAGTCTCGACTTGAGATCGAAAAAATGGGCGACAGCTGCGAGAAAATGCTCGACTGGCTGAATGAGATTATCAACCAAGACGAACCCGACACAGCTTTGGCTGACAAGTTAATTCGTCGCGAGCAAGTTCTCGATACGATGCAGGACGAGATCACCGAGTTCATCACTGAGTTACTCTCCGGAAATGCTCCGTTGTCGGTTGCTGACGAGGCCTGTCGCCAATTAAGAATGGTTGATGAGTACGAATCGATTAGTGATTACGTTGCCAACCTGAATAAGTTTGATCGTAAGCTAAGAGGAAGCGGCGAACGCTTTACCAAACAGCAACGAGAAAGTTTATCGCATCTCAACCGCCAGATCGCTGAATACTTGAAAGCGATCGACGTCGCTCTAGTCAAAGGAGATCGTAACGTTTTGACTCAAACGACTGCTTTGTCTGATCGCATTCGAAAAGAAGTCAAGAACCTGCGACGAATCCATTTGGACAACTTGCTAAATAACAAGATGTCACCGCAAATCAGCGTGGCCTACCTCGCCACACTGAACGCGTACTCTCGCGTAAAAGACCACACGAAAAATATCGCCGAAGCCGTTTGCGGCGAGAAGTAGAACGAGCACCGAGCCAGCCTGGTGAGCTGAAGTTGAACATTCCTTCCCGGCCGGCTTGCTCCGACTATCAAAAAAGAAATACCCTCTTCTTAGAATGGTTGTTACTTACTGTTACTGACGTCCCTTTCATCATCAGACAAAGGCCACAAGGAGTCGAGCTTCGACCTTACATTGCCGATTAAAATAGACAAAGTAAACCGCTGGTATCGATCAATACCTTCACCGCGTCCATTGAAATGAATCCAACTCTATCACAAAAAATCTGCGCCGAAGCACTCGGAACATACTGTCTCGTGTTTGTGGGAACCGCTGCCATCGTCGTCAACGATTTAGGCGAAGGCGTAATCACGCATGCAGGCGTAGCGTTGACGTTTGGCTTGATTGTACTGGCGATGATCTATGCGATTGGTGACGTTTCTGGAGCCCACATCAACCCCGCAGTAACGCTTGCCTTCGCGGTTGCTCGACGGTTCCCGTTGAGATTAGTCGGCCCTTACATCGCCGTTCAATGCCTCGGCGCGGTACTTGCCAGTTTAACGGTCTTGGTACTGTTTCCCGATCATGAAACACTCGGCCAAACGCTGCCTTCGGGCAGCATCATGCAAACGTTTGTATTGGAGTTCGTGCTGACGTTCATGTTGATGTTCGTGATTCTGAGCGTATCCACCGGGGCCAAGGAAAAAGGCATCACCGCCGGAATCGCAATCGGCGCGGTAGTCGGGTTGGAGGCACTGTTTGGCGGGCCCATCTCTGGCGCATCGATGAATCCGGCTCGATCCCTTGGCCCTGCTTTGGCTGGTTTGCACTTCACCCATCTCTGGATTTACATCGCCGCGCCGATCCTGGGCGCCCTAGCCGCGGTTCCCACCTGCCGCTGCATCCGCGACGAAAACTGCTGCGGCGAATCCGAAAATTGCTCCGATCCACAGCCCAGCAAACCGCTTTAGCGACGAACCGTCGGCTGACCGCATTCCTGCTGCAATTCCTGCTGCAATTCCTGCTACGATTCCTGCTGCAATTCGCCTAAAGAATCGATCTCACTACTAAAACGACAGCTGCCGAACGAGAAAATCAATCTTATTGCTCGCCAGCCAAGCCCACCCATATCCCTTCCAACGGTTATACTAGACCGTGTTGGTTTCACCTTTGAGTACCGTACGAGGTACCACCACCGACACAAACATCTAAACGGATTTTAATCGGAATCGTCAAGTCAAGGAGTTCTTCCACAGGCAAGAACACGACAGCAAAGTCACTTTCACCTAAGAGTGAGTGCATTGATGAAAAACTCGACCTTGTTTCAGATGGCCAACGAGCCTCGAAAGCTAGACCGTGACCGTAACGCTCCCGTTATCTGGCTCAAGCGTTTTGTGATCTCGTCTTCGCTGGGATCCAAAAAAGCGATCCGTGACATTCCGTTTCGCCGCGGCTTGAACATCATCCAAACTCGAAAGGTGAAGCCTCAAAGCGGACCCGTTGCCAGACAAGGTGTTGGCAAAACACTTTTAATGCGACTGATTCGGTACTCGTTGGGCGAAGAAAATTTTGGAACCGAAGACACGCAGGCCAAAATTCTGACAGCCTTTCCCACACTCGTGACCGTCGGGCATTGGGAGGTAGCTGGCGAAGACTGGATTGTCGTTCGGCAAGTCAATGATAGCGACGGGAAGCTTGCTTTTGCGGTCAAGAGCGATGACTGGAAATCCGTCGTTGGCCGACGATTGGAAGAGCTACCCTACCAAGCATTTTTATCAGCAATCAACGAAGCCGTTCTGTGTGATTTGCCAAAGCTCGAACTACCCACCGGCCAAACCGCCAGCTGGCGAGACTTACTAGCTTGGTTGACGCGCGACTATCAATGCGGCTACCGCAGTGCAAATGATTGGCGTCACCGCGATGCCAACTCTGGGCCAAATTTACAAAGAGAAGAAAACAGCCAGTTGATGCAGTGGGTGATGGGGCTGATGGACCCGGATGAAATTAGATACAAAGTTCATCACCGGGCGCTGCTGAACGATCGAGCGACACACAAAAAGGCCGCTACCGAACAACACAAACAAATGAAAATGCTCTGGCCACTGCTACAAGCAAAACTCGAAGTTGCCGAAGACGCCGAAGTGGCAACCCAACAGCGAACCTTCAATTCATTTCGCCCGGCGGACCATGTTGCCGAACAAATCGAGTCGCTAGAGCGATTAAAAGAAAGTGAAAGCCAAGCGTCAAAAACCGCCGAACTTGAAGCCCATATCACGGCGTTGCAAACGCAGCTGGTTCAATGCAAAGCTGACATCGGTTCTTGCAGCAGCCTGTCCCAATACATCCGTCAAAAAATCGCGGAACTCGAACCGGACCCTGCAAAGCTTTATGCCAATTGCCAGACACCGCCAACGGACGACCAGCGAGTTGAGTCCAAAGAAGTGTCAGACAATCCGACGGTCGACAACCAGCTGGCTGACCTACGTCGACAACTTGAATCTCAAAAACAACAACTTCAGGCGGGGCAGTCTGAAGAACAACAAATCTTCGCCGACTTGGCCGAGGCTCAGTCTTTGTTGAACGAAGGTCGCGAACAGATTGCCACTGCTTTGTCTGGTATCGATCAACGCATCGGTCGTTGGAAGGCGTTTGAAGACGACGCCAGGAGCTTTCAAGATTTATCCGACTCCCATGCCGCGACCACTCACAAGATTGCGCGAGCCGGCAGCGAAGTCGAACGGTCGCTTCACTTGCAAGAGAACTTACGCGCCAAAAACCTGCAACAGATCACCGATTTCTCTAACGAATACCAACAGTTGCTGCGAGAGATCTTTGGTCCCGAAGCCGGTGGTTCAATTAAAGTCGACGCCACGGGTCTTCACCCGAACCCGGACAATCATCTCGCTCCCGCCGGAGCACCCCTGTCGGCGATGACAACTGTTTTGGCTTTTGATATCGCCAGCTTGTCCGCCAGCATGAAAGGAATTGGACGCCACCCTCGTTTCCTAATGCATGACAGCCCTCGTGAAGGCGACATGCAAACACCGTTATTTTTGCGACTGCTCGAACTCGTCCATCAGCTAGAAAACGAGTTCGAGGGTTCTGACGAAATTTCGTTTCAATACATCGTCACTACAACCACGCCGCCACCCAAGCCGCTTGCGGCCAAACCTTTCGTCGCGGAAACGCTCGACGGTAAATCCGACAAAGGCTTGTTGTTAAAGCACCGCTTTTAAAACGCCTCGCATCGTCCATGCAACGCCAATCCGCCCCAGCGTAAACCTTGGTTTTGCAAGAAGTTAAAGGCAAAGACTAAAAAACGATAAATCTTCGCCTTAGAACAGTCGTTGCTCGCAACGCATGGCCCCCCGCAAGTAAGCTGTTACAATGTAACCCCACAACCATCAACGCCTAACGTTCCCCACTAAAAACGTTCCCCACTAAATAAAGTAACCGTTATGAAAAGCCCAGACAGGCTCGAATCCTCTAAACTTCGAACCATTTTTTCTCGCTTCCCCTTGCTCGGCATGCAATTCATCCTTGCTTGCATGGTGCTGACTTCCGCGTCCGCCCTCGCCCAGCAACCAGCAGCCAAACCCTCACTCGTCCCCGGTTCTGAAGTCAGCCTCTCGGCGGTTGCCGCGGTCGAATGGGTCCAAGGAGAGGGCCCGAAAACGTTTGAACCCGGAAAGGTTTACATTTTCGAGTGTTGGGCGACGTGGTGCGGGCCTTGTATCGGCATGATTCCCCACGTGAACGAACTCCACAAGAAGTACTACGACAAAGGATTGCGAGTCTATGGCATGGACGTTTGGGAAGGCGATCTGGACAAAGTGAAAAGCTTTGTCAAAAAGAAGAGCAATGAGATGACTTATCCGGTCGCGTTTACGGGCGAGAAATCGGCCTTCGAAAAGGAATGGTTGGATGCTTCTGGAGCAGAAGCAATCCCACATGCGTTCATCGTGCGAAACGGAAAACTGTTGGCGGCAACCGAGGCGTCGCGGCTCACCGACGCTCTGATCGAGTCGCTGCTTTCGGGTGATGAAGGCGCGAAAAAAGCTGCTGACACAATCATTTCGGCTCAAAAAAATCAGGGGAAAACGGACGCGTTGTCGAGAGCAATCAAATCCGCGGCTAAGAAAAAGGACGCGGAGAAGATGGCTGAGTTACTCAAGGAGTTAAAAGACCTCGACCCAGGTCACCCCGAAATTGCCACCTTGGAGCTCCGGGTGTTGCTTGCATTAGATGACTGGCCTGCCGCAGCGACCGCCCTCAACAAATTGCCAACCAGCGAGTCCAGAAGATCTTTCGTATCGATGGCTGGATCGACAAGCGCCAGGATTCGCAACAAATACCCGGACGTCTTCATTACAGCCTTGGTTCCGCATTATTCAGACTACGTCATGAACAGCGAAGCTCAGATTGGCCCAAACCACTTCGTTAACCTGAGTATCCTTCAATGGCGGATTGGCGACAAGGAAGCCGCCCTCGTCACCGCAAACAAATGTATCGAAGCCGCTAAAAACGCCCCAAGGGAGACCGAAGCTGGCAGGAAAGCTTACGCGCGGTTCGCTAAATCTGTGAGTGAAGGTACGATGCCGACATCTGCGGACGTGTCTGCGTTTAGACGCCAGGCCATGAAAGAAGCTGAGAACGCGAAGTAGCAGGCCACATCGCTAAAGCCGAATTCAGCAAATGCTTGAAGCCATTTGCTGAATTGATAATCACGAGTCGGTGCCGCTCGATGCGGTACCGCCGTTTCGTTTGTTTCGGCCAACACGATCTACAGACTGGCTGACTGATCGGTTCGGAACAAAATTAAATAGTGCGACAAAGCATTTTATCAATATCACAAAATATAAATGAAAATTGTTATGAAAGCGTTGGTTGGTTTACTGAGTTTAGCGGGTGTTTTGGTCGCTCTGTCGACACAAGCCCAGACGGTCGAGCCCGTAGTCGCTCCAGCACAGGCCGAAAGGGGAAAGGTTGCCGTCTCGCAATCGAAACTCAAGGACAATGACCCTAAGGCCAAAGACCTTGGCGCGATTTGGTTCGTCGGCGATTCGATTACGCAAAGCAATGCAGACGGCGATGCGAAGGGCTCTCCTCGCAAGTCGCTCTACGAACTGCTGAAGGCCAGCGGCTACTCGTTCACTTACACCGGCCACCACGCAAAAAACACAGACGGGCTTCCTGCAACCGGCACGACGCCAGCCGATAATCTCTATCATTTTCATACCGGAGTTTCCGGCTACTTGATCGGCAAAACTCCACCAGCGAAAAATTGGGCCGGGATTGCGCCCAATCTTGACAAATACTGGGGAAGCGGACGCCTCGCGACCGTGAAGCCATCGATCATTTTGATCATGCTTGGCACCAATGATATTGGACGTGGCTTCGAACTCGATAGTGCGCCCGATCGGCTCCGAGAAATGCTGGACAAGATCTATGCCTTGCCCAACGTCGGGCAGCCCAAAGTATTCTTGGCCACGATTCCACCTAACCATCGCAATGAAGCCGATCGCACCAACGTCATCATCTTTAATGAATCCGTGCCGCGGATTGTGGCGGACTACAAAGCCAAAGGCAAAGCGATCTATTTCGTCGATCAATTCAAACCGATCAACGATGCCTACAAGTCAAACATGCGAGGTGACAACCTTCACCCCAATGCAACCGGCAACGACACCATGGCAAAGCAGTGGTTCGCCGGCATTCAAAAGTCGCTCCAAACAACCGCTTCCGTTGGCACCGATGATGACCAAGATGCATTCCCCGGCGTGAAAACGGATTTCCGTGGGTATGATCGCTACGATCGAGTAAAAACAACTAGCGGTTTTATCTCAGTCGTTTGCCCCAAGGTCGCTGCGCCGGGAAAACCTTGGCTTTGGCGAAGTCTATTCTGGGAGGGAATCAAACCCTTCAGCAATGCCGACCTCAAGTTGGTCGAGCAGGGATATTATGTCGTGCTTGCCCACGGCAATGTGCATGGGCACCCCGATGGCAATGTCAACATCGACGCGGCTTATCAGTTGCTGACTACGGAGTATGGTTTTTCAAAACAATGTTCCATGGCGTCCATGAGTCGAGGCACGTTGTCGCTGTTTACTTGGGCTTCGGTCAATCCGGAAAAGGTCAACAGTATCTATGTCGATAACGGGGTTTGTAACGTAGATAGCTGGCCCGCTGGCAAATTGGTCCCCGGCAGCGACTCGGTCGGCAGTGGTGACGCGCAATCTTGGCAGGGCATGAAGAACGTTTATGGCTTCACCACCGATCAGCAATTGCTTGATGCGAAAGTGAGCCCGATTGATAAACTTGAATCGCTGGCCAAAGCCGGGGTACCGATTTTGATGGTCTGCGGAAGCCAGGACACAGCGGTTCCCTACGAGGAAAACGACGCGATCATGGAACAGCGATATAAAAAGCTTGGCGGCTCCATCGAAGTGATCATCGAAAACAAAGGCCACACACACGGCATGAAGGACCCGACTCCAGTGCTCGAATTTATCAAACGAAACACGTCGAATTGATCCGGCTACGGAGTGGGAACGTTGCAATAAAATACGCATGAGTTTCCAGAAATTTGGAACCGAAAACCATCCTGGCTTTTTGCAAACACTCTCTCTCAGCAACCTGCGTAGTTTACCAACTTTCGTTGAGTTATTTCCCAAGTCCCCCCCATTTAAGACCTTCGAAATGAACGTAGTGTTCCAGGCTGTCCGGTGTCTCGTTTTATTGCTTCTGCTGTTTTGCTCTTCACCGCCAGCAGACGCGCAAGTCAGAACCGAAGTTGACTGGGCTGAATTTATGGCTCGTCACGATCTGGTGTGGACACGAGCGCCGATGGTATGGCACGACGGCCCATTTCTAGGCAACGGGATGCTGGGGTCAATGCTGCATCAACTCGATGACCATCACCTGCGGATCAGTCTGGGACGCGCCGATGTCGAGGACCACAAGACCAAGGGGGCACCTTTTATTTCCCAGTCACGGCTACCCAACGGCTATTTCACCCTAAAAACTTCTGGGAAAATCACCAGCTTCAGCGGTCGCCTCGACTTGTACAACGCCGAAGCACGCGTGCGGGTCACTACCGATAAGGGGGCGATTGAAATTCGCGGCATCGTTCACAGTGATGACATGGTGATCCTATACGACCTGAAGCCCACCGGCGATGAAGTTGCCATGGAACTCGATTTCGTTCCACTCAAAGCGATCGCGCCGGCTCGTTTGCAAGCCGATCAGGAAGTCGCGGCCAAGGGTGACAAAGCTCACTCAAGCCGAAAAAAATGGGCGTCGACACCATACAAGTACAATCCTGATCCCGTGCTGGCCAAGGTCGGGCGTTACCAAGTCTCGCGGCAAACCTTGGTCGCCGGTGGCGAAACCGGAACGGCTTGGATTATCAAGGACCGGCCTGAGGGAGCGAAGCAGTTATTCGTTTCCATCGAACACAGCTTTCCCGAAGCCACGGCAGTCGATGACGCCGTTGAGCACCTGAAGAAGATCGACGACGAGTCGTTTGAAAGTCTGGTTAAGCGACATCGTGTTTGGTGGCACAACTACTACCCCAAGAGTTTCCTGAGTCTGGATGATACCCGGATGGAAAGTTTCTATTGGATTCAAGTGTACAAATTCGGCGCGGGCGCTCGTAAAGGCCGAGCGTTCATGGACACGATGGGGCCTTGGATGGTCGAAAACACGGCTTGGGCGAACGGTTGGTTCAATCTCAATACCCAGCTTTCCTATTGGTTCCTCTCGACCGCAAATCGCTTGGAGGTCGCTGACAGCCTGTTCACAAAACTGGACGAAAACCTACCGACTCTGGTGGCCAACATGCCTGCCGCTTACGGCAAACAGTGCGCGGGCATGTCGACGATCGTGCCGCAAACTTTCGTCAGTAAATTCCCTCGTGGAAAGCTTGGGTTCACTGGCGAATTGCTTTGGACATGCCACGACTATTGGCTGATGCTAGAGCGGACTATGGATTCTGAACGCATCACAAACAAGTTCTTTCCGCTGCTGAAAAAATCGGTCAATACGTATCTGCATTTCATGGTCGAAGGCAAAGACGGATTGATACATCTGCCGCACACCCGATCTCCTGAATACGGAGCGGGAGAAGACTGTAATTTCAATCTCGCATTGTTTCGCTGGGGACTGCGGACGCTTGTTGCGATCGACAAACGATATGGAATCAACGATCCGCTGCTGCCAAAATGGAAAGACGTGCTCAGTCGGCTGGTTGATTATCCGAAAAACGAAAACGGATTCATGGTCGCCAAAGATTTTCCTTTCGAACAATCGCATCGCCACTATTCTCATCTGATGATGATTTATCCATTGTGCGAGATCAATATTGAACAACCCGAAAACCGCGACTTGATCGCCAAGTCAGTCGATCATTGGATCAATTATCCCGGCAGAGGAAACGCGGGTTATTCGTGGAGTGGTGCCGCAGCGATGTATGCTTTGCAGGGCGATGGTGAAAAAGCAGCTGGGTACTTGGATACATTCTTACGGATGCAGGAAATTTACCCCAACAATCCGGCGATGATCCATCCTACAACGATGTACACCGAAACCAATCGCATCCAGCCGGTAACCGAAACACCACTGTCGCTGTGTGATTCACTTCAGTTGATGCTGCTGCAAAGTTGGGGCGACAAGATTCGAGTTTTCCCGGGCGTCCCGGCGTCATGGAAGAACCTTTGTTTTGATGGAATGCTGGCGGCCGGTGGGTTTAAAGTCAGTGCCGTACGCACCGACGGCAAAACGCAGCTTGTCTCGGTTGAAAGCTTGGCTGGTTCGCCTTGCATCGTGCAAACAGACGTTGCTGAGATGAATGTTTATATCAATGGCGTCGCAGCCACTGAGCAGCAAATAATGCACAGTGGTGAGGGAGCCTTTGAACTTAAACTTAACAAAGGTGACGTAGCGGTTCTGACGGTTGGCGAACTGAAGGACGCCGACCTGCGGATCAAGCCGGTCGCCGCCACCAAAGCGAAGCAAAATTCTTTCGGACTAAATAATGGTGCTTCAAATTAGCTTGGAATAACCTTGCTACGGTGAAGGACTACATCAGTTCGACGACCAAACTGTCTCCAGCGTTGACCGTGGTTGGTTCGACAAACTTCAATACGCACTTGCCGTTCGACTTTTCAAAGTCCACCTGAACTTTAGCACCTGCAAGCGTTACGCTGACTCCCGCAGCGGTTGTTCCCTCGACCGCATCAAGCGTAAGCTCTTGCAACACTAGCTGGCCGTAACGCAGCTCAATCATCGCCGATTGGTTGCCAGCATCTACTTTTTGAGAGAAGCTACCCCAGCCTTCGGCCGTCGTAAAAGCGGCTCGAAAATCGCTTTGCTGCATCTTCGGTCCGAAAGCAAGTTTCCCCTGCGGGCCGTCGTACTGATAGCCGCACATTGCGGTGAACGCGCCGTAGCTAGCCATCGCTCGCGAATAGTGATCGCTACACTCGATTTCGTTGTACGGATTGCGAACTTTTGGTTGATACCGATCGTTAATCGCTTTGCCGATCGCTAAGCCTTCCTCGATCATGCCGTGCCAGATCATATGCGAGGCGACTTGCCACTCGAACCCCGTCATGCACTCGTTGAGATAGCCGGCGTAGCTTTTCTTTCCACTCTTCGGCTCGATTTTGCCGTTCGGGAAACTGCACATCACCAAACCCGCGTCTCCAGCACCCGCATACCAACGGCCGTTGGTGACCACTTTGCGATACTCGCCGACTTGGGGCGTAAAGTTAAACTTCCATAACGCTTGGAGAGCTTTTTTGATTTTGTCGGCGGGCAAGATCGGGTCGAGCCCAACATGATGTAACCACGAATCTCCGAGCACTTGGTCGATGTGACAGCCATTGGTCGATCCGTGCTTTTCGGTTTCAAGATCGCCCGGTTTGTGAATGAAGTAGCCGAACTCTTCGTTCCACAACAGTTTCACCATCGCAGGCATACCTTTTTCGACGATTTCGTCGTAGCGTTTGGCCACGCCAGGTTTGTCCATTTGCCGGGCCATCATTGCGGAAGCTTTAAGGGCCGCGTGGTAGAGGTTGGTCAGCCAGTGGACTTGTCCGTGCCATGGCTCGTCGAGCGTGTTGTGCTGAGCACCGACCAGCATTCCATCTTCGTCGGCGTCCCATTTCTTAATCACGTGTTCCATCGAAAGCTCGACGCGTTCCCAGATGTTTTTTAGAAACGTGTAATCGGTTGTCATTTGACTCTCACGCAACACCCGCAAGATCGTTCCGCAGTTGCCGTCGATCGCATCACCAAATTGCCCTCGTTGGTAGCGATGGCCGATCGAGCCGTCTTTGTCATTGAACCCAACACCATATTCGATTCGGTCACGATTCTCTCGTTCGATGACAGGAAAAATTCTTGATAGCCCCTGTGCATAATGCCAAACGTGAGTGCAGTTGCCCGGACAACAGCGGACGCCTTCTTCGAAGTTGTAGATGTCAGTTTCGCTACCCTTGGCAAAGACTCGCTGTCCCATCTGAGTTTGAATACAATTGAGCGTGACAAAGGTACGCTCAAGGAACCAATGGGGCAGCGTCGAAGCGTACCATGTTTCGGTCCAAGACTGCGTGGCAAGGAGCAGCTCCTGCTCGCGAGCGGCAAGCTGCTTAGCGGCTTGCACTGCGGTCGGGTACTGTGTGGCATAGTGATTACGCCCAACCTTTGTTCCGTGAGCGCCAAAGGCAACGCCATACGCGACCAGTGGAAAACTCCAAGACACAACAAACGAAACTGTCTGCGACTCGCCAGGCTTCAACAAAAGCTTGCGACCCACCGATGTGAAGCCGGGTTGGTTAAAGTCCGCTTTCGCCTTGGTTCCACTTTCAGGTTTCGATGTGGATTCAAAAACGCCTTGAGCCCCCGGTTGCTTCTTAGCCAGATTGACCAAATCGGGGCGTTGCTCGCCAAGCATTCCGATCGCCGTGGTGCATGTGTCGACGCCCGCTTTCATGGGATTGCCGTTGGCCGATTCAGCTGAACACTCAATGGCACTCAGGTTTTCGAATTCGTGATAGACGCTGACTTTTTTCCCTTTGGCTTCCTTTAACGTCTTGCGACTGGAAATGTTCTGATTCCAACCGGCAATCGAGACTTCCTGTTTTTTTGAACTTGTGTTGTTCACGGTGTAACGCATCACGACCGCTGGAAAGCTGGAATCGTCTCGGTTGAGTGGAATAAACGGAGTCCAAGCTTCAAGATCGACACTAACGGGGCTCGATTCATCTGAGTACGCGACTCGGCCCATCGGGTAGGCGTTGGTGAATTGGACGTCTCTGAATCCTTGGGCATCCAGAGTGCGAGTTTCGCCACCCGCCTCAATTGCAAAACCGATATCGTAAGGCGAGACGGACTTGGGCGGCTGCATATAGCCGAGCCCTTTGGGATTATGCTGCGCGCCCATGGATGCATCCAGATTCCAAAGCCAAAGCCGACCGTCGCCTGAAAGATAAACTTGCCCGGTGCAGATACCACTTATCGGCATGCCAAGATAATCAAACTCACCTGCCGAGGCACTGAGCGCCTCGCCACGAGCATAGAGACTGGAGATCCACTCTTTGCTGAGCTTCTTATCCGCGGGAATGAGGTGGACCAACTCGCCAGCTTGGAAGGGCCCCGCCATCACCGAGCTGGGATTGGCGAGTGCCAAAGCTGCAGTCAAACCCGAAGCCTGAATGAATTGGCGCCGGCCGAGTTGTCCCATCGCTGGGCTACAGCAATTGAAATCGCTACCGTGATCTTCTTCGTTCATATTTTTGATTGACATGCGTTGGTATACTTTTTCTAAATGCTAAACGGTAAAAGTGCCATAGTTGAGTCTGATTGATAGGTAACTGAATTGATTTTCGAAAAAGTGAGATTTCAAAAGATCCCAAACTATTCTCTGACCTTGTCGCGAACAAAAATTCAGCTGAGTCTGATGTTATACAGTATCCAGAATCGAATATCGCTCAGTTAACACTTTTATCTTAACAGTAGCGAACCGAGGAACCACAGGCCTGGCGTTTCGTCGTGCTTCTGCGATTTCTCATCGGTGGGCTTTGCTTGAGCTTGAAATCTGGTGGGAGTTCGGCCAGCTGTTGGGGCGTTGACTTGGAAAAATAAAACCTGTCAGGAGCGTCACCGCGCCTTTAAATTGAAACTTAACAAAGTTGACGCAGCGGTTCTGGCCGTTGGCGCACTGAAGAACGCTGATCAAAGTATCAAGCCGGCTGCCGCGACCCAAGACAAACAAAATCCCTTCGGACTAATTAATGGTACGTCAAAGTAGCGAAGAATAAACGTTGGAACTGTCCTGAAATAAATCCCCGATTGGGGCACGACTAAAAGGATCTCCAGCCCTATGATCGCTGACGGGCTGGAGTACCGAGCGACATTGTCGCTCAGCTTTCCTAGGTGATAGCGCAAACGTGGAAGTTATTTCGTCACTGTTCCAATGGTTTGGTTAGCTGCTTGGGAATTTACTGCAGCAGCTTCTTTGGTTGGCTACCTTCTTTGAAAGCACGCCAGCATGACAAAAAACCAAAACCAACCAAGCTCGGACGCTGAAGACAAGCCTGAAAGGTTTGCACGATCACTTTTGTTGTCGTGTAGAAAGTGAGATTATTAGTGAGCCTGAGGGTATTTGCGTGGAAAAGTGAAAAATACCCGGTTCACCGAAAATAAAATAATGTGACAAAGCATCCAATCAATAGCAAAAAATATAAATGAAAGTTGTTATGAAAACGTTGATTAGTTTATTGAGTTTAGCGGGTGCTTTGGTCGCCCTATCGGCACAAGCTCAGACGGTCGAGCCCGAAGTCGCTCCGGCACAGGCCAAAATGGGAAAGGTCGTTGTGGCGCAATCGGAGCTCAATGGCATCGGCGTCGAAAAAGGCGTGATGCGTCGTGACCCAAGTGACATCATCAAGATCGGTGATCTCTATTATGTTTGGTACTCCAAGGGACTGCTTGCGCACGGCTACGATGCGACCGTTTGGTATGCCACGTCCTTGGACGGTAAAAATTGGGATGAGAAAGGAATGGCGTTGGCAAAAGGTGCCGCAGGAACTTGGGAGGCTGGCAGTGTATTCACACCAAACATTCTGGTCGCAGAAAATCGCTACTGGTTGTTCTACACAGCCACCTCGAAACAACACGCCAAAAAAGGCTTTAACCCGGATTCAAAAATTGGCATCGCTGTATCGGATTCGCCCAACGGCCCGTGGGAGCGTCTTGATTCCAACCCAGCCCTAAAGAACAGCGACAACGAAGCGGACTTTGACAGCCATCTCGTCGACGATGCCTGCTTAATTGTGCGTGATGGAAAATACTGGTTCTATTACAAAGGACGCCAGCAAGGAAAAAGCCCCGCCGAGACTAAGATGGGACTCGCCGTTGCAGACCACCCGCAGGGTCCTTATGTGCGACATCCAGAGAATCCTGTGATCCCCGGCAACCACGAAGTCTTGGTTTGGCCTCAGGGCACCGGCGTCGCAGCCATGATCGGAAAGACCGGTCCGGCGGAGATTACGAATTCGATCTTGTATGCCGCAGATGGGATCCATTTTTCGAAAACGCATGATGTGAAAAAAGGCCCGGTCGGGGGCGGGGCGTATCGTCCTGAGGCATTTACCGACAGCGGCACTGGCCAGATCCCCACGTGGGGCGTTGGAATCCGCAATGGTGGCAAGAAGCGGTTGCCCTGCATTCATCGGTTTGATGTCAAGGATCAATGAGCCACGCGGTAATCGTCCAATGCTGCTTACTTGAGATTTTGAATTTTGGCGAGACGAGTTTGGAGTGCCGGCTTTCGTCGGAATCCAGGCTAGAGCTCGACGCAAATCAGACTAAAGGCGATACTACAAACGGACTTTCATGGATCGCAACGTTTAAAGGATGGATTAGCCTTAGAGATCATTGATTTCTGGGCTCGGTTCATGGAAGGCACATGAGAACATCGGTTTGCTGTTAAAAAAGTCCACTCGCAACATCTTTTTTGACACGCATCCTCCATTTCAAATCGACGGCAACTTCGACGCGAGTGCCGGCAAGACTGAAATGTTAATTCAATCTCATGCCGAACAAATTGATCTACTCCATGCGTTGATGAAAGCTTGGCCCAATAGGTCCGTCAAAGGGCTTTGTCCAAGAGGCGGTTTCGAGGTCGATACGGAATCGGATTCGGAATCGGAAAACGGCGTGCTCACCGCGGCTACGTTGCGATCGAAGTTGGGCAACACCTGCACCGTTCATTTCGGCGATAAAACGAAAACGCTCAACACAGATGTCAATGGACGTTGCGATCTGATGCCGCCGTTAGAAACGGCGTTGAAGATCTATGACAAACTACATCCTTTAGAACCGTCGTTCACTGAGCCTCGAGCTCGTAGCCCTCGTGAGAAAGTTGCACAATGAATCGCATTGTTTATCTATTGATGATTGGCGTTTTGAGCGCCGGTGTTTCCTTTTCCTATGAGGAAGCTTCGGCGAACGATCAAAATCCAAGTGCCACGGCCGAACGTCCCAATTTCATTGTCATCTTCACCGATGACCAAGGCTATCAGGACTTGGGCTGTTTCGGTTCCCCGGACATTAAGACGCCGCGTATCGACCAAATGGCCAAAGAGGGGATGAAGTTCACCAGCTTTTATGCACAGACCGTGTGCGGTCCCTCGCGTGGGGCGCTGATGACGGGTTGCTATCCCATTCGGTTTGCTCGGCACGCCGATCCCGATTCGATTCACCCGGAAATGCACCTGGACGAAATGACCATCGCCGAAGTGCTGAAGCAGCAAGGCTATGCGACCGCGGCATTCGGCAAGTGGGATTTGGCCGGGCACAGCCAGACGGCTTATAAGCCTGAACTGCTACCGACGAATCAGGGCTTTGATGTTCATCTTGGAACGCCCGGCAGTAATGACCAGTTTGCCAATCTGATCCGAGGCACAAAAATGGTGAAGCGGAGGTGCGACATGTCCACGCTAACGAAACGCTACACCGACGAAGCAATCGGCTTTATCAACAGCAGCAAGGATACTCCGTTTTTCATCTATCTCGCGCACTCGATGCCACACACCAAACTTGCGGCATCGGCGGATTTCAAAGGAACGTCGAAAGGCGGCCTGTATGGCGATGTGATCGAAGAATTGGACTTCAACGTCGGTCGCGTGCTCGACACCGTGAAAGAGCTGGGGCTCGACGAAAACACCTACATTATTTTCACCAGCGATAACGGTCCCTGGTGGATTAAGAAAAAACATGCCGGGCATTGTCAGCCGTTACGCGGCGCGAAGACGTCGTGTTGGGAGGGCGGGTTGCGTGTGCCATGCATCATGCGTGCACCGGGTAAGATTGCTGCCGGCACCGAATGCGATGCCGTGGCGGCCACGATCGACCTGCTGCCGACGCTCGCCCAACTCGCTGGCGGGGCAGCGCCTGCTGACCGAGTGATTGACGGAGTGGATCTTTCCGCTCTGATGCATGGTAAGTCCGATGATCTTGATCGGAGTTTCTTTTACTATCAGCACGACTGCCTGCGGGCAGTGCGTTCGGGGAAGTGGAAACTGTGGTTGCCACATACCGAACCGGTGAACGTCAGCATTGCAACGCATTGGCGCAGCCATATTCAACCAGCCGATCAGATCCGCCTCGAAACCGTCCGGCTGTATGACTTGGATGCCGATATCAGCGAAACCACTGATGTATCAGACCAGCATCCC
>JALZWN010000231.1 GCA_023300235.1 Mariniblastus sp.
CCAAACGCTAGATTCACTCGCTTGCGAGTTGGTGCTTGTATTTGCGTCCTCATCGCCAAGAGATGCAGCCCCGCTTCGCGCACCGGCAGGCTGGACGTTCCGCAGCCAGCATTTTCATTTTGTTTTTGCCGTTCGCGCGATAGGCGGCGATAGCCCAGGCGGCCGTCGTTACAAACTCGTTACCGCGGCTGTGGCCATTTGCGGCGATACTATTTGCAGTGGAGGACTCACTCCATGAATCTGCACTTGTTCGGTGCGGATGCGTAAAATTAAAATCGCTCGCCTTGATGAAGGAGAACCAATGTTCGCTGCAAGTTTTTGTTTTTTGGGAATGCTGTTGGGCATGACCGGCATGTTTGGCGTCGATGATCCAGCGGAAAGGAAAGCCGACCAAACGCCCGGCAACATCGAATTGACGACCGAACAAGTGGTGGTCTTTAAAGACGGTTATTGCCTGGTCGTGAAAGACGGTGTGGCCAAGACCGACGAAAACGGTTTTGCTCATACTTACGAAGTTCCCGACGCTGCGGTGTTGGGTTCATTTTGGGCGATTCCTGAAGCGGGCGAGATCAAGTCGATGGTCGCGGGCTGGGAAGAGATTGAAAACGAAGATACCAAGGAAGTGAACTGCACGACGGTGCATTCGGTCATCAAGGCAAACGTCGGTCGTGAGTGCCGATTCATGATCGGTGCTGATCAGTTTGACGGCACCATTTTGAAGCTGTTGTCCAATCCAGTTGACGAGTCAGCTGAACAGCAACTGCGGCAGCAGATGTCGGCAAGTGGACATTTTAATTCCTCTTTCGTTGCAGGGCAGGCGCAGGCGTCGCATTTCTTGCTTCGCTCAGACGATGGCGATGTGATGGTGGTGATCAATCAAGTCAAGAACTTGACGATCGACAAAATGGTTTCGACGACCGAGCAATCCACCGTGCAGGTTTCTAAAAAGAAGAAGCTGAAGTTCGATTTTGGTAAGGCCAATCAAGACGTCAAAATCAAGCTGATGTATTTCCGGCCGGATGTGCGCTGGATTCCGACTTATCGGATCGAGCTTACGGACGAGCCTTTCAAAAACAAAGCCGGCAAAGCCCCACGCAATACGGCTCGGATTGCCATGCAAGGCGAGATCTTGAACGAGGCCGAAGACTTTGTTGACGTTCCCTTTCATGTGGTCGTCGGCGTTCCGAATTTCCGCTTCCGCGAGACGCCAAGCCCGTTGGTGTTGGAGGCTCAAATGCAGAACTCGTTGGCCAGTGTCGCTCCGCAGCTGATGCTAAACAATGCTCAGGTTTTGAATCAATTTTCGAATGCTTTGTATACTCAGCGAGCGGGCGAGTTCCGGAGTCAGCGAGCCAGTGGAGGCGGTGGTGGAGCGGCGATTGAGATGCCGGAGGAGTTGAGTGGCAAGGCGAGTCAAGATTTGTACGTTTACAAATTAGACAACATGACGTTGAAGCGAGGTGAGCGAGCGAGCGTGCCGATTTTGACGACTGAAGTTGGCTACCGCGACGTTTATACTTGGGATATCGCTATCAAGCACTCGGAGTCGTATGCCGCCACCAGTGCGGCGCACGCGTCGCCGTTGGTGTTGTCCGAAAACAAGGTTTGGCGGCAGATCGAGTTGGTGAACGATACGGATATTCCGTGGACGACTGGCGCGGCGATGTTTGTTGATGGTTTTCAGCCGCTGGCTCAAGAGTTGTTGACGTACACTTCACCGGGAGGGATTTGCCGAGTGCCGATTACGGTGGCGGTTGATTTGAGAGGAAAGGCGGTGGACCTGGAGGTTTCAAGAGATTTGGGAGCACTGAAGTGGCGAGGGTATAACTATGCTAAGGTGCTCGGCAAAATCGATGCTGAACTGGCTAACAATAAAACAGTCAAAGTGCCGGTCGAAGTAAGTATTCGCTTTGGCGGGAAAGCGACGAAGGCTTCGGAGGCTGGGAGAATTTCGTTGTCTGCTTACAACGAACAAGATTGGAATGGCCGCGGCGACGCGATCAATAATAGTAGCTCGGTCTCTTGGAAGGCGGAGATCGAACCGGGCGAGTGTTTTAAGCCGGAGGTAGATTACGAGTTTTTGTTCCGAAGATAGCTCGTCACTCTCCCAGGTTCCAAGGCAGAGCCTAGGAACCTGGAGGTTGTGGGAATATCAACTTTTTCAATCACGGCTACTTTTCATTCACGGCTACTTAATAGGAAAATAGAAGTCATGCCAACGATTCTGACCATCGAAGACGACGCTGCGATCCGTCAAGGCATCGTCGATTCACTTAGCTACTTCGGCCACACGGTGATCGAAGCTGGTGATGGCGATGCGGGCTGGGAGTTGGCGTCGCAGCGCGAGTACGATCTGTTGCTGCTGGATTTAGCGTTGCCAGGGAAACCGGGTTTGCAAATTTTAGGCGAACTCCGCAAGCTGCGGCCGACTCAGCCCGTGATTATTTTAACGGCCAAAGGCGACGAGCAAGATCGTGTGGCGGGATTGAAGGCGGGAGCCGACGATTATGTGGTCAAGCCGTTCGGCGTGAATGAACTGATGGCTCGGGTCGATGCGGTGCTCCGCCGTTGTCCTCAACGCCCCAAGGCGCTGGCGTCGATTGGGTTCGCCGCCGGTGAGGTGGACTTCGAACGGCAAGAGGTGCGTTTGGTTGGTGGCTCGCGGGTGGAGCTTTCGGAAAAAGAAAACGAACTGTTGCTTTATTTGGCTCGGCATGCCGGCCGAGCGATTTCGCGCGACGAGTTGTTGTCGAGCGTTTGGGGGTTGGCGCCGCAAGGTATTTCGACGCGTACGATCGACATGCACATCGCAAGGCTGCGAGAGAAGTTGCGAAGCGACCAAATCGAATGTGAGTGTTTGCTGACGGTACGAGGCAAAGGCTACATGTGGGCGACCGCCGGAGGCGACGATGAGACGTAAGCCTTGGCAAATTTGGTTGGTGTTTTGTGTCTGCTTGGCGGTCGTGACTGCGGTGATGGTCTGGCTGAGTGTGGGCATGGTTCGGCTCGAGTCGCTGCGAGAGAACGATCGTTCCGAAACCGAGGTTGCTCGTCGTGAAGCAGTGTTGCAGGAGCGAATCAGCGCGGCGTTGTATCGAATGGATCTGTTGTTGATCCCGTTGGTGTCAGAAGAGTCTGCTCGGCCGCATCAACATTACCAAGCGGTTTACTTTTCCGACGGGGCGGGAAAGCAAGTGAATCAGCAAACGCAGCAAGTGGCCGGCGCGAGTGTGGCGGAGGTTTCGCCGTTGTACGAAGGGCCGCCGGAGTTGGTGAAGCTGCATTTTCAGGTGTTTCCCGATGGTCATTTTGTTTGTCCTCAGGTGCCAGATGAGTTGGTCGGATTCACCGAGCGTTTGCAGCCACTGAAGGCGGATGAGGTTCAGGAACGTGAACAATCGTTGGTGACGATGAAGCTGCTTTCGAACTACCAGCAGCTAAGTGCAGTTTGTCAGCCGATTGAGAGCGGTTCGGTGGGTTTGGAAATTTTGAATAACGGGTTCGCCGTTCAAAGCAATAGCTATCAAGTGCCTCAGATTGACCGGGCGGTAGATCGATACAATAGCGACCAGCAGCTTGCGGCTGAAAACGTGATCACCAAGGGCGGCAAGCGTGGCAGAGGCAGAAATAAACTTGAAGCGCAGCAGGAAGCGAACACTTCGCGGGCGGTCAGCGATCTGAATAACCGAAAGGTCTTAAACGAGAACATTGCTAAACGGCAACAATCTTTGGCCTACGGAAGTAATGCGAATGCGGTTTTGCCAACGACCAAGGCAGTGAAGGCCATTGAAGTGATTTACGGGGTGATGCAGCCGGTTTGGGTTCAAGGCGAGTTGTTGCTGGTGCGACCGCTGAAAGAATTTGGCAAGACGCGGTATCAATGTTGCTGGTTGGATTGGGAGCGAATTCAAGGTGCGTTGCGGGCCGAAGTCAAAGAGTTGTTGCCGATGGAAGAAGTGCAATTTAATCCGGTTCAGGATGAGCAGCCGGTGAGTTTGGGGATGGCGTTGACGACGTTGCCGGTTCAGTTGTCGATGGATCGGGGAAAGTTGCGAGCGAGGTTTTCGTTGGAAGGCGATCCGGCGTTAGAGGGAGGTTCGAGCGCGAGAACGATTTTGTCGTTGGCTTGGATTGGGTTTTTAATGTCGGCCGGGGTGGCGGCGGTGTTGCTCCGTCAAGTGATGAGTTTGAGTGAGCGACGGGCCAACTTCGTGTCGGCGGTGACGCACGAGTTACGGACGCCGCTGACGACGTTTCGAATGTACTCGGAGATGTTGGCCGGCGGGATGGTGCCGCCCGATAAGCAAAAGCAATACGTGGGGACGTTGCAACGACAGGCCAATCGGTTGTCGCACTTGGTCGAAAATGTGTTGCAGTTTGCCAGGTTGGAGAACAGCCCAGAGCAAGGTTCCGAACAGGCGGTTCAGGTCGGGCCGATGTTGGATCGGTTTGTCGATCGATTGGAGTCACGGGTGAGCGAAGGGGGATTGGATTTCGCGTTGCAGTTGCCGGAAGTCGTGAGCCAGTTGGAAGTGCGGACTCAGCCTGCGATGATCGAGCAGGTGTTGTTTAACTTGGTCGATAACGCATGCAAGTACGGTAAGCCATCGACGACGGGTAAGGTTGAGTTGCGGTTGAGTCACGAAGGCGGTCGATTACGGATGCAGGTTTCCGATGGTGGGCCGGGGGTGGATGTTGGTGAACGCCGGCGAGTGTTCGAGCCGTTCCATAAAACGGATTTAGAAGCGGCCAATAGCGAGCCGGGTGTTGGGCTGGGGTTGGCGCTGTGCAAACGCATGGCGGTGTCGATGGGTGGGAAGCTGGCCTATCGAGAAAGTGAATCCGGCGGAGCGACGTTTGAGTTGTCGGTTCCTTGCTGACGGGTTTGCGGAACTCTAACGGGCTTGCGGAACTCTGACGGGCTTGCGGAACTAGTGACTGCGAGGTAGCCGTTTTTCACTTTGTGACAGTAGCGTTCGTTCGGTCTCGTGGGCACCGGCACCGGCCACTGATGCTTCTAGGGAATGAATGGGCCCAGGAAACACCAGACCCATTGGACTTTCAGCGCTTCGAGCAAGTCGGTTCAGGGCGACGCTACTTTCGCGGGAGCGAAAGGCGAATTTGAGTTGCTCGCTGAAGTGGCGATTTAAGTCGTTGCGATCGCAGGTTACTTTTTCTCGCGAAGTTTCCAGGCTTCGAGCCAGACTTGTCCGCCGCGTTGGGCTTTGAAGTCGCTGAGCATTCGGCGTTCCATGTCGGGGAGGTGAGCGGCGCCGTAGAAGATGGCGAGGTTCGTTTTGCCGGCGGCGATTTCTTGTTGAAGAATCTTCATGCATTTGGCATTGCGGTGAGTCACGATGGTGCTGCCGTCTTTGCCTCGGAAGATTACCATGCCGGCTTCCATCTGCTTGATTTGTTTGGCGAACATCCGACGCATGCTCATTTCCTTATTGGATGAAAACAAGGTCGCTATCATCCCTGCCGAGTCGTTTGATTTGCCACTGGCTTGCATCGCCATGCTCTGCCCGATCGCTTTTAATCCGTACTTCATCAAACTCTCGTCGTTGGCGACCATGCTCTCCGCGAACTCTTCGGGGCTCATGTCGGCGTGTTTGAAGTTGTCTTTGTTGTAGTCGATCAGTTCCAGTTGGAACTCAAGGCCGAGCGATTCTTTCATGCCGATTTGCATGGCGGCGAGTGGGTTGGTCGGAATGCCGCTGGATTCGCGACCGCCTTTGGGGATTACGGTTCCCTCGGGGGCAACCAGTTCGTAAAGCATTGAATCGTATTGTTCGAATCGCTCGTTTAACGCTTGGTAGTATCCTTCTTCGCCGATGTGAACGGCGCCGATTAGGTCGACGGTAACGGGTTCGCCGGCAGCGTTTTTGAGTTCGTAACGGGTGATGGAAGTTTCCAAAGCCACTTGTTGTCCGCGGTGGTTTTTGCGGATTCGCATAAAGTGTTCAGAAGGCTTTTTGGCTTTTGTTTTTTTGGCAGGATCTGCTTGTTGAGATCCGGACGCTTGGTCGGCGGCTTTGGTTTGCTGGGCAATGGCTGGCGAGGTCGCTGCGACGCAGAGTGCAAGTCCGAGGGAGAGGGAGATCGCTAAGTTCGTTTTTTTAAGGGCCATTGTCGATTCCGGCGGTTGAGCTTTATTGGGCGTTGTTTGAGCGTTCGGGCAGAGGATAAGTTTTACCGAGTAGCTTTAGTCGGCGATAGTCCGTGGTTGTCATCGGTTGTTGTGAAAACGTTCGAATGCTTTCTCTCGTGCTTCATTTTTGACGAAGCCGGCTTTTTTAATGTCGATTTTGCTTTGCGAAGTGTTGATCGCTTGGGGGGTGAAACCAAACTCGGTGTGGTCTTGTTTTGTCAGGCGTAAATTGCCCAGCAGGATTAAGTCTCGAATTTGTACGATGCTGATTTGTTGTTTCGCTCGTTGGCCGGCAGGAGTATCTTTCGGGGCAGCGGTCAAGTACTTTCCAACTTCGGTTTTGTCGTCCAAATAGCGGTTGAGTTTCTCGAAGGTGGTTTTATCGCCAAGTGTGATGGCGTGTTCGATTGCTTGTGCACGTATGCTGGTTGGGTTTTGTGGTTCGGCTAAGTCGAGTAACAACGGACTGATTTCTGTTGATTTGATTTGTCGAATCAATGCGAGGTTATAGCTTAGCAATTGGGGAGTTTGAGGGGCGGATTCGATGATGGCTCGGACGAGTAATACTGCCGTCTGGCCTTTGCCTCGCAGTTTGGCGATTGGCGATTTTTGGGTTGAGAGAGTGCCAAATAGAAATTTAATTTGCTGCGTGGAGGGCCCGACACGGATGGCTGAAACGCCTTCGCTTGCGTCAGCGGATGTCGGCTGGTTTTGTTGACGGGCCAGCAAAAACATGCCGAAGCAAACTTGAGCTAGGTCCGGGGATTCGAACAGGCCCTTAAGTGTCGAGTAACTGGTTTGGTAGTTTCGGGCGGCGCCGGGTGTTGGCGGGTTTGTCGCGCGGATTAGTTCTTGGCGATTTTTGAGGTAGATTTCACTGAAAAGCGAGCGGCTTTCTGCCGAGTCCTGGGTCAATTCTTTGAATGCCTCCCAGCCCGGAAGCATTGCTTCGCCACGTACAAAATTGTCGGTTTCTTTGACGACTTTGGCTTCCTTTAGCGTTGCTAAGATCGTGGTGGCAGCGATTTGGATTTCGTAGTCTGCGGTGGTTTCGAGTTTTGCGGCTTTTGCAAGTTCGCTGATAGCGGCAGGGCCAAAGCTTTCTATTTCGGCTTTGGCGTTTTTTCGGACGGTTGGGTCAACATCGCCGAGCAAAAGGATCGCGTGCTTGATGGCGGCGGTGTCGGTTTGATTCGGTTGTGAGTTGGTTTGAGCGGAAAGCGGTTCGCAGTGAGACACCCAAAGCATCCAGCCTATCACGATCGCGACGGTGGCATTCCGGGGGATTGTAAAGTTGGAGCAAACGACGAGGGACGCTTTGCATGCCAGCGCAAGAATTTTTAGCGGAGCTTGTGTTTGATGATGGCGGCTGGTCACTGGGGGCCCGGGGTAAAAGGTAGCTGTCGGCTTGGAGTTCAAATGATATCATGTTTGTTGCGGGAGGTCGCAGGTAGGCCCTCGCTGTTTATTTTTGTCTGCTGGAGAAAATCGTTGGTTAGTTTGCTATTTGACATTGATGGGACGTTGCTAAGAGCTGGAAACGCTGGGATGAAAGCGGTTCACGAAACCTTAGTCGAGATGTTCGGTGAGGTGCCGGAGTCAAATTTGGTGGTGCATGGTCGGACAGATCACGGGATCATGACGGATGTTTTTGATTTGTTAGAAAAGGATTATCAACAGCATCGCGGCGAGTTCGATCAGCTGTATTGGGATAAGCTGCCGGGCGTGATGGCGAAATCGGATGGCTTTTTGCTGCCGGGGGTGGCCGGGTTGTTGGAGGAGTTGTCAGCGGCGCCGGATGTTGCTTTGGGGATTTTAACCGGTAATGCGCGAGTGGCGGCGGACATCAAGCTGAAGCATTTCGGGATCGAGCGGTACTTTTCGTTTGGCGGGTATGGGGACGATCATTCTGATCGCAATCAAGTCGCGGCGGTGGCGGTAGAGGCGGCTCGTGAAGAGCTCCAGGGATCGTTCGATGCGGACCGAGTATGGGTCATTGGTGATACCGTCAACGATGTGAATTGTGCGCGGTCAGTCGGGGCGAAGGTAATCGCGGTTGAGACCGGTGGTGGCACGAAGGATGAGTTGACGGAGGCTGCCCCAGATTTTGTTTTTGAAGACCTGCGGGATGTAGAAAGTTTCCTGTTCAGCGTTCGAAATTAATTTTTAGTAGGTGTCAAAGTATTACGGTATTGCTGCATACCAAGTTAGGTCGGCATCGGCACCAAAATACCTAGCTTTGGGTGGATCGCCGCACCTACAGGTGGATTGAGTGGAGATCAGAACACTGGGGGGTCTGCAGATTGGGCCGATTGAGCAGGGATAATCGCTACAATCTAAATAATATTGGTTGAATACGGATATCGGCCAGAATAAACTAATTTCACGGTTTGACTTGTGAGCCGCTCTGATTTTGATATCGGGGAACCTGTTTGATCCATTCAATACAGTTTTCACGCATTCCGCCTGCCTCAAAGATTTACTCATCCATGAATAATCAAATCACTGTCGCCCAGTTATTGGGCGCCATTCAACGTCACCGTACGAAGGCCGTTTTTGCCTGGGCCATGGTGATGGTATGCGTCTTGATCCTGTTCTTCGTCTGGCCTCGGCAATACAGCAGCGAGGGCCGGTTGTACGTCAAGATGGATCGTAACAATCAGTCCGTGGTACCGTCGACCAGCGGTGCTCAGGTGGCGATTCAGGACACTCGCGAGACTGAGCTTCGAAGTGTGATCGAGATTATTCACAGCCATGCGGTTTTGGATGCTGTGGTCGACGATGTCGGCGCTGACAAAATTCTTGATAGCGGACTGTCGATTTGGATGCCGAATCTGGGATTCATCAAGGCATGGTTCGCCAGCACGGGTGGTGGTATGGACGCTGCCGAATATAAGCGACTGCGAAAGCGTGAGGTTGCTTCAAAAGAAATTTTGGAGAACTTAGGCATCCACCATGAGAAAAAGAGTTCAGTTTTGACGGTTACCGTTCGAGCCAACTCACCCAAATTGGCACAAGAAATCGTCGAGCGAATTTTTTATAACACTCGCAAGATTCATATGGGTGTTCACAACGTATCCAGTAGTGTCGAGTTCTTTGATGAGCAGTTTACAGCTCAGGAAGAGGCGTTGCAGGACTCGGTTTTGGAGCTTGCTAAGTTTCGTAACAAGCTAGGGGTGATGTCCGTTGGTGCGGCTCGCTCGTCTTTGCAGAACGTTATTGCGACGCTGGATCTGAATCTGGTCAACGCGGACGTGAGCTTGATTGAGTCGGTGGATCGAATGAGTAAGCTGAAAGAACTTTTGGTGACGACGCCGAAGTCGATTGCTTCGCCGAGGAAAGGTGTCGAGCGTTTGTCTTACGAAGATTCGCGAACTGAGTTATATAAATTGAAGCAGGAACGCGAGCGAATGCGGTTGGCTTATACCGACAAGAATTCACGATTGCAGCGAGTCCAGCAGCAAATTGCGGCTCTGGAGAATGAGCTGGGCGGAATGGTTAGTGAGCGGACAGAATCCACTTCGCAGCCAAATCCTGTTTACCAAACATTAAAAACTTCGTACCTAGAAGCCCGAGCTAAAGTAGCCGGTGATCGTGCTCGATTGACAGGTCTTAAACGCGAACAGCGTTCGGCGAGTGAGCGGTTGAAGGTTTTAAACGACGCTGAAGTGCAAGCCAATCAAAAGCTTCGTAAAGTTGCCGTGGCTGAGCAGTACTTAGCGATTTATACCGGTCCACGTGGAGAGTCCAAGGCGATTGGAGCTTTGGACGCGATGAATATTTCCGATGTCAAGGTTGCTCAAGCTCCCACGCTAACGCTCAAGCACGTGAACCCCAAAGCCAGCTTGGTTTTGCCGATGGGTTTTGTCTGTGGGATGTTGGCTGCTCTGGGAACCGCATTGTTTTGTGATCGCAATCATCTTAGTGCGACACTTAATGAGAGCGAGGTTGAGCAAGCTCTCGAACTACCAGTTTTGGTGACACTGCCACGCGTATACTCTAGCCGAAATATGGTGAACTAATGATTGAAAATAACATGCAACGCAAGCGTACTCGGCATCGTTCAGTCGTACCCAGCAATAGCCTGCGGGGGCACTTCTTTGCCTTGGCCCGTCAAATTCGACGGTGGTCTGAAACAAACACAAATCTCTCAGTCAATGGCTCGATTTCGATCGGCGTAACGTCACTGGAGCGAGGCGTTGGCAGCAGCACGGTGAGTTTTAATCTCGCCTGTTCGTTGGCAACCCTGTGTCGCTCTGAAACGTTGCTGGTCGAATCTGATTTTGGGCACGCTTATGTCGCCAAGCGACTCGGCCATGGAAAGGCTCCTGGATTGTCAGAATTGCTGGCTGGCGAAGCGACTGAAGATGAAACTGTTTTCCCAACTCCGATTACGAACGTATCGATAATGGGTTGTGGAAAGAAAGTAGAACATGAAGCGTTGGAACTGCCTTTTGATAGGCTAGAGCCGATGCTGAAAGAGACGTTAGCGAACTATTCGTATTCGGTTTTTGATCTGCCTTTGGCTTCTGATCTAACCGCATGTGATTCGATCGTGCCTTATTTAGACGGCGTGATTTTGACAGTTGATTCAAATTACATTGATCAGCGTCGCGTCACCCGGTTTAAAAGGCAGGTTGAAAGTTACGGTGTTCCTGTATTGGGCGTCGTTTTGAATAAGTCGTAATCGTAGGGACTGATTTAGGTGCAAGGAAACTTGACCTAGAGTCCGAACTGAAGAATGCGTTTTTTTTCATCGAGGAAAACGACGCAAGTAATTGTAGAAGAATAATTTTTGCTCCCCGATTTGCACCTAGATAATATTGGACATGCCATGATTCGCAGCACCGTGCGAACTAGAAACAGCCGGCTTGGCCGGATGTTCCGCCGAATTAAACCAGCTGGCGCTGAGATCGTTTTAAACGACCATCAGTTCGAAGCTGAACTTAAAAAAGAGATCTACCGATCGGACCACCGTGAGGTTGCACGCGATCTCGGTTTGGTTCGTTTGAAAACGAAGGCCGTGGATGGGCAATTTTTTGATTCGTCGAACTTTGCGGCGCTGCTGGATCGACTGAGAATCTCGGACACGATCGGCTGGTATCAAGGCGATCTGTCGATTCTATTGCCTGAGTCCGACCGTGCTGGAACGTTGAAAGTCGCTAATGAAGTGACGAAGTTGCTGGCTGAAGGTGGTGTCCCGGTTGATACGGAAGTTTCGACTTACCCTTTCGATGATGAATTGGTTGCGTTGGCCGATGAAGTCCGAGCGTTGAACGATGAAATAGATCGCGATTCGGACGACGACGATGACTCGTTGACTGGAGGCCGTTCTGATGGTCGGCATCGTGGAGTTCCGGCGCCGAAGTCAAAGGGTTTTGGTGTTCCTAAAACCCAAGAAGACGGTCACTCGAAGGACGTCCTGGCCTCTCAGGCGATGGGAAGCGTTCAAGAAAAGAAGCATCGTTTTGTACCGGTAGCGCAAACGCCATGGTGGAAGCGCGGAATCGACATTGTCGGTGCTGGTGCGGGGCTAGCGTTGTTGTCGCCCTTGTTGTTGGTCGCCGCTGGTGCGATCAAGTATTCTTCTAACGGCCCCGTGTTTTTCTTGCAAGAACGAGAAGGCAAAAATGGGGTCAAATTTGGGATTTTGAAATTCCGAACGATGGTCGTTAACGCCGAAGCGTTACAAAAAGATTTGCTAGACAAGAGCGAGCAAGATGGTCCTGCGTTCAAATTGACCGACGATCCTCGTGTGACCAAAGTTGGTAAGTACTTGCGTAAGTCATGTATCGACGAATTGCCGCAGTTGTGGAACGTGCTTAAAGGTGACATGTCGTTGGTGGGGCCTCGGCCGTTGCCGGTGCACGAGTCATTGGCTTGCACGGCTTGGCAACGAGTTCGTTTGTCGGTGTTGCCGGGTTTGACTTGTACTTGGCAAGCCTACGGTGGTCGTGACGTGAAGTTTGCACAGTGGATGCAGATGGATTTGGATTACATCAAGCGTCGGAGCTTTTTGTTTGACCTTCGATTGATTTTTGACACGGCCTGCATCGCATTGTTGCACCGTGGTTCTGTGTAGTCTAATAGGTTAACGAATGTCCTCAACCACTCCTGCATTTCGACCTGAATTTGGCAAAAAACCGATCGCTTCTGCGGACGGTGTTGAACATTTGTTGAACATCCCGGTCATCACTTTGATCGGTTATGTCGCGTTGTTTGCCGTGGCGTTCGGGAACTTAGTCGACGTAGAGGCTGACAACGAAGCGGTTGGCTTCGGTGGCCAGGCGTTGGTGAAGGTGATGTTCCTGGCGTTGGGTGGTTTGTACGGCGGTATCGGTGTTTTGACGGACCCTAAAGTTCGGCGGTTGCTGTTTTCGTTTCCGCTGATTTGGATGATGGGGCTGCTGTTTTTCTTCTTCCTCGCGGTTACGACATCGGTGACGTTTTTTTCGTCGATGGCGTCAACGATCTCGATTGCTTGCGTGCTGTTGATGACGACAACGGCCTTGGTTCAGTTGGGTGTTCGCCAGGTGCTTTATGTCGTTTATTATGCGACGGCGGCCTATGTGTTTGGGTCTTGGCTGGCGTATTTGTTTGTGCCGTCTATTGGCGTGTTTTTGGAGCCGATTACAGACGGAGAGTTTGTGCCGCGGATGGGCGGGTTGGCTCACCCAAACGTGTTAGGGCAGATGTCTGGGGTGACAGTGATCTTGTCGCTGATTTTGCATCGTGACGAGAGGACGTTTTCGTGGCTGCGTGCGTTTGTTTTTGTTGCGGCGGTTGCGGCGTTGGTGGGGTCGTTGTCTAGGACTTCTTTGTTGGCAACAATCTGTTCGGTGGTAATGGTTTATCGTGGGGTTCTATTTCAACGTCGATTCGCTTTTCCGGCGATGGTATTCGGGTTCTTGGGGTTGGCGGCGCTGATGGCGGCCAGCATGTTCATGGACATCGAGTCGAAGCTGGCCGCGAAGGTCGGATTGCTTTCGAAATCTGGTGACGCTTCTGAGTTGACTAGTGCGACGGGGCGAACGGAGATCTGGGGTAAGACGTTGGAGTTGGTATGGAAGCGCCCCGCGTTGGGTTACGGTGCTGCGACTTCGAAGTTGTTACTGCAAGAGTACTCGATGCATACGCACAATCTGGTTTTGAATGTCGCACTTTCAACTGGAGTGTTTGGTGGTTTGATGGCCCTGTGGATGTCTCTTGAGCGTTTCTTTAAGTTATTCGTGGTGCGTCATCCTATAGCTGATGCGTTGGTGGTTTTTGTTTTGGTAAATGGTCTGTTTGAGAACGTGATTTTTTCGATTCTGTGTGGTTTGCCAACTATGATCTGGATTGTCGCTCTGGCGTTACCGACGATTGACCAGGTTAAGGATCAGGAGCCTGATTCACCGCCAGTTGGAAATATCCTGAGACTTGCGAGAAGATAGTAATGACGAACACTCTGTTAGAATCTGATGTGCCGGAGTCCCTGCGAGCGATTGAAATCGAGTCGCCTGAGTGGGATGGCGAGGTGTTGGACGCACACGTGGTGATCTTGAACAATTACGTGCGGTTGCACCATGCAGTTAGTTATGTCGAACTTGCTAAGCGAGTTCGTAAGTTAACGGTGCTGTTGTCGGTGTCTATGGAGCCCAATAAAGACTGGGAGGCTCAGTGGATGGGGCTGGATGTCCGCGTGCAGAAGAACTGGATGTTCACCAAAAAATGGAAGCACTCAAAAGGGTTCACTGAAGACAGTTATATTCATTTGCCGGTCGATACGGTCAAGCAACTGAAACAGCTGAAGCCCGATATCGTTTTTTCTTACGAGATGGGTGTGCGAACGTTGCTGTCGGGCTGGTTTCGGCGTTGGAATCGTGATGTGCCGTTGGTGATGGTCGGCAATATGTCGCACAACATTGAGCAAGAACGAACGTTTAGTCGCCGCTTCTTGCGAGGCATTATTCGGCGCTTGGTGGATTACTGCACCTACAATGGGCCGAGCTGTAAGCGTTATTTGAAAAGCCTCGGCTTGCCCGAGGAAACACTGTTCCACTTGCCTTATTGCATTGATCCAGAAGTCATCGATCGCGAACCGCGAGAAGTGGGAGCCGCTGACAAGCCGCGGACGTTGCTGTATTGCGGGGGGATTATTCCTCGCAAAGGCGTCGTTGAGTTTGCGGATGCTTTGAAGACATGGTGTCAGCAAAATCCATCACGCAAGGTCCTGTTTCAGCTTGCCGGGGCAGGCGATGCGGGGGCGGAGGTGTTAGCGAGACAAGGCGACAATCTTCAAGTCGAAATGTTGGGAGACTTGGACCACGCGGCTTTGAGGTTGGCGAACCGAAATGCAGATATTTGTGTGAACCCTACGTTTGCCGATGAGTGGGGGTTGGTGCCAATCGAAGCACTCGCTTCCGGGCTGCCGGTTCTGGGCAGCAGTTATGCTCAGTCCGTTGAAACGGTAATTAAGGATGGGCACAACGGTTGGGCTTTTCGAACCGACGAACCAGCCTCATTGGCTAAGGCGATCGAGGCGTCGATGGCATGTAGCAGTCAGCAATTGATTGAGATGCAAGATGACTGTCGTCAGTCGGTGGCTCATATTTCGCCTCAAGCAACGGCGGAGTGTTTTGTGAATGTGATCCGTCACGCGTTGCCAGCAGTGGCCAAGCCATAGGTCTTGTGAATCATGACAAAGAAGCCTCTCGCAAACATCTCGTTGGACCTCGACAATAAGTGGTCCTACTTAAAAACCCAAGGCACGCAAGCTTGGCAGGGTTTTCCAAGTTACTTGCATTATGCGGTGCCTCGTATTTTGGATTTCTTGGACCAACGGGATCTCAAAATTACCGTATTCGTGATCGGTCAAGATGCGGTTTTGGAAAAGAATCGTGAAGCGATTGCCGCAATTGCAGATGAGGGGCATGAGATCGGGAATCACTCGTTTAACCATGAGCCTTGGTTGCACTTGTATACGCCGGCGGAGCTGACCGAAGAGTTCAAAAAGACCGAGGATGCGTTGAAGTCGATTACTGGCAAGCGGCCGATAGGTTTTCGTGGTCCAGGGTTTAGTTTATCCAATGAAGTGTTGCGGACGTTGATGAAGCGGGGGTATCGCTACGACGGATCGACTTTCCCGACTTACTTGGGGCCGCTGGCTCGGGCTTATACGTTTTTTAAATCGAAGCTTTCCAAAGAACAGAAGTCCGAACGCAAGGCTTTGTTTGGCAGTTGGCGGGATGGTTTTCAATCGAATCAACCGTTTGAGTGGGTCGATGGCGAGCAACGATTGTTGTCTCTGCCGGTGACGACGATGCCGGTTTTCAAAGTTCCGATTCACGGAAGTTACGTTCTGTTTTTGGCAGGTTTTTCAAAGACTCTAGCGAAATTGTATTTCTGGACGGCGATTAAATTGTGCCGATTGATGAAAGTGCAGCCGTCGTTTTTGTTGCACCCGACCGATTTTTTGGGGTGTGAAGATGAGCCCGAACTGGATTTCTTTCCCGGTATGAAGTTAAGGCGAGACGATAAGATCGACGTAATGTCAGCTTGTGTGAAAATGCTGACGGAGCACTTTGAGCCGGTTTCGATGGTCGAGCATGTCGAGGCCTTGGCGGATGGTGAGTGGGCCAAGCGTTCGGTCAATACGGCGGCTAAAGGTGTGGCTGATTTGCCGCTGGCGGCCGCTCGGAGTTAGCGGGCTTAGGTGGGCGGTGCGTCGAAGCTATTCGGGTGCAGGCCGTCTGGATTACGTCGTACTGAATTACGTCGTATCAACGTGGTAGAAAAAAAGCCCTGCCAAATCGAAATTTGACAGGGCCTTTGGGTTTCGTGAGTTCCTGACCAATTCGAGCAATGCTCAAATATCGCTTCGTTACCTTGGCGATAAGCTCAATCGCAACTTACTTGTCAGGAAACACGGCCTGCCTTTATGGAAGGTCATCTTTGCAGCATTCGCATGATTCACACGAACAGCCTTCGTCAGGCGTTCCGCATTTGCAATCTGTGCAGCTGCATGCCGTAGCATTGTTCTCGCTTTGGCTGCACTGACAAGATTCGCATGCGCAATCTTCTTTAGGCAACTCGCATTTGCAAGCTTCGCAGTTGCAGGTGGAAGTTTTGCCACCTGTACTGCAGCTGCAGCTTGTGCATTCACTAGTTTGTGCATCACTACCGCCACTAGCAGTAGGGGTACTTTCTGAGCAACCTGTCATGCCGACAGATAGAAAAAGGCCTAAAAGGATAGCAGCAAATAGTGGCGAAAATTTAATTAATGACATAGTCATACTCCTAAATTGGTTTTAAACAAATTGTTGCGAGTTCGACATTGAAGTCGCCGAGCACGCTGGAAATCGACAACGGTTAGTTATTCAAAAAACGTTGACGACTTTTAAATTTGCCAAACACAATTCAACAGGTGGACTGGTACCTTGCCGGTGCGAAACTCTGATTGTCCGCTTGGAGAGTCCAGCGGATGTTCAAAAGCTCGCTCGGCCAGCTTCGGGGCCGGGTGAACAAACACTAACGGCGAAAGAGTAATTACAGGGTCGAGTACGCCAGCTTGATAACTGAGCTTGGGTTGCTCACAGCATTTACAGCCTGATTGATCTGCTGTGTTGGCGGCTTTAGGGCACTCGGCTGTCGAGCGACAACAGCATCCGGTGTCAGCGTGACAGCAGCCGGTGTCGATATGACAGCAACAGCCATTCGAATTGCATGTTTTGGGTTGGCTGAGGCCACTCGATTGGCAGCAAGCACAGTCAGGGCAATAACAGCCGTAGTCTATGTGCAAGCCACCGAAGATCATGCATAGCACTAGCAAATGCGAAATCACGGTTATTGATCTAGCAAGTGGTCGACCCAATGGCTTCGTCCTTAGGCTTTCCTCGGGACGCCTAGGATTTTGGTTTTGATTTTGCCGACTAAGTCTCATACGCTAAGTGTAGAGTTTTCTAGCGAATGAAGTCAAGTAAATCTCGGTTTTGCTGTCAAAAACGCTCGTGTCGATTTATAGAAAGTCCTGCTTTGCTACTTTGATCGTCTGCCGTGTTGAGCAACATACCGTTTTCGCTCTCGGAGAAAGGAACTCTGCATACTGCTTGACGCATCATGGCGTTTTGGGGTCAAGCATGCTGAGGTAGCTTGCGAGGGAAAGGTAGTTTTTCTTTGGGCGGGAGCCTGAGGTTCGTTTCGAAATGCCAGGCGTCACGCTGTTCGGCTGATGCGTAGTAGCGTAGCCAAGATTCTTCGTCTTCGACGATGTCCAAGCACTGCCATTTGAGAATCTTGTTGTTAAGCAAGACTTTCTTTTCTTCGGCTGGCAGAATGTCGCGATGGATCAAGCAATAAAGCTGGCGATCGGATAGGTGGTCGGTGTGAATCAACCAAATGTTTTTCTCGTACAGCCGACCGATGATCTGATGTAGTTGTTGTTTGAGCTGTGTGTCTTCCAGGTCAAAATGGCTGGGCATCTGTAGTTCAGGTTCGAACCACTGCGAGATCGGCAGGACGGGAGCTTTTTCCCAAGCCAATAAAGAGGTCAGGAATTCATTTTCGCGGCTTACAGACATGCGATCTAGATCGACCAACGTTACCGATTCGTCTAGGTACGGTTCCATTTGGTCGCGAAGATTAGCATTTTCGAGTAGCAGGTCAATTTCTGGCATGGGTCTTCAACGCTAGGTCGAGTAGATGGGAAGCGGAAAGGCTCTGAGCGAGCGATAGAAGAAACTTAACAACGGTCCGGCAACACACAATGAAAAAATTAGCCAACTTCTGATTTTTCAAAGTAAGTCTTGAGTGGCTGGCGGCAAGATCCGCAACGGCGTTAAGGTTTAACGCGTGATAGCATGCAGTGGCGGATTGGTCGTGAGGGTTACTGGTTTTGGTCCGTGTTGGGTTGCTGGGAGGGCGATGGAAATTGCTGGCTTCCGGAAGCGTTGGGGCTGGTTGTGAACGTCAGAATCGTTGTCGTTTAACGATCGCTGGAGGGGGCCGTTGCGATGTCGCCGACGCGGTCCGAATAATCGTTAATCGAAGCGGTGTTGCCTGATTGCTATTCGATAAAGTGCAACGAAGCTTATTGGAGTAGGCTCGCGTTGAGTAGTTGGCCTTCGACGAGGATCGTTTTTGATCGAAGTGTGCTGAGGCGGTCGAGATAGTCCAGTTGAGCTTGGAAGTAGGTCCGTTGGGCGGTAAGGACTTGTAAGAAATTCAGCTCGCCGGCGCGATAGCCTTCGGTGATTAACGCGAGCGATTTTTTGCTTTTGGGGAGGATCGAGTTGGCGTAAGCGTCGACTTGGAGCTTGGCCTGGGCGTAGTCACGGTAATTTGCGATCAAACGCTGACGCAGTTGGATTACTTTTTGTTCGACAGAGGCAGATGCCATCACGATTTCACCGCGAGCCTTACGGATGTTGCCTTGGTTCCAATCGACGGTCGGCAGCGGCATTCCGACTTGGAAGTCAGCGATGATGTGTTCGCCGGTGGTGTCGTATTTGAGAGCGGTTTGCCAGGTCACGTTCGGAACCGATTCGACTTGGGCTCGCCGCAGGGCGTGCTGGGCGGTTTCGATTTTGGCCAGTTCTGCAGCGATTTCTGGGCTTTTGGCGAGCAGGGAATCGTAAACGGCTTCGATGGCCGGCAAGCTGGGAACCGCTGTGACGTCGCCTTCAAGCTGATCGAATCGAAGCGCTGATTCGTTGATCAATGCGGCAAGTTGTTGGCGAGCGGCGGAGAGATTCAGTCGAGTTTGCGCGGCGACGACTTTGATGCGTTCGTATTCAATTTCGACTTGTAGGATCGAAGAGGCGGCGGCTTCTTTGGCTTCGACCAGTGCTGCGGAGATTTCAACGATCTCGGCCAGCATGCGGACGAGTGTTTCAGTAAGGGCAACGCGTTGCTGTGCTAGAAGGACTTCGTAGAATCGATTTCGCACGTCGGTTCGAACGCGTTGTTCGAGAATTTCAATTTGGCGTTCAACGGTGGAGATCTCCGCGTCGACGACGTTTTGTGAGAGTTCGAGTTTGTTGCCTCGCACTATTTCTTGGCCGTAAAAAACTCCGTACCGCCCTCCCCCGCCGTCCTCAAAGATGTCTTCGCCAAAGAAGCCAGCTTTGGGGTTGGGGCCGAGTCCTGCTTGAAGTCGTTTGCCGGTTAGAGATTCGCGTTTGGCGCGGGCTTTGGCGATGGCGGGATTGGCTGTGAGGGCCATTTGTTCGATGGCTGCAAGATGCCCGATGTTTGAGGTGAATTCGCTGGAGATAGGGGCGCTGGATGAGGATTCAAAGTTGGGCCGGGGGATGACGTCCAAGTCCGCGGGGGCCTCCGGTGTCTCGGTTGGCTCTTTAGTTTGGCTGAGCGAAAGTGAAGCCGATGGTACGTTGTCAGGTTTACTGTCTAGTTCTTGTCCGACTGCGCAGCAGGCTAGACACAGCGTCATTACGCTGTAACTAAGTACTCGGAGCGGGACAGTTCGCATGAGGTTTCATCGAAAGGCGTGGGTGTTGAGAGCGACCGAATCCTAAAAGTCGGCGGCATACGAATGTTTTATCGAATCGATATAACAATGCTGATAGATAAGATCGCGGCAGACCGGTAAACTAAGCTTGGTAAAGTTTTTCGGTTAGTGAAGCCGTAGCGGGAAGCGGTCGAGATTGTCGCTTTTTGCTTGGTTTCAGGTGCGGTTTCAAGCGAGGTCTTGCATTGAAATGCCTTGCGTAGAAACCTGGCGGAAATTGGGTGACGCTTGATGACCTGGGTCGCTTCCATCTGCTTGCCGTTTCTACCAGCTAATCCCCTTCAGTCAAAGTCTCGGTCCGTTTGGCTCGATGGCATAGTTATGAACCCGTCAGCTCCAAAAAAACAAACGACTCGTAATGCGATTGCCTATTTGTTAATCCTCGTTGTGACGGGTGGGCTGTTGTTTTTTACGAAGGATAACTGGTTGCCGGTTGTCCAGTCGCAGGTGGGTAGCGAGACCGGTGCGAATGATCTTGATCATGCGGGGGGGAGCCACCACGACCATGGCCACGATCACGGCCACGACCATGGCCACGATCACGGTAACGCTGCTGAGGGTTCGGTTGAGCTGAGCGAGCAAGCTCAGCGGAATTTGAAACTGTCTTCCAAGCGAGCGTATCCCCAAAACTTTTGGAAGCGAATGGAGATCCCCGGCGAAATCGTGGATCGACCAGGACTGACCGATCGAAGCCTGACATCGCCCATCGCCGGAGTGATCACTGCCGTGCATGCTCAGCAAGGCGACATCATCAAGTCCGGTGATCGTTTGGTGACCGTCCGGTTGGTGAGTGATTACTTGCAACAGGCTCAGTCGAATTTGTTCAAAGCGGTTCGCGAAACCGAGATTGTGGACAATGAGATTAAGCGAATTCAGTCGATGGTGGACAGTGGCATCATCCCTGGCAAGCGAGTGATCCAATTGCGGCAGGACATCGAGCGTCAATGTTCGCAGATTGATGCGACTTGCCAAGACTTGATCACGCGTGGTTTTAGCGAGGCGCAGGTTGCTGACGCTAAGCAGGGGAAGTTTTTGACGTCGATTGAAATCAAGGCGCCAGTCAAGCAGACAGATTCGCACCAAGCCGAATTGGACTTGGGTAACAGCAAGCAAGAGCCCGCTAAAGCACCGTTTTTTGAGGTCCAAGAATTGGTGTCTGAGCTGGGCCATCAAGTCCGACCGGGCGAGCAGATCGCGGTGTTGTCGGATCATCAACACTTGTTTGTTCGCGGTCACGCTTTCAAACGAGAAGCAGGAAACCTTGAGCGCGTGATGGAGAAAGGCTGGGGTGTGGGGGTCGAGTTTGTTGAGGACGTGCCGGAGAATTGGCCGAACTTGAATCAGCGCTTTAAGATTCGGCATTTGTCCAACGAAGTCGATCCGAAGAGCCGCACGTTTGATTTTATTGTCCCGATGGAAAACCAATCGCGGATTTACGAGGATGGTGATCGGACTTCGATTGTGTGGCGGTTTCGTCCGGGGCAGCGAGTGCGTTTGCAAATCCCGGTAGAGAAAATAGAAGGCGTATTGGTGCTGCCTGCCGCGGCGGTGGTCCGTGATGGGGCGGAAGTTTATGCCTTTCAGGCGTTGGGGCGGCTCTATCGTAGGTTTCCAGTACACGTGCTGCATCAAGATCGACACCATGTTGTGTTGGCTAACGATGGTAGTTTGCCCGAGGGGGCTGAAGTTGCTCAGCGATCCGCAGCGTCGCTTAATCGAGTGCTGAAGTCGCAGACGAACGAAGGTAGCAAAGAGTTTCACGTGCACGCCGACGGTACCGTTCACTCTAATTCCGATCACTAAGGCGCCCGCGGTATGCTTGATTCTGTCATTCGCTATGCCTTGCGGTATCGCTTCGTCACGTTATTGATCAGCTTGATTGCTCTGGCGGGTGGTTCGTATTTGGCCACGGCGATGCCGATTGACGTGTTTCCGGATTTGGATCGTCCACGCGTGGTTATTTTAACCGAGTGCCCGGGACTGGCGACGGAAGAGGTTGAGTCGTTGGTGTCCAATCCGATCGAGGTCTCTTTGTTGGCTGCGGCTGGCGTGGAGGACGTGCGGAGTCAGACGACTAGCGGTTTGAATGTAATCTTTGCCGAATTCAATTGGGAAACCGAAACCGAAGCGGCTCGGCAGAACGTACAAGAGCGTTTGCGGACCGTGATGCCTCATTTGCCTGAGGGCATCGTTCCGCAGATGACGCCACAGTCATCGATCATGGGGCAAATCATGATCGCCGGGATGACTCGACGCTCTGGCCCCGGCGGCGGGTCGTTGCTGAAATTACCCGGTGTTGGATTTTGGCTTGAGTACGATTTTCCAGCGGACAGCCAGGCGGCGCCAGTGTTGTGGAAAGCGGCGTCTCGCGATTTTGAAACGTGGCAGCAGCAGCCAGTTTTGGAAGTGCAGTTTGCGGATGAATCGATTGCCGTGAGCTTTGAAAGTGACGTTAACGGAAAGAAGCTGTCTCGTACGGTTTCGATTGACCGCCCGACTGCGATTCAGCAATCAATGCAGTTGCGTACGCTGGCCGACTGGGTGATTCGGCCTCGGCTGTTGCAAGTGCCCGGTGCTGCTGAGGTGTTTATTCAGGGTGGCGATCGGAAGCAGTATCAGGTTTTGATCGACCCGTCGGCGTTGTTGGAGTATGGGGTTAGCTTGCACGAGGTGCACGAGGCGTTGGCGCAGAGTAACTTAAATACGACGGGCGGCTACGCGGTGACGGGCGAGTCCGAACGGCCAGTGCGAGTGATCGGCCGGGTTGGCCCGGACAGCAAGAAGGTGCTGGAGGATTTGCGGAAGGTGCCTATCAAGCGTTCGGAGAAGCGGACGTTGCTGTTGGAAAACGTGGCTAAAATTGCGGAGGGCCCCGAGTTCAAGCGGGGTGACGGTGCGGTCAATGGTTTGCCAGGAATCGTGTTCACGATCGCAAAACAACCGCACGTGGATACTCGGCGGATTACGGATGAATTGGCCGCCGCGATGGCGGAGATGGAGGCGTCGTTGCCCGCGGATATCGTGATCGATAGCGAGTTGTTTCGGTTGAAGAACTTCATCGATCGGAGCGTATTCAATGTTGCTGAAGCGTTAGTGGTCGGTGCGTTGCTGGTGATCGTGGTGTTGTTTGTGTTTTTGTTGAACTTCCGCACGACGTTGATCACGCTGACCGCGATTCCGTTGTCGGTAGTGGTCACGACGCTGGTGTTTCGACTGATTAGTTACCTGACCGGCGAGGAGTTGACGATCAACGTGATGACGTTGGGCGGGTTGGCGGTCGCGATGGGTGAACTGGTCGACGACGCGATTGTGGACGTGGAAAATATTTTCCGCCGGCTGAAAGAGAACAACGCGTCGGCGAATCCCAAGCCAGCGATTCGAGTGGTTTACGATGCCAGTCGGGAGGTGCGGAACGCGATCGTGTTTGGCACGATGGTCGTGATTTTGGTGTTCTTGCCGTTGTTGGGGATTGGCGGTGTGGTCGGGCGACTGTTTGCTCCGCTGGCGGTGGCTTATATCGTTTCGATTTTGTCTTCGTTGTTGGTGTCGTTGACGGTCACGCCGGTGTTGTCGTATTACTTGCTGCCGAATTCAAGTTCGACGAAGCATGAAAACGACGGTTGGCTATTGCGGGTGATGAAGTATTGGGCCGGCGGTTTGATTCGGCTGAGTATGGCGATTCCGGGACCGCTGATGTTGCTGACTTGGGTTGGTGTTTTGATTTCGGGGTTCGTTTTTGCAAACTTGGGCGGGAGTTTGTTGCCTGATTTTGATGAAGGCAGTATCCAAGTGAATGTGACGCTGCCGAGCGGTTCGTCTCTTGAAGCTTCTAATACGATTTCGGGGTTGGTTGACCAGACGCTTAATGGGTTGCGAAAAAATGACTCACGGCCCGATGGCGAGGTGCTTGGTTTCGTGCGGCGTACGGGTCGAGCGGAGTTGGACGAGCATGCGATGCCGGTCAATTCGTCGGAGTACATTATTGCGATGAACCCGGAGTCTGGGTTGAACCGCGAGCAGGCCAAGAAAAAGATTCGCAATCAGATTGAAAGCGATGTTCCGGGGGTGACGATCGAGGTCGAGCAACCGCTGGCGCACATGATCAACCACATGGTGTCGGGTGTTTATGCTCAGATTGCGATCAAGATTTTCGGTGACGATATCAACGAGCTTGAACGGCTGGCGAAAACGACGGAACGGATCATTCAAGATGTCGATGGGATTACTACGCCGGTGGTGGAACCGATTCGCCGTACTGAGGAATTGCATATTCGGTTGCGTCCGAATGATTTGGCGTTTTACGGGGTGACTCGGCAGTACGTTGGTAGTGTTTTGCAGACGGCGTTGCAGGGTGAGGTCGTTTCAAAGGTGATCGAGGGGCAACGCCGATTCGATTTGTTGATTCGGTTGGAAGAGGAGTATCGAACGGACTATACGAATCTTGATCGGCTGCGAATTGATTTGCCCGACGGCGTGCAGGTGGAACTTAACCAGTTGGCGGATGTTGGAGTGGCGGACGGTCCGAATAGCGTTTTCCGCGAGAATGCGAGACGGCGGATTGTGATTCGCTGTAATACCGAGGGGCGTGATTTGACGAGTGCGGTGGCGGAGATTCAGGCGGTGTTGGCGGAGGAGTTAAAGCTGCCGGAGGGGTACACGGTCGACTACTCGGGGCAGTTTGTCACTAAAGCCGAGGCGACGAATCGGATTCTGTTGTTAAGTGCAGTTGCATTGGTGGGTGTGTTTACTGTGTTGATGGTTTTGTTGCCGTCGGTGCGAATTGTGTTGCAGATTTTGAACGCGTTGCCGACAGCGTTCATTGGCGGTGTGGTGGCGCTATCGATTACTCAGCAAGATTTGACGGTGGCCAGTTTAGTTGGGTTCATTTCGCTGGGCGGGATCGCAGTGCGGAACGGAATTTTGTTGGTGACGCATTATTTGCATTTGATGAAGCACGAGGGCGAGACGTTTTCGCAGGAGATGATTTTGCGAGGGTCGTTGGAGCGATTGGCGCCAGTGTTGATGACTTCGTTGACGGCTGGGATCGCGTTGTTGCCGTTGGTACTGGGCGGGAATGCGCCAGGACGAGAGATCTTGTATCCGGTGGCGACGGTAATTGTTGGCGGGCTGGTGACGTCGACGTTTTGCGAGTTCTTGATTCACCCAGGGCTGTTCTGGAAGTTCAGCGGTCGTGATGCTCAGCGCGTGGCAGATTGGGAATCGGAAGATCTAATTTGATGGCCAAGAAGTCGCCACAAAGACCGTGCACGTGTTCTATTTGCTTGACGGCTGCGATTCGATTTTACTTGCTGGTGCTGGCTTTTCTTTGAGGCTCTTGAAAGTCATTGCTCGTTGGAGTGGTTCGATGCGCAACACGACTTCACCGTTTTGAAAAATCCGCACGGTACCGCTGGATTGGCTGACTACGACCGCGATCGCTTTGGTGTTCTTGCTGATCGCTGCTCCGGCGAAGTGCCGTGATCCTAGGCCCTTTGTCATCGTCAATTCCACCGGCGAAGTATCCACGATTCGTGCGGAAGCTTCTACGGTCCCATCGGCCGAAATCACGAAACAACCGTCCAGCTGAGCGATTTCTTTGAGGCCCTCGCGAACACGAGCATCGGACATGTTTCGTTCTTTGCGGCTGTAGCCTTTGACCATGTCAAAACCGGCTGCTCGACTGTCTTCCAGAACCTTACGGTGGTCTCCGACGACGAACATGGTTCCGATCGGCTTTCCTTCTCGGCCATCGCGTCCGATTTCGACCGCAAGGTCAACTACCATCTTGAGCGTATCGAGCGGGACCTTGGTCTCCAGCTTTTTCAGGTCACGTGCGGTCAAACGCCCCAGTCGCTCGGTTAACTTCAACACGCTAATGGTATCGATTTCTTCAGTGTCGAAGTTGCTGAACACGGCGACCACGGTCGAGCCAGAGCTGATCACTTCGTTGGCGACTCCTTCGAGCATTGCTTGGGTGAGCTGATTTTGAATGGAGGATTCGGGCATTTCCAATAAAATCGAATGGAGGCCGGCTTCTAGCGTTGCGGCATGAATGTCGGCGTCATTTGACGCAACAATGAGAGTTTGATTGGCAGACTTGCGTTTAAGTCGAGCCCAATCGGTGGTTCGCTCAAGTAAAACGAGCAAACCGTCCGCTTCGACTGCTTTGGCCAGCTTCGTGGCGGCGTCGTAGTAAGAGAAAAAAGCTTTGCTGTATCGTGAAAGCGCCATCTACGCGATTCTTTCCATCGTCTGCTTACAACTGAGTCCCATCACAATCTCTAAAATTTAAACTGCAAGTGGAAAAACGACAAGCCGATTGACGCCAGATTTGCGAAAGCTTTAATAAGAGGTGACTAACGTGTCAGAATCTGCCCGTTTGGTTGGTCAGCAACTTGAGCGGTACCTGGTTCGTTCAGTCCTCCGGCATCGGGCAGGCTAGAAACGTACTCTTGCCATGCTGGAATGTCTCGGCCAAACGACTCGCCAGTGACAGCTTGAAGTGACTCAGCAGCGCGTAGCTGAAGAGCTGGGTCTGTGTCATTCAACGCCATGCCGATCGCAGGTACAGCTCGGCTTACCCGGAATTTCCCTAACGCTCGGGTGGCAGCCAAACGGACATCAATATTCGTGTCGCCGCCAACCATTTGTTGGAGATTTGGAATGGCGGTGCCGGCGGGTAAATTCTCAAAAGCTTTGATAGCTGCCAATCGAACGTCAGAATTGCTGTCTCGAGCCGCATTGGCTAGTGCGTCGACTGCCGCTGGGCATTTCAATCGGCCCAATTGATTGACCGCGTGCAATCGCAACAACAGCACGGGGCTGCGACGAGCGATCTCAGAAAGCTCGTGGGCAACTTCTTGTTGGCTTTCGACAGGAGCTCCAACAGCTGCGTCGACTTTGGCGACCATGTCTCTTTTTTGCGTGAACAGCGTGTCTGCGATTTTTTCTTCTTCAGCCCAATGGCTTTGGGCCCAAGGGGTGTACTTCCCCATCCGCCATAGCGGTCCTTCTGCACAACCAGAGAGTAGCCCGGTAGCGATCAGAGCAAAGATTATTGCGTTGGTATGCCTAGTCATTTGGTCAATTCCACGAAATTAGGTCAACCGATGAAGGTTTGATAACTCGCGGACGATAGCAATTTGCGTTAGATGGGCCAAGATCGAATAATTCGCTGATGAATGACCGGTGACGCTGTATCTGCCGAGTTGGGCATCGCACAAAAAAATCCCGGCTTTCGCCGGGATCTATGCCCTATGTGAATATAGGGGGATTTGCTATGGAGCTCGGTGCTGAGCTGTTATTGCAAACAACTAGGCCTTATCGCTTTCGATCAGAACAGGTTGCTGCCCGGCTGGTTCGCTACGGTTAGCCTGTCGACCTTTTTGGTCTTCATCGTAGTACTTGCCACCACCGTAGCCGTAACCATAACCGTAGCCGTATCCGTTGTAGGAGTAGCCAGCTCGGTATGCTCCGTAGGTGTATTGGCTGCCGTATCCAGATTGGGCACCCACGCCGTTAACCACCAAACCGATGCAGTTTGCACCCAGGTTGTTGATCATCGCCGTGGCTCGTTCAGCACTGACACGAACGTTCTTTTTGATACGCATACAAAGGATGACACCGTCGACACGAGCCGCGATTGGGCTTGCGTCGGTAACCGCCAACAGCGGTGGAGTATCGATGATCACGAAGTCAAATTCTTCTCGCATCTCTTCGATCAAAACCTTGACCTGTGGCGAAGAACTGAGTTCAGCCGGGTTTTGTGGTTTGGCACCACAAGGCATCACGGTTAGGCCTTCAATTTCTTCACATTCGAACATGCAATCTCGCCATTGCGATTGTCCGGAAAGAACCGTTGCAAATCCGACGCGAGAAGAAATCCCAAAGGTTGCGTGCTGACGAGGACGTCTCATGTCCGCGTCTACCAAAAGCACACGCTTTCCTGACTGGGCAATCGAAACCGCCAAGTTTGAGGCGAGCGTCGACTTACCGTCACCCGGCGTTGGACTCGTGACTTGAATCACTGAGTTCTGTTTACCTTGCGTGTTAAAGTACAAGGCCGTTCGCACGGCACGGAACGCCTCAGAAACCTGAGACTTCGGCCGGTGATAAGTACAAACGATAGGCTCGATCAGCGAGTTTTCGACAAGGTATCGTTTGCCCTGTGTGATCACTGGCACGTGTCCGATTAGTGGCACCTGCAACCAGCGAGTGATTTCGTCTGGGTTGTGGAAGGTTTTGTCTGCAAGTTCAACAAGACATCCTAGGCCAAAACCAACTAGTGAACCCAGTAGTCCTGCGACCGGTAAAATGACTGCCAACAACGGCCAGACTTCAAGTCCGCGGTAGGCTGGTCGCGTGGTTTCGAATATGAAACCCTTGTGCAATCTTGACTGCAGCGTGGAGCCTTCTTCAATTACGCTTTTATCTGCAACGTCTCTTTGCGCGATAAATTTCTGTCGAGTCAGCATAAGCTCCTGGACCTCCAGCAAAGCTCTCTCAGATCTGACGGCCTTCTCATTGTTTTCCGAATAAACAGCTAGGTCAGAGTTCATTGTTAAACGAAGATCGACAATTTGCTGCTTCAATGAAACAATGAAACGCTGAATGATCTGTTCAGGACCAATCCCCCTCACTCTGGAACCCTCGCCCTCCAAAGCTACCACCTTTTTCTTTCGATCTTCGATCGCAATCGTGAGGGCCTGGATATCAGCATGACCGGGGCCAAGGCTTCTCGTAATCTCAAGCTGGGTTTTTTGTAGTTCCAGCTCGTCAATCCTCCGTTTTTCGGTGGCAATTTCCTGTTCGTTGTTGACGAAGTTCAAAGAGCCTTCGTTAATCTTTCCGTTACGCTCCAAAATCCAAATGTGCTCCATGCACATTGCAATTCCATGCTCCAGCGCAGCTTCGCTGCGATCAAGGTCCGAAGTCAACTCAGAAAGCATCGCTTGCTCTTCTTTGATCTTCGTCATCTGCTCGGAAACAATTCTCTGAAGATGTTCTGGCTTACCGGCAATTGCGAGTGCTTCAACTTCATCACGGGCAACCTTGAGTTGCTGTTCGACTAACTTAACTTCCTTGTGAAACTTGTCGCTCATTTTCTTCAGCAGTTCCATGGTGTCAGCAGTAACACCGCGGTACTTCTCATTGAGATGTTTCTCATAGGTTGCCACAACCGTTGCCAGAACTGTTTGAGCATCCCGAGGGTTCACAGACGCGTATTCCAGTTCGTACTTCGAATACTCGTCACGGTTCCGAATGACAGCTAAGTTTTTTTGGATTTCCGAAATCTGTTCGGTTAGCGGTAGGTCACGTAGCGTTTCCAAATCTTTCAAACCGTACTTGATCAAGCACTTAGTCAAAATATTGTCTTCACTGATCAAAGCGTCATGACGAACATCGAAACTACTTGAGTCGCCATAGCCAGATTTCTGGCCGTCCAATTCGAAAACAATTTTTTCACGCGGTTGAATCGTGACGGTTGCTTTGCTCTCATAAATCTTCTGGCACTGAGAATTATAAATTCCGCCTACAGCCAGACCCGCCAATAGGCCCAAGAAGACCAACCATTTTCTGCGGCGGAGCACTCCCCAAAAATCGAAGCCGACTTCTTCTGGCTCCTGTGGGGCGAGCATAAACGGAGCGGGATTCATATTGCCGTTCGGCGGTTGAAGTTGCATGTTCACTGCAATGTCTCCGAGCACCTTGGAAGCCCAAGGTATCAACGATGGTTAAAATATATATATCTGTCAAATCGACGTTTGATGTGTAAACACTATAACCGTCGAGTGGTTGGTTTTCAAGGAATCGCTTTTGGCAAATGCTTGCGAAGTCACGGCTCAAGTGTTCAGGTCGCCGCCCAAACTGTCCAGCAAAAAACGGGCATCAAACTTAATAAAACTGGCTTGGGATAGTTGAACAAACCCTGTTCGGAGATCGGCTTTCGCTCGAGTGAGATTAAATTTAAGTTTGGTTGTTCGGTTTAGGTAAGACTCACCAATTGGCGAAATTCTTGACAACGCTTTCATTAGCAGCATTCTGACGAAATTAAGGCCAGCACAGCCTCGCTACTCGCGCGAAGCTACTTCATTGGCAGCGGCTTAAAGCTACCGGCAAGCCTCAGGTGCCGCTGGCAGGCGGTTAAAAGCTATTTCCGTGCCGGTCTGCAAAGTTTGCCAACCAAATTGGCAACAAGCTACGACTTTCCCCACTTCAGCACTCGAAAACGTCCGCTGCGATTGATACGATTTCGGGATGAGCAAAACCCCAATGATGCAGCAGTACGATGACGCCAAAAAAGCCTGTGGCGACGCCCTCCTTTTTTTTCGAATGGGGGACTTTTATGAGCTATTTCACGAAGACGCCAAAGTCGCTGCGAAAGTTTTGGGGCTCAACCTAACCAGCCGCGACAAATCCAACGCCGTTCCGATGGCCGGTTTTCCCCATCACCAACTCGACAGTTACCTAGGCAAACTAATCAAGCAGGGGTTCCGCGTCGCCGTTTGCGATCAAGTCGAAGACCCTAAAGAAGCCAAAGGGCTCGTCAAACGCGAAGTCCGGCAAATTCTGTCACCCGGCACGATCACCGATCAAGCGTTGCTGGACCCTGCCGTCAGTAACTTCCTAGTCGCTGTCTGCCCGCCAGTTCAAAAGAAGCGAAAACGCTCGGCCAAATCCGATTCGTCCGAACGCGGCATCGAATCTCAAGACCCTTTGGCCGAACAACAAGTCTTTGGAGTTTCGTGGGCTGATATTTCTACTGGCCAGTTTTTTGTCACCGCGGTTGCCAAAAGCAAACTCGCCGACTTGGTCGCACGGCTGTCTCCCAGCGAGATCTTGATCCCGGATCATTGGGAAGCCCCGCCCGAACTCGCCAGCGATGCCATGCTCACTGCTCGCCCCGATTGGGCGTTCGGCGACAAGTCGTCGGTCGAGCTTTTAAAGAAACAGCTTGAAGTCGCCTCGCTTGATGGTTTCGGTGTCAGCGAATTTGGCCCGCAAGCAATTGGTGCCGCGGGCGCGATTTTGGATTACCTGCAAGAAAACCAAAAAGCATCGCTCGGCCACTTCGATCACCTGCAAGCCTTCCGCCAAAATCAATTCGTTGAAATCGATTCGGCTTCCTGGCGCAGTCTTGAAATCAGCCAAACCATCCGCACCGGCGATCGCAACGGTTCGCTGTTCGGTGTCGTCGATCGCAGCAGCACCCCGATGGGCAGTCGACTTTTGGGCGACTGGCTGACCAATCCGCTCACCGACATCGACGAAGTCAACCGCCGCCACGACGCGGTTGAAGAACTCACCACGGATCAATCAACTCGCAACGAACTTCGCGACCAACTCAAACAAATTTACGACCTTCAGCGTCTCGTCTCACGAGTGGCCACTGGTCGCCCCACCCCACGCGATCTGAGTTCGATCGCAAAAACGCTCGCCACCATCCCGCCGCTAAAACAAACCATCGAATCGACCAACAGCCCTCTCTTGCAGCACCTGCAAGTTGAACTCGATCCGTGCACCGACCTCCGAGACGAACTCCAAAGCGCGCTCGCCGATCCCTGCCCGGTCAACACCAAAGACGGCGGCTACATCGCCGAAGGCTACGATTCAAAGCTCGATCACCTTCGCAACTTGTCCAAGGGTGGCAAGGAATGGATCGCCAAATACCAACAACAGATCTGCGAACAAACCGGCATCCCTAGTCTCAAAGTCGGTTACAACAAAGTCTTTGGCTTTTACCTAGAAGTCACTCACACGCATCGCGATAAAGTCCCCGCCGACTTCATCCGCAAGCAAACGCTTAAAAATGCCGAACGTTTCATCACGCCCGAGCTAAAAGAGTACGAAGAAAAAGTCGTCACCGCCGATTCTAAAGCTGAAACGCTCGAACTAAAAATCTTTGATCAGCTCCGCGAACTCACCCGCACGCATACTGCTCGTCTCAAGGCCAACGCCGACATCATCGGCCAGCTTGACGTCCTAACAGGGCTTGCTCAACTGGCCACCGAACAAGGCTACTCGCGTCCGACGATGACCACCGACGGGCCAACCAAAATCGTCGAAGGCCGTCACCCGGTTTTGGACATCGTTGAACCGCTGGGCGCCTTCGTCCCCAACGATACCAACATCGACGCCACGCACGGGACGTTGCATTTGATCACCGGCCCCAACATGGCGGGTAAGAGTACTTACATTCGTCAAGTTGCTTTGATCAGTTTGATGGCACAGATCGGCAGCTTCGTGCCTGCCAAAGCTGCCACGCTCAGTATGGTCGACAAGATTTTTGCTCGCGTAGGAGCCAGCGATGAACTCTCCAAAGGTCAATCAACGTTCATGGTCGAGATGACCGAGACGGCTCGGATTTTGAACACCGCCACCAAAGACAGCTTAGTCATCTTGGACGAAATCGGTCGAGGCACCAGCACTTACGACGGCGTTTCGTTGGCTTGGGCGATCGTGGAATACTTGCACGACCAAATCGAATGCCGCACACTGTTTGCGACTCACTATCACGAACTCACCGAGCTGGAAAAGGACTTCGCTGGCGTCGCCAACTACAACGTTGCTGTCAAAGAGTGGGACGAGAAGATTGTGTTTCTGCACAAAATTCGCCCCGGCAGCGCCGACAAAAGCTACGGCATCCATGTGGCGCGATTGGCCGGCGTGCCGAACTGGGTCAACCGCCGAGCCGAACAGATACTTGAGCGGTTGGAAGCTTCGGGTGAGCTCGAAGAAAACAAAGCCGCGATCAAGTCGTCTGCCGGCAGTGGTCGATCGAGCAGTTCGTTTCAGATGACCTTGTTTGGCGCCGTCTCGCATCCGCTAGTCGACAAAATCAAAGCCTTGGACGCGGACGAGCTCACGCCGTTGTCGGCATTGCAAATGCTGCACAACTGGCAATCCGAACTCTCTGAAGACGACGTCGAAACGCCTTGACGCAATAAAAGTTGGCGACAACGCTTCCCGGCTGTCTACGTGGAAGCGAAGAGGTAACGCTTGGCATTGTCGAGAGTTTTCGGTCGATCGCAAAGTGGTTGTTGGAATTCAATATTCATTTGCCATCGAATGTCTACGCGATCGCAATTTTCTGAGCGGTTGGGATTTTTAAAAATCCGTTGGGGAGATGCTCATCGACAGGCTAGAAGCACCGTCGCCACATTAAAAAATCCGAGTTGGTCGTAAGCCGGGTCTTGTTCCGCTGGCGAACCAGCGGCGATGATCATTTATCTAGGCACGCCATTGCTAACGCACTCAAGCAGCCTACCCGAGAGTCAACGCGACGAACCATCACGTGGCAACGGCGAACCGTTACCTTCCTCTCTGTTTGGCCTTGCTCCGGATGGGGTTTACCAAGCCACTGCAGTCACCTGCAATGCTGGTGGGCTCTTACCCCACCTTTTCACCCTTACCTCAAACCGCCACCGAGGTGACGACCAAGGCGGTCTATTCTCTGTTGCACTTTCCCTAGCCTCGCGGCCGGTCGGCGTTACCGACCATCCTGTCCTGTGGAGCCCGGACTTTCCTCTCGTGGATCACTCCACCAGCGATCACCTGACCAACTCGGATTTTAAATCGTAGTAGCGTAGAGCACTTTCAGCAATCTTTGGTTCAAAGAAAAGGAATGAATTCGGTAGCTTAAACGCTTATCCCGCATCCTTTTGAGTGACGCATTGTTCTGTTTTGTTGCGAAGCATTGGGATGAGCACGAAGTTTGTCCCTTGGCAAAACGCGGCAACAGTGCTTGCGGGCTGTCTACAGAAACTTTCCGATGGGCTTCCAGTTACAGGATCCCGAAACAACCGCCCAGCAAAGCCGACCGTCGTTTCCACATTCCGCCATCCGAGCCCGCTTCTAAATCAAGCCGCCGCCAAGGCTCTCGATTATCTTCTCAAGTGTTTTTGAATCCTTAGGCGAAACCGTAATCGTATCACCAGGCAACAATTGATAATTTTGCTCCGGGCGAACGGTCTTGGATTTCGTCTGGTAGTCAATCGGCAATTTTAACAACGTGCCCTTACCTTTGATGATCCGGCCGAGCGAAATTTTCATCTCGCCAAACTTTCGCATCGCCCCTGCAGCCTCAAGTGCATCTTGCACCGTCACAGGTCCCGTGATATCAATCTTTTCAACCGAAGGGGGGCGACGAGCGGGGATCAATTGCATTTGATACTGACCAATCACATCTGCCTTGTTCACGATCGGTGCCTTTTCTTCAACTGCAGCAGAAGTAGCTAGATCAAAACTCTGACAGCCCGTCAAAACTGAACACGCAAATGCAACCGCCAAAGCCCGCAGGGTAAAACTTGTTTGATATTTAGCAGCCATGTCGTTCTTTCAAATTGACAACTTCTTCGGACAAAACCGATACTAGGCTCGGCCAGCCAGCATTCGATGGCGAATTTCAGCAGAGTTTTCCGGCGGCGACAATGTCGTTTTAGCGATAGCACCCGTGATAGCATTCTGATACTTTGTTGCCTCGTTGCTCTGTTGCCTTGAGCGAACCTTCGTTTGACGATTGGCCGGCCAGCGTCGGCGATTCGCACTTCGGCTGGATTGCCGCAGTCTAAAATTTAAACTTATCAAACCTCCACCGCGTCGCATGAGCCACTGGCAAAACAAAATCATCGCAATCACGGGTGGCTCGAACGGCCTCGGACTCGAGCTCGCTACGCATTTCGCCGCCGCCGGTGCCCAAGTGGTCATCATCGCTCGCGACCAAGAACGTCTTGCCGCCGTCTGCCAAAACAGCCCAAACCTCCACCCGGTCGTCGCGGATGTTTTGCAGACCGAGCAAGTAGCCGCGGCTGTCGAATCGATCATTGACCAGCACGGACAAATCGACGTTTGGATCAACAACGTCGGCAAATCCACTCGCGCCGAACTACTGACCACCGGCATTGACGCTTACCAATCAATGATGGAGATCAATTTTTATTCCGCGGTCCGGTGCTCGACCGCCGTGCTGCCTCACCTCGCCAAAACCTCGGGTTCGTTGGTCAACATCGGCAGCTTGGCCGCCAAAACGGCTTGGCGAAACATGTCTCCGTATTCGGCTAGTAAACACGCGTTGGCTGCATTCAACCATCAAGTGCGACTCGAAGGCCCCGCCAACGTGCACTGCCTGCTGGTTTGCCCCGGCCCGATTCGCCGCGAAGACGCAGGCCAGCGTTACGCCAAAGAATCCAGCGGCTTAGACGCCACCGCCGCTCAACCGGGTGCCGGCGTTAAACTAAAAGGCATTTGCCCTAAGAAGCTGGTCGCCAAAATCGATCGATCCATTCAGCGACGAAAAAAAGAACTGGTCGTACCCGGTCACACTCGGATTCTGTTTTCCTTGCTGCAGCTCGCACCGTCACTGGGTGATTGGATTTTGAAAAAGTCTTCTAAGTAGGCCCTCGCCCATAGGTTGCCGAGCGTTGCCCCGGAGTCGTATTGCCTTTGGTCTCGCGAGGCAATTTTTTTCAAAGCTATTTCAAACCACTACCGGTTTCTGGCTTTCCTTGCTGCATCAAATACCGCTCTATCGCAGCGTCTTGGCTGGCGGTATCGCCCGTAGCCGCGAACCGCAACGTTGGTGTTTCAGGTGTCGGCGCGAACGTCGCTTGGCCTGGCGCCTGGATGGCTTGAGGAGGCTCGTAAGGCGTGCCGGCCCACGGCGAGCTGATGGGGTGGCAGCCACAGCAAGTCGCCATCACCATCATCAAAATTGTGCATCGAAGAATCCGCATCGATCTCTCCAAGAAAGCAAGACGGTTGATTTCAGCAAATCCACGGCAACGCAACAACCCCGAAATCGATCACCGCATCCGGGCCGCTTACTGGCTCCGTAGATACCGCTGTACCAATGCTTGCACTTTCGGCGCTGGCACCACGTAAGTCGTCGTCCGCATCGCCCGCGAGACGTTGACCCCGACAAATTTTCCGTTTAAATCAATCACCGGCCCGCCACAATCGCTCGGATCGATCACGCCATCATGAGCGATTACGGTCCCGAACCCGAACCGCCGGCCACTAAACGGACCACCTCCCCAGCGATCCCAGACCAGCGGCAACCTCGCTGGCAAACGCACCCGAAACGACAACAGCTCGCTTTGCCGACGAATCGAAAAACGAATCTGCTGGCCACCGTCAAGCTCTGCCAGTATTTTGGCCAACCCCGCCGCGTCCACGACATCGCGACCGTTGATCGAAATCAAACGGTCACCGTTCCGCAATCCCGATTGAGCCGCCAAAGACTCGGGGTAGACGCGAGAAATATCGACACCGGTTGCCCTGGTTGATCGCCTGGTTTGTTTAACCAAAACCAACCCTAGGTCAACATCCTGTCGTTGGGCCGTCGCATTGAAGCTTTGTGGCTCCACCATGATCGTGCCCAGCGACGCGGTCAGCAGATCGTCTTTGGCACTTTTGACTACCGACAGAATCAGCTGTCCCACCAAACTCTTTTTGGTAACGTCTTCATCAATGGGCAGCGGCACGAACTTCGCGTCTGCTTTTGGCTTGAGTTGCAACAGCGCCAAATCAGTCGTCCGATCGAAGGCGACCATCTCGGCGTCCACCCAATCGCCATTCACACGAGCCTTTACAGGCAAACGTAATTCGGTCTGTTTGGCCACGACCAACCCCGACTCGGTCACGATCGTTCCCAAAACGTCTCGTTGCTGGTTGTCTTGTGGCACACCTTGCTTGATTGGCACCAGCCGCACAACACTCACTTGCTTTGAAGCAATCAAGTTAGCCACAGTTCGTCGGACCTCCGCCGAATTTCGCCCTAGCTTTTGTGGCAGCGAATCGTCAATGACTTCTTTTTTTCTCACACCAGTGTTCCGCACAAACGCTGCTCGCGTCAAAACGTCGAACTGTTCAGTAAACGTGGCCACGGGAATATGAATATTCTGATTCACATCCAAACGGATCCTCGAGTTGATCGCCAGCAAATCGCCGGCCGAGTTAAACACTGGTCCACCAGAATCGCCACCGATGATTGGCACGTCCGTCACGATTCGATTTTGGCTGACCGCGGTGACTCGCCCCAACCGAACCGCCGGCGTTTTTAAACGTTCGGTATCCCAAGGGTAGCCCATCACCACGCACCAATCGCCAGGCTGGACGGGAATCTGTTTTTTCACTTTCACGAATGGCCAAACATGATCGCCCAACAGTTTCACCATCCCGGTATCCTTTTGCCGGTCAACTCCGAAAGTCTTTGCTGGCCACATCACGCCGTTTGATAGCCGTACTTGAATCTGCCGACCCGGACTTACGCACACATGAGAAGCGGTCAACACCCAGCCGTCCTTGGAAACGATCACGCCACTACCGCCATCCATTGACACGACTGCTTCGGCCGCCGAACCCAACAGCGACTGTGCGTTGGTGCTCAGTTGTTTTAGAGTCTCAACGGTCAAATCGTTTTTTGGAACGGTTGGATCGTCGCCCTGCTCTGCTTCTTCCAAGGCCGCTTGGTTCAAGGCCGCTTGGTTCAGCGTCGCACTTTCGGGCAACTGCCCCCAGCCATTCGTCTCAGCAAAGCACCCAACCAGCACCCCACAAATCAAAACTCGAATCGCCCAGCCAAAATCAAAGCTCAAGCCCGAAGCTTGCTCGCCAAACAAAGAGTGTTTCCACCTTACGATTTGATTTTTCATAGCCACTCCGCCCACGAAAGAAAACGCCAGCAACTCAACTGAATCAACGTCGCGATAAAAACCTGAGCCTGCAGGCTAACACAAACTCGGCATCCGACCAGCATTCGAAACGGCAGCATCAGCACCAACAACACGGTCACCGAAACGATCGCCTGCCAGCCTAAAAACAAACCTACCAGCGGCAACGAAGCGACGCCGTCCGAGATGCTCCACACCCCACGCTTCAAACTCTCCTGGCCTTTCTTGTCGACGAGGTTATCAACGGTGTCCACCGAAAGGTACGGGCCATTGAACCATGCCACACGGTCCAAAGCAAATCCTGCGATCGATCCTGCCAGGATTCCTAAACCCAGGGTCAGCCACCAGTTCTGAGTAAACCGCATCAATTCAACGGTGCCACCCAAGTAATCTACTGCCAGCGAGCGTGGCCAAGCCGCCGAAAAGCACACACCAAACATCCCGACCACAGCAACAATCGACACTGGAACGGCCAAGCGTTCGCTTCGAACGACCGACGCGGTGAACAGCCCGAACACCAAGATCAAATGAAAACCGGTAATCCCAATCAACGAGTAATCCGGATGGACAACCAAGTTTTCAAGCATCGCGAACCGAACGTCATGCCCGATGCCAGCGGGTAAATTAATTCCACCCCAGAACACACCTAGCGCGACCAGGCCTAAGGTTACCAGCCCTAGCGCGACTTCGACGATCAAGTAGCGAACGGTGATTGGAGTTTTGCAGGTCCGGCAGCGACCTCGCGTTCGCAGCCAACCCAGCACCGGAATGTTATCTTTCATCGACAACTGTACGTCGCAATGAGGGCAATGGCTCGAACCGTTGATGCCGCGACCACGCGGAACCCGCCAAGCCACCACGTTTAGAAAGGAAGCGAAGCAACTTCCAAAAAAGAAGATCCACCCGACCACAAACGCTCGCATTATCCAAGTCTGGACGGCGGTGAAACTTCCCATCGCATTCAACAGCCACGACGGCATGTAACCCGCTTCCAACAGCGTGTTAGAAAGGGCCGGCAGCACAAACAACAACAAGAACACCAGCAGCGCTAACATGCCAGCGAGAACTCGGATCAATGAAAAATGCACCTAATGAAATCCCACTCGAGTGCAGGGCCTAGCTTGGAAAGAAATCAGCCCCTAGCCACGGTTTGTCAATTCGCCGCTCTGACGGAACAGGGCAATGGTTTCCGTAATGGACGAAGCCTGCGATTCCCGAACCAGCAGTTCATTTGATGATCGAGACATCTGCAGCACCATTGGGTTTTTCGGTTTTGCTGCTTTGTGATTTTGCTTAATCGTCCGCGTCCAGTGACTTATGCGTTCCATCACATTTAGGCGCATTGCCTGTTTGCTTACACTGACACATCCAAACCGTTTCATCGGCCTCTGCCTTGAACACGTTCGGCGTGAACCCAGTTCCTTTATGCGAACCGTCACACAACGCACCATCGGCGGACAAACCACAAGTGCAATAGGCGTAGTTTTTACCGGCTTCCAACTCAACTTGCTTTGGGAAGCAAGCGGCTACTTTTGGTTTATCCATCTTAAATTTTTCCAACAGCGTAAATGTAAATTCTAGGCCCCCAGTATAGCACACTTGGGCATGTCGTAGCATAGCCCCATGGGCTGTGCAAATGGGTGGTTGCCCGACGCGTAAGCGAGGGTTGACACGGTTTCCTCGCTAACGCGTCGGCCTACCATAACACTCGGGTTCAAAAACTGATTCACGCCCACGGGCTGTGGGCGTTGATGGAACGCGTTCGTGTTCAGCACGACTTTGGCTGGCGGCCAAAGCGACTCCGGTCGCGGGCCTAAACAACCCATGCCTACCAGCCGACCACGTCCGTGATGTCGATCAACCCGATGACTTTTCCGGCGTCGTCTATGACGGGCAGCTCGCTCAAATTTTTCTTTGCCAAGGCATCGATCGCTTCCTTCGCTTTTGATCCGGCAACGACCGTCACTGGCGACTCGGTCATCACATCCGCGATCGCCCAGTCAAAACAATTGTCTTGTTGCCTGCCGAGCAGTCGAGCCAGATCGCTGTCGGTGAAAATGCCGGTCAACTTGCCCGTGTTATTCACCACCAACACAACACCCGCTCGGCGATTACCGGCTCCCGACCGCACATAAATTTCGCGAACGGTTTCGGTCTCAAGAGCCACCCGGCACTCTTCGACCGGTCGCATCACCTCTTCGACCTTCGCAAGTTTTTTTCCCAGCGAACCGCCTGGATGAAAGCGAGCAAAGTCTTGCGCCCGAAAGGCACGCATTTTGGCCACCACCAAAGTCAACGCATCCCCCAGCGCCAGCATCGTTGTCGTGCTGGTTGTGGGAGCTAAGCCCAACGGGCAAGCTTCGGATTTGGATTTGTAACACAACGCAACACTGGATTGCCGCGCCAGCGTCGAAGCTTCATTGCCAGTCAACGCCATCACCTGTGCACCGATGTTTGCCAACGGCCCAAGCAGGTTCAGCACTTCTGCCGTCTCGCCGCTATTGGACAGTACCAACACGATGTCCCGATGGGTCACGCGTCCCAAGTCGCCATGCAACGCTTCTGCCGGATGCAAGAAGTGGCTCGGCGTACCCGTCGACGCCAACGACGCGCTGATCTTTTGGCCAATCCAACCTGCCTTGCCAATGCCTGAAATGATCACTGTGCCTTGGCAGTTTACAATTTGTTCTACCGCCAAACAAAAGTCGACCGGCAAATCGTCCGCCAACTCTTGAATCGCCTTCGCTTCTTGGCTCAGCACATCCGTCGCCATGCGCAGTTGTTCGAAAATTGTCATCCCATCGGGCGCGGAGAGCCGTGATGTTGACACTTGATACTTTGTTGCAGAAAAAGTCGACATTACGCGGCCTCCATCAATGAAACATTACGCATTTTTTGGTACTCCGGACAACGTCTCAAAAGCTGCTCGTGCGTGCCACAGTCGAGCACTTTTCCGGCCTTCATGATCATGATTTGGTCGACCAAATCCAACGTCGACATGCGATGAGTGATCACGACGGTCGTGCGGCCTTTGATGAAGTCAGCCAAGGTTTGGTGAATCAAGTAATCGCTCTCGGGATCGATCTGGCTAGTCGCTTCGTCCAAAATCAATATTTCGGGATCTTTCAAAATTGCTCGAGCCAAAGAAATCCGCTGGCGTTGGCCACCGGACAGTCGCCCCGCGCGATCTCCGATTTCCGTGTCGTAGCCTTCGTCCATTGCGGCGATAAATTCGTGAGCATGGGCTTGCTTGGCGGCAGCGATGATCTGTTCGTCGGTCACGCCTTCGGAACCGTAAGTGATATTGTTTTTAACCGTGTCACTGAACAGCATGGTTTCTTGAGTCACGTAGCCGATGGATTGGCGAAGTTCTTTGACGCGATAATCTCGCACGTCCTGTCCGCCAATTTTGATCGACCCTGCCGGACCGTTCTTGGTTGGGCGAGCATCGAAGAACCGCGGGATCATGTTGATTAGCGTCGACTTTCCGCAACCGTTGTGTCCGATGATTGCCATCGAAGTACCGGCTTCAAGAGTTGCTGAAACACCATTCAAAATTGGATTGTCGGCCTCGTATTCGAACCGCACATCATCAAATTCGATTTGCAACGCTCCGGTAGGGAACGCCACCGGTGTCGCAGGATCCTGAACCGCCGGCACCTGATCGATCAACGGAAACACGCGATCCGCCGCAACTGCTCCGCCTTGAATTTGATTGTAAACGTCGGCCAGCTTCCGCAGTGGATCAGCGACGCCAATCAGAAAGCCAAAGAACAACATCAAGCGTCCAAAACTCATCGGAGCATCGCACATGCGAATGTCCCAACCCAGGACTTGCATGAACAGTGTTTCGTTCAACACCAAATAGCCGCCGGCCAAAACCGAAAGCGTGATCATGCTGACGCCCAATAGCTCGTTGTTGATCCGCGACAACGCGCCAAAAACGGAGATCTTCATCGACTTTTGGTAAACCGTATCCGCGACTTCTTTGAACCGCTCGCGTTCGTTGTCTTCACTGGTAAACGCTCGTACGACTCGCATGTAAGTGACCGATTGAAACAACCGGTTCAGCAGCTTAGCGGATTCTTCCATGGCTTTTTTGTTGGCCCGCTTGGTCACCTTTGCCAGCGAAACCATCAAAAATCCAGCGATCGGACAGATCAACAAACTGAACAGCAACAACCGCCAGTTGACCCACGCCGCTCCGGCCAAACAACCGAACAGCTTAAGCGGTTCACGAACTGATTTTCCGTACAGCGTAGAGATTGCGCGGCTAATGGAGCTGGTTTCACCGCGAATACGACTGACCAGATCGCCAGTGCCTTTAACGCCTAACTCGGCTGCTTCCATGTCCAGCACATTGCCGAACACATCGTTTTGTAAATCTAGCATCGTCCGCTGCGAAACTCTGGCCACCGAAACCATGCTACCCATTAAAAATAGGCCACGGGCCACGGTGCCGAAAAACATCAGCCCCATCAACCACGCTAACGTCGCAAACGGAGTCGCGGGCGCGTATTTTTTGATCCACGGCACCAAGACTTCACGAGCCTCCGAACGAGTGTGCTGGATTTCGATGTCATATTCAGCCGACGACACTTGGCGTTTTAAGTCCGCGACGGCCGGATCGGTGGCGGGGAGTTTTTCCAATCGCAGTTCTAAGCCGGCGATGGCTTGTTCACGATCGGCGATCAGGTTTTCTGATTTGTCTGCTTCTTGTTCGACCCAATCATGCAGCGAATGTCCGGTCAGCACGACCTCGACGAACGGATAGACCGCTCCCAAGTTGGCCGACCAAAGCAGCGCGACCATTAGACTGCACACGAACGATGCGAGCAAAGAGAATCGATATTTGAGCGTCATCCGTAACGCTCGACCCAGATTTTTCATAATTAGTTTGCCAACAAGCTTCCATGCTGCGACTGTCTCGAAATTGCTTCAGCAAATCCGATTTCCTGCGGATAAATATCCCACCGGGCAGTATCTTATCCTCTCCATCCAAAATTCCCCAAGCCCTATTTAAACCGCGATAGCATAGGCGAAGTGCGGGGAGTGGGCAGGCGGTTGTCCGGGGGCTAATGAAATCTGCCCAGTTAATTTACGGAGGGGTCGGTGGTTAAGCTTTTAGCACTGCTATTTTTTGAATGAAGAACTTATTTCAGATTGGTTTGACAAGACTGAAGCTGTTTAGTTTAAATTAATGGGAGAAAAATATTCGTGAAACTTCCAAAGGATACCGCCATGAGATTTAGTTTTTTGTGTCAACTAGCGATTGCCATGCTGCTGACGGCCGGCACGACAGATGCTCAGGTCGTGACGTTCAATTTCAATGGAGACGATAGTACCGAGCTTGACGATGTTGGTATCGGTGGCTTTCAAACGGCCACAGCCGACGACGATACGGAGGTGACGTTGACCACTACAGACGTTACTGGCATCGTTGATGATGGTGCTGGTGGGTTCGCGTTGGAGTCTTTGGCTGAAAACCCGATGGCTGGGCACACCGTTTGCGTTCGCCCGAATCAAGACGGTCAAGTTGGCATCTGTTCGGCCGTAGACGGCGGTTTCACAGGAGCTGTTAATCAATTCAATCCAGGTGAATCTTGGACGTTTGTGCTTGATCAAACCGTCAGATTCGACAGCCTCGATCTTCAAAGTTTTGATGATGCCACGGAAAACAACCAGTTCACCATCACTGCTGGCGATGAGAGTCTCGTCTTCAATCAAAACACTTTCCCCGATGACGCACCGGATGTTGAATTCACCACATTCAACGGTGACACAGAATTTATTGTCCCTGCGGGCACCGAGATTACGTTTGCTGCATCGAGTTTCGATCCAGCATTGGCGTTTAATGAGAGCAGTGAGTTTCGCATTCCGGACTTCACGCTAACGATTGTGTCGTCATCTATTCTTCTTGGTGATGTCGATCTTAGTGGAACCGTTGACTTTTTAGATATCGCTCCGTTTATTAGTGTGCTGAGTAACGGCGGTTCTCAGGCGGAAGCAGATGTCGATGAAAGCGGCACGGTTGACTTTTTAGATATCGCCCCGTTCATCGGGATTCTTTCTGGATCGTAGAGTGAAAGACCTCTTGGTTTACCTCTACGAGCGACCCATCTCCACTGGTACAACGGCGTGTTTTTATCGCCGCGGCACCAGTGTTTTTTTATGCGTGTGCAGTTACGTACTGCGAGTTCCAGCAAGGGGCGGACGGAAGCGGACCGTGCTTACCAGTCTAATTCAACCACGCCCCACTGGCCGCGATTTTCATCCACGCCGACGATCAGCTTAGTGATCTGATCGCCGAACTTCTGTTTTGTTCGCGACTTTAGTTCGTCCGCGATGTAGCCCGCCATCAGTTCGGCGGTTGTGTTAGTCACTGGTAAAATATTGCAGTCTTCGCTGGGGAAGATCCAGCGTTTTTGCTCGAAGGTTACTAACACCTCTTTGCCATCATCGACGACCTTAATCATCGGGTGCGTTGCCGGCAGCACAACCTTGTGATCCATCGTCGCCACGATCTCCGCCAGTCCGTCTCGTAGAGCAATGAAGTCACAGACGTATCCGTTTTCATCCAGCGGCCCAACGACTTCCGCTTTCACTGCATAATTATGCCCGTGAATCGATTCGCAAATATTGCCGTTAAACGTAATGAAGTGCGCGGCGCTGAACACCATGGTGTCCTTTTCAAGCTGCACTCGAAAAATACGGTTTGAATTTTTATCTGCCATTTTCTTAACCCCTCGTCCACTTAACCAACGTTCCATTTTTCTTCAAGCAAACCCCGACCTTGCGACAACAATTGTTGCTCCAGTCCAAAAATACCTGCGTGTTCATGTCCATTCGGTAGGTAGAGTTTTGATTAGGGGGACTACTTTCTCGATTAAATTTCCACGGGCGCGAAGTTTGTTTTAACGAATACGTTGCTTCCAATAGCCCGGTCGACGACGAGTGTGAGCCAAGGCTACTACCAAGATTTTCTCTTGTCGTACAATGAAGGCCATCACGAATGGAAACCCACGGAAGCGAAAACCTTTTGTCCCGTGTAGGTACGCATCCCCAAGATGCCGGCGAACGCCCAATAAGTCGTTCGGCGTTTGCCAGCTCAAGCATAAATTTCTGCGCGACATTTGGATCAATACTTGCGTACCATTCTTTGGCGCCGACCACTTCATTGGCTGCTGCAGGATGATACTCAAGTTTAATTATCGCCATTTGGTTTACCGCCAAGCATTTTCCACAAATCCTTAGACGACACGGTCTCTACATTACCTGACTCAATGTCTTCAATCCGTTGGGCGATCTCTTCAGTCCATGATTGATCAAGTTCTGATTGCGAAAGTTCCTCAGAGGGATGTTCCACGCTGTCCAGAACTGCGTTTAGCAGCGAAATTCGGCCGTCTAATGGAAGAGGTAGCGCCGAAGCGATGATTTGACTGGTCTCGGAAGTATTATTGTCAGCCATTGAGCCCTCTTAAATTAATAACCTTCAGGGGAAGGTAACATTGTAAACGATCAGGAGAAAATGAAAGACCGAGAACCAGCCGAAATTGGCTGAATCTCGCTTGCTTAACCTTTCGTCCACTTAACTAACGTTCGAACCATTTAACGGAAGCGTCAGCGTTCCATTGTAGAGTGCCACAAACAAAGTTGCGGCAATCAAATCGGCCGTCGTGCCCGGGTTTCGCAAATGCCCGTCGCTACGCAACCAAAAATCTAAATCCGCCACCCGCTGCCAAAATCTGTCCGCCGTATCTTCATCCAGTCGCGCCGCCTGGCCTTTTTTGATCGCCTCAAAAGCATCGGAATGCAGCACCACGTCGACCGCTCTTTGTGCCATTTGCTGAGCCTGCTGTGCTACGGGCAAGCCTAGCTTTCGAGCGATCAGCGAATCGGGTTGCTGAGCCATCCAAGCGACATGAGCAAACACGATCGCCGAATTCAAATCCTCAAATAGCTCTCGGCCTTGCGACAGCAACCGCTGCCCCAGTCCGAACACATCCGCCATGCCATTAGTGTATTGCTTGGCAATCGAATCTCGATCCGCCGCCAACTCCATCGCCGCCAGTAGATCCACTTCGCCTTGCGACGTCTCGTTTACATCGTACGCCGGCACTTCGCCCATGCCAGCAGGCTTAGCAATCGCAATCGCTTCAAAAACGATCCGGCCATCGGCGGCAGTTAGCTCACTCAAGCATTCGGCCACTAGCTCCGAGGTTAATCGTTTCTCCCCGTGCAGCCTCGTTTTTCTTGCCGCATTCACTAGCGGCGCCAACAGCAGCACGATGCCTAGATTCGTGTTCGTCCCGACAAACGTCTGGGTTTGCTTCACCGCTTGCAGCACACTCTGCCCGAACGACAAATCAGCGAGATCAAAAACGCCGCCGATCGCGACTGCACTGATCAAGAAATCCGAAAACGTCACGTCTTCAAAATCCGCGCCGCGATGCACATTGCCCGGCTTCGGCGCCGTCACTTCCAGCACGCAAGCCAGCGTTGCGATCCTTCCTAACGATAGCGAATCAATCATGGGGCCTCACTCCCGTCGTTACACGAATCTGTCTTGGAACCCATCGCGGTAGTCATCGAGATGTCTCCTTGTGCTCTTAATTGCCAACGTCATGGCGATCCAAGAAATCCACCAACGCCTCGACCGCTCGATCTTTTTCATCTTCGATCACATAGTGTCCGGCCTGTTCCATTTCATGCACTTCAGCGTTGGGCCAATGAGACTTAAACCGTTCCAAGCACTCCGGGCGGAAACACCAATCCTTCATGCCCCACATCAGCATGATCGGCCAGTCGGCAAACTCTTTCAGCCGCGACTCCATCGTCTCTAGTACCGACCAGGTCTTA
>JALZWN010000232.1 GCA_023300235.1 Mariniblastus sp.
CGCTGTCGGTTTAGAAGGCGCTGTCGGTTTAGAAGGCGCTGTCGGTTTAGCGAATGAAGAGATCAGAGGCTGGCCTGCTGAATGGCTACGTTGAGCGATATGTTGCTGCGGGGCTTGATCGAATCAACACAACACCCCCACACCGCCCGCCCCCGACCTTATTTCTCTACAGCGTCAGCGTTCTTCCTTCTTTACCTCTTAGCGCCAGCGCATAAAAAACGCCCCGTTGAAGGGGCGTTACCGGGTTTTGAATTATCAGCTTGAAAACAGGCCGATAAATACCGGGTTGGTATAAGTAAGATGCCGACGAAGAGTTTGAATCTTCGCTAGGGTTCAGCGTTTGCGGTCGTTAGAGCGTTGCTCTGCAAACCTTAGCTGGCCGATGGCATCGTTGTATTGGTAGTTGATGGCTTCATGCGCATCGCCGGGGCCGGGACAATGCCCGAAGCCTTGGCCTTATCGGCGGCGATTTCGGCTGGCTTGCGTCGTCGACGGCGTTTTGTTTTTTGGTTAGCCCACTCTTTGGTCAATGCTTCGAACACGTCGGGTGATTCGTAGCGTACGGTAGTTTTTCCTTCGGGCAATGGACCGACCAGACCGCGGAAGATTGGCATCCCGCGAAGTTCTAAGTCGGTACTGCAGTCGTCGATTCCGATTTGATAGTGTAGGTCGCCGATGGCTTCGAACGACTCAAAGTCCCTTTCTCGGATCGAACCGTCAGACGCTCTGGTAATGACTCGGATGATTCGTTGGCTAGAAGACATGAAGTGTACCTGTGGAATAAGAACGACGTGGGATGCTGAGTTGTTGTTGGCGACCTTGCGGCACCGAATCAACTCTGGCTTACTGGGAAAACCAAGTTCAGCGTCCCTACTCCAATTCGGGATTTATGACAGCGGATGTCACAAAATGGCTTCGACTCCTTCGAATCACTGATTGCCTTGTTTGGTTTATCGGATCAGTGGATCAGAAGTTGTACTTGATTGCCTTTGGGTCGCAATTCGATAAGAACCGAAATAATCGTTGCAGCTAGATTTTGCGGGACAAGTCTGACAGGCCCAAAAAGAAGGAAATCAAGGTCCGCTTGTACGGATTTTAATGAGTGCGCGGCGGCATGGACGGTTGGCCCGGTGAGTGCCCAAGGTCCACGAGGGTGCAGCAAGGAAATGGAAAGTGTGCGCAATGGGTGAGGCTGCGAAGAGTTACGAGCCCTAAACCGCCGTGCCGCTGCGTGATTCGCTGCCTGATCGGTTGCGTTTTGGCTTCGCCATCGCAGAACAATGAATCAACAAGCGTAGCTAGGCTGCGCGAGATTTCAGGAAGATCAAAAAGCTACGGTGCAACCGGTAGTCGAGCCGGCGATTGCTTGGATAGCGGCACCGCTTGGTTGCGAATCTCTAAGTTCGATTTCAATTGCTGGATAACCTGCGAGTACTCAAAGTTAAACTCGCCTGATGACAATTCATTGTTGAGTTTGATCGCGGGGAGTTTTTGCTTGGCGTCCTGAGAACGAACGCTAGATTGATTTTCAGGCGTTGACTTGCCAGACACAGTGGAGCTTTTGTCCATGGGTGAATCGCTTGCCGAAGCCGAGTCGCTGTCAATTGAACCGCCAAGGTCTTGCAACGTTTCAACGTTCTGCGTTTCAACGTTCTGCTTTTTGAGCCCCCGATAGGCAGCGATACTATTGTTTCGGCTCAATGGTCGACGGAGGTGCTCGCGGAGTTCGCTGGCGAGCAATGCAGCAGCGGTTTGCGGCGCCGAGGGGGATTTTTTGGGCAGCGTGTCAGCACGCGGAGGCGAATCCATTTCCATCTTTAACCTGCCGGCATCATCGATGTAAGATTCATCCATTAATTCAGCGTAGCTTTCGCCTGCACTGTTGGCACTGGCAACCTGCGGCGATTTTTGTAGGCCGATTAATTCCTCAAACGATAGCTTGCGTTGTTGCAGCGGATCGGCCTGGCTGGCCAAAAGCTGAACCATTCGCTTGGCGTTTTGGTCGGAGATCTGTAGTTTGAAAGTGACTGGCAAGCTCGCGTTGGGGCTGCGTTTAGTGAGTTCGTTTTTCATGGTGTCACCTTGAGCTAACGGCTTAGCGGCTGCTGCGATTGGCAGCCTCTCGTCCGCTCCAGAATCGTGGAAGTCACCTCCAATTTGGTCGATTGATTGGCGGCTTTGGCTGGGAGAGTTTTGAGCCACGACTTTCAGGTTCAGCGATCGCAGACGCGACTGGTCGAGCGATTGCTGAGCTTTGGATAGCATCGCTGGATTTGACGCGAGGTTAGACGTAAATTTGCTTTCAATTTTTTTGGCTTCCGCTTTTTTGCCTTCAACGTTTGGCAGGGCGCTTGATCGGCGGTGATATTTAGATTCAGCCGGGGCCTCGGCCAGTGAATGAATGGCGTTTCCGGCGTCCGCTCTGCTCCTGGTTTTGGGAAATTCTTCGCGAAAGGTAGGTGGCATCGCGTCGCCGAAACTGTCCGCTACAAGCGGAGGTCTTGAGGGGCTTTGAGGTGCAGAGCCGGGCTGGTTGGCGGATAAAGACTGCATTAGGTGGCCATTTAGCTTAGCACTTTCGGCATCTTTGACTGCCAACGGGATGGCCTGGTCCGCAACACCGTCGGTTTTGCTCATGGGCTTAGAAGCCTTGAGTTTTTTAATGGCTCGTTGTTCGACTTGCGAATCTGCGTCGGCATTGAAACCCAGGTGGTCCTTACTTTGGAGTTCTGATTCTTCTGTTCCATCATCAACGCTATCGGCGGCAAGCATGGGTTCGTCCGATGCCGCTATCGATGGGCGTTCTGAGTCGGCTGAGTAATAGGCTCCGACGCCCAACAACAAACCAGCCAATCCCGCCGCAACGGCGATCTTAATCCAGTGAGCGGTGGACCCCGCAGAAGGACGATAGTGTTCGCCGGCGACTGTTGGTGTGACGTTGTCTGCCAGAGTCGTGACGTTATCAGCCAGAGTCGTGACGTTATCAGCCAGCGAATGAACATCGGTGTTGGCGGCCGAACCAGGTTCGGATACCGATTCCGCTTCGGCTAATAGTTTCGTTCTTTGTTCAGGAGCAAGCTGTAACGACGACTCGGTTTCGAACACGTTCGCGATCGTCTGGGTGGCTTGGCGAATATCGGCGACGGCAGCGCGGAGTTGCGGTGATGATTTCAGCGCGGCTTCAATTTGAGCGGCTTCAGCGGGCGCAAGTTCTCCCAGCACATAGTCGGTCAAACGAGGATCGTTGGTTTTGATCATTGGGTCGAGAGGGTTCATGAGGGTTGCACCATCTGCTGGCGTAGTTTGGAAATGGCGGTGTGCAAAATGAAGCCAACGTTGGTGCTAGTAAGTTCCATGATTTCTGCGATCTCTTTGTAGCTAAGCCCACCGTGGAACTTCAGCCGTAGAACTTCTTGCTGCCGGTCGGGCAGCGTGGCAATTTGTTCCATCAGCCCGCTGGCCGCTTCGGAAGCTTCGATCGCTTGACACGGCAGCGGTGCCTGAGCGGCTGGCTCCAACGCTGCTCCTTGATTTTCGATTTCGGGCATCTGTTTCACTCGCGATTCTTTGCGGATCACATCGATCGCGCGGTTGCGGCAAACGGTGTACAACCACTGTGGCATGCGTTCTTGCAATTCCGGCTTTGAATTACGACACAATTGCAAGAACGTGTCTTGAACGATGTCTCGGGCCTGATTGGGATCGCGAACAAAGTGCAGCGCATAGCGCAGCAGCTGGCTTTCGTACGCCAAAATGGCCTCTTTGATCCAGTTGTCTGATTCCGATTCGGCCAATGTTTTACCGGTGTACCTAAGGGGTGTTGGTGTTTTAACGAGTCAACGGAAACTTCATTAGAACAAAGTTTGGCAAGTTTTGGAAATTCGGCCCTAGGACAGCTCAATGCAGCCTTTTCAGGGTGCGACCTTGGCCGCAGGTTGTGAATTGTTTGCCATTTAGCCATTTAGCCATTTGGCGATCGCAGTTTAACGGATAGCCGGAAGGCGTCGGAGAGTTTGGCTTGTGAAGCACGGACGCCTACCGGCTGCCCGTTAAACCTGTCGTTGCACTGGCGACCGTTAAAAGATTATCGCCGAGTCGTAAATCGTTGCGGGAACGCCGCGGTTACGATCCACACGAACCCGGTCGCGAGCGCACACAGGACAATCGTGATCGCAAGAATAGCAAACAACGGGCCAAGGATTCCGATCATGCCTTCGACCATGCTGCGAGAATCAGTCCCCGTCGCGGCCAAGCCAACCGTGAACAGCAGTAATCCGCCGCCGACCAAATAAACGCCGCGCGAGGCGCCTTCGTAATCGCTGGGGCTGGGAGCCATGTGCCCGCCGACGCACAGCACAAAATATACGAACAACCAAAACCGACCCGTCGCCAAGTTTTTAGCCGCAAAAATTTCTTCACTGACTGACGAAACAATTGCGACCAACTGTTCCAGTGGGCCATCCACCTTTGCCTCTTTCGACGCCGCAAACGCTCCCTCGATCGCGCCCGGAAAAAACAACCACAGCAGCACCACCAAAACCACCGACCCGCCCATCAAGGGAGCAATGCCGATGAAAAAATTACCGAGTTCCTGATACCAGTTGCCGGATTTGAACGAGTGCCGGACAAACCCCAATCGCCCTGATCGCTGGTCGGGCTCGAACAACGCGATCTCGTCGATCCGGTGGTGGAACACTCGGCACATCAACGCGTGGGACAATTCGTGGATCGGCGTGCCCAGCCAACCCGTCCACAGCACGCTATTCCAGCCAAATCGCTCGGCCAGCCGGCGTTGGATCAATTGCTCCAGCAGGTGAATCACGATTGCAAACAAGGCAAAAGGAGCCAGCAGGATTGCCAGCAGTTTGATTGTCTCGATAGCCAAGTTCACAAAAAAGCGTCCTTCTGTTCGAAAATCCCGTCGTCTGGTAAAAACTAGGGCCGAAAACCTTAGGCTCTTTCCGTAATTGGAGTCTAGAGCCTCCTTCAATTTGACATCATGAATAAACCACGACAAGTCCAGCGCAGCGAACTTAAGCCCGGCGAAACCCTCTGTGACTATTGCTCTGCCAAATGTTGCAAGTATTTTTCGCTGTCGATCGATCGCCCCGATACCGCCGCGGACTTCGATTATTTCCGCTGGTACTTGCTGCACGAGCACGCCACCATCTTTGTCGAAGACGACGATTGGTATCTATTGGTCCACACCCAATGCAAGCACCTTCAAGCAGACAATCGCTGCGGAATTTATGAGACTCGGCCTAAAATCTGCCGAGATTACACGACGGACCAATGCGAGTACGAAGACAGTTATACTTTCGACCGTTATTTTGAAACGGCTGAGCAAATCGAAGAATACGCCAACGCTCGGTTTCACGACATGAGCAACTTTCGCAGCCCGCGACCAAAATTGAACATCATTCAGTAACGATCGATCCCGCGTTCGATTATCCCACAAGCCAATCACCACAAGCCCGTCCATGTCTGACTCTTTAATCACGCCGCGAACGATGAGCGGCTTTCGCGATTTTCTCCCCGAGATGATGATCCCGCGCGAGCGGTTGATGGAGACCGCGAGGCAAGTTTATCGTAAGTACGGTTTTTCGCCGATCGATACTCCGACGTTGGAGTACGCCGAAATTTTGACTGGCAAAGGCAGCGACGAAACCGATCGGCAGATGTACCGATTTCAACACGGCAAACACGACGTCGCGATGCGTTTTGATTTGACCGTGCCGCTGGCAAGATTCGTGGCTCAGCATCAAAACGAATTGGGCATGCCGTTCAAGCGTTACCACATCGCGCCGGTATGGCGAGGTGAACGTCCGCAAGCCGGTCGCTATCGTGAGTTTGCTCAATGCGATTTTGATACGATCGGCACCACTTCGATCGCCAGCGATATCGAAATCGTGATGGTGATCAACGATCTGATGCGCGCGATTGGGTTTGAAAAGTTTTCGATCCGAATGAACAACCGAAAAGTGCTCAACGGCGTGCTGGAGAAATCGAACTTGGCCGAGCACAGCGTTCCCGTCCTGCGAGCGTTGGACAAGCTGGCCAAAATCGGTCGCGATAAAGTCAAAACCGAGATGGCCGAAGCCACCGGCGCGAGTGACGAGCAGTTGGACCAGATCTTGATGCTGGCTGAAATCAAAGGCACCGCCAACGAAGTGCTGGAGCAACTGGTTCCGCTGTGCAGTGGCAACGAACTGGCCGAGCAAGGCCGCGAGGAATTGGCGCAGATTGTGGCGGCGACTGAAGCGGTTGGTTTTCCCGAAGGCACGTTGTCGATCGATGTTTCGATCGCTCGCGGTTTGGATTATTACACCGGCACGATTGTTGAAACGTTCCTCGATGACCTGCCTGAGTTTGGCAGCGTGTGCTCGGGCGGTCGCTACGACAATTTGGCTCAGCTTTACACCAAAACGGAATTGCCCGGCATCGGAGCGTCATTGGGCTTGGATCGTTTGCTGGCTGCGATGGAAAAATTAGACATGATCCCGCCGGTGAAAACACCGGCGGACGTGTTGATCGTGTTCTTTGATAAATCTCAGTTGCACTACTACTTAAAGTTAGCTCAGGATCTACGTGCGGCCGGTTTAGGCGTCGAACTGTACCCTGATGCGAAGAAGCTGAACAAGCAATACAAGTACGCTGACCGCAGAGGTTTTGCGGCGACGTTGATTGCGGGGGGCGACGAGATTGAACGAGGAATCGTGCAAGTCAAATGGATGGCCGACGGTACTCAGGTAGAATTGCCTGTGGCCGATGGCGGAAAAGAAATCGCTGAGTGGATAAAAAATCAGCAAGGTTGATTATCTCAGTCGACAGAAGCGTATGAATCGCCGATTGAAAATGTTGATCGGCCAAATACAATGGTGGCTCGATTACTTTGGTGCCGCTGACGACGGCACAAACTTACACACGACCAATAGAATAGGACCGCAACGATGGGTGGAGGCTATAACATGGAATACCTGTTAGTGCTTGTGTTTGTGTTTCTTGGTTTGCTGTTGGTGTGTGTGCCGCGTCCGCGCAAGCGGAGCATGCTGACGCCTGAGCAAGAGGCCAAGCAAAAGAAGAAGCTCAGAAAACAAAAGGCTCACGCTGCCAAGCTGAAGGCGTCTCGCAAGTAGGCAGGCGTGGTCGCGGTAGACTGGAAAGTCTTTGTCAGCCGAGTCGTTGTTTGTTTGTCTTGGCGCTCGTCACGGCTTTGTGGTGCGGAAACCACGGCCATCGCGAAAGCGGATCAATAAATCAACAAGCCCGTTAGCAAGGATCCGAGCGTAGGCGAGCTAGGTTTAGCGGACTCGCAATCTCGTTCATTACATTTTCGCTGTTTCGAATTGGGTGGCTGGTCATCAAAAAAAATACCACACGGCGTAAACGAGCATCGCAATCGGGCTGCTTCTTTTTGTTAACCACCGGCTTGATCTTGATCGGGTTGCTGATCGCGAATTTCTTCTTTGTTCGGACGTTCTTTGGTTCGAACATGATGGGGATCGATGCGGGGTTTTTCAATGCGATTCAATTTGTGTTGCCGATCTTATTGGTCTTTATAGAGTTCTGGATTTACGACGCGATGGTCGATTACTTTCGCTATCGCAATATCGATTCGTTGAAAGACCCCGAGTCGCGGGATGATTAAGCGGATGGGTAGAGAGAGGGCTGTAGTGGAGGCTCGCCAGAAGCCTGACGGAGGTAAGTGACGTTCAAGAAAGAGTTTCTGAAGCACGGGGGTTCTTAGCGGATCCCGCTGCATTGAACTCGCTAACGCTCGGGCTCGGTGCCTTGCTGGCAGGCTTATTGATTTAGTCGTCGAGAGATAGTCGCCTTTCACGCCGTGAAAGTAGCGTTCACACAGTCTCGTAGGCACTGACCACTTCCAGGTCATGTAGCCAATCTAAGCTTGTTTAATCCGTTTTAGATGTTTTAGATGTTTGAACGAATCATAGACTCAAAACAGACGCCGGCTCATTAAGCGTTTTGCTCTTTTGGATATTCGGTTCAGGGTGACGCTACTTTCGCGGAGCGAAAGGCGACTTTGGGTTCCTTGCTGGCGCGGCGAGTCGCTATCGCAGCGTGTGTGGAGGATTTTAAACCGCGTTCATCTCTAACGAGTTTTTACTTTTGTTCTGGCAGTTTTTTGATTTTGATCTTCGCTGATCCCGCAGCGACGTGGTTGCCGTTAGACATCGTGCAAGTGATCACGCAGTCGCCATGGGTAAACTCCGGTAGGTTGATCTCTGCTTTGAACTTTCCGTTAACCATCGTGGCGGTCTGTTGTACACAAACCAAATCACGAGCTTGTTCGTAAGCCACTTGAAACTTGGCGAGTTCTGCCGGCGTTGACGCAAATTCGCGCCGGCGTTTAAAACGGTGCTTTGTCCGGTCGCGCTGGTAGCAGAGCCGGATTTGCAGTGGTCCGTTTGGTTGATTGGCTGCTTGAGCAACCGCACCCGATAGTTCGATCGTGTCGCCCGCTGTCGCCGTTTTGGCAGTGGTGAAGTTGATTTGCTGAGCGCGTTTTACTCGCAATAATGGATCGCCCAGCAACTGCATTAACTGAATGTGATCAGCGCACTCGTCAGCGAAGGTTTGCCCCGGCAACATCGTGGCCGACAATGACTCAATCAATTCGCGGTAGCCATCAAACTCTTGATCGCCACGGATCATTTCAAGTTTGGCTTTCAAAATCACTTCGCCCAAGGTTTCCGCTGAACCATTGAAGTACTCGTCCAACATCGCCATCGATAACAGGCCCATTCCTGCGGGCATGGTCACTCGACTGCCACCAAACGCGGCGATGGGACCGTTGGGTTGCCGCAGCATCATCTCGCCCAAACAATCGCGGTCACCGTCAAAGGCGTTGATGTAGCAAGCGAGAAAAACTGCGATCGGGTTGCCTGAACGGCAGTTGAGTTGCTGGATGTTGGACGCGTCCAAAATTGAATGGGACCGATTGGGCACATGAATTTCATCCAAGCGGCAACGGTCGCCATGGCCTAGGTAAACCCAAAATAAACATCCCTCGTTAAAGCGTTCGAGTGCTGAAGCAGAAAAGCGTTCGGGGTTGGGGCAGTAGGGACTGCTCCAGCTGCCGTAGGTCATCGACGTTTGCAGCGTGTCGGGGATCATCTCGGTGATGACTTTTTTGGCGACTTGTTCGATTAGGTTGTCGGCTAGTTTGCCAAATCCGCCGACGCCGGCGATCAGGTTCATTCGCTGTTGCCAAGGGAGGTCGGGGGTGGTTTTTCCGCTGATCGAATTTGGATCGACGCCGTGAGTTTCGTAGGCGATCACGCGTTGGATGAATTGTTTGAGCTCGCTGACGCTATCGACTGGGATTCTGCCGACGCCGATATCCGGGAGGCTATCACCATCCAAATCGGCAAACGGATTGTCTGTTGCGATGTCCGGTTCGGCGCCCAGTTTGAAAGTCGCCCGCGAGAGCACGTATTCGGTGGGGACCAAGTGTTTGGGGTTGGCATCGCGATCGTAGGCGTCGCCAATCAAAACAAGGTGCTTCAAATGGTGTTTGGTGGCCACGGTCGCGATTTGCTGTTTGAGCTCCGCCGCGGTGGCGAGTGGAGCCAGCACTTGGATCTGGTGGCCTTGTTGCCGGCGATGATTGAGCCAAGGGGTTAGTTCGCTTTGAAACGGTTGCGGGCAAAAGACTAAGGTGTCGATATTGGAGGCGACGGATTCGTTGGCGGGTGCGGCGGTTGGTTTGACTTGTGTTTGAATCGCATGTGCAGGCGATGCTAAACCAAAGATGATCAAAGCGATTAAAGCCATCGAAACGAAAAGCCAACGGTGGCCCCGAGTGTCGAAGGGGTTTCGGTGTTGCTCGCTTGCGCTCGGTTCCTTGCTAACGCGGCGGGCTTTCAACGCGTCGGCTCCGGCCGCGTTTTGCGGATTACTCATCGTCTTCACTCTGAAGGACATCGTCGATTGATTGTGGCTCCTCCGGAAGGCCGGCCTTGGGGGCTATCGGTTGGCCGCCAGCTGGTTGGCCACCAACTGGTTGGGCAGGGACAGGTTGGGCAGGGACAGGTTGGGCAGGGACAGGTTGGGCTCCGGGTTGTGGTGCTTGAGGCGGTCTGCCTTGCTTGAGTCTGGTGACGGTTTTCGGTTTTCCAGATTTCGTGTTTTGAATCTTTGGCTCTGAATCGTCCGGGATGCCAAGGTACATCGAAGAAGCCCAAAAGAATGGGTGCTCTCCTTTGACAGCCTGTTCCAACTCGCTGGGTTTGGCTCGTACACGTGGCTCATTTTTCAAATCCAAATCCGTTTCACGCACTAGTTGGCGAGCTTGTGCCAACGCGGTCATGTTGCCGTCGGATTTAAGTTTGGCGGCGTAGTTTCCAGAGAGTTCAAAACTGGTTTTGCCGGCGGTGTTCCAACGGCTGATCAAGATTGTGCGGCTCCCCGATGCCATCAAGCCCAGCGTCGTCAGAAACAAGTCGCTGCCAATGGTACGGCCTCGCAATGTAATCCCCGGCGCTTGGTAGCCCGCCAAGATCATGTGCTGCGGTGCGCCCCAAGGCAGTTGCATCCACGCGTTCAAGGAACCGTCATCAAGCTTCTGTTGCTCGGTCGAAAATGGTGCGGTTTGAAGCGCGGATTTGGCGGAGCGGACGAATGTCCAAGCCAGCAGTTGATCGATTTGGGCTCCCCATAGGCTACTGGGTTGCTTGATCGACTTCCATTCTTGGGCCTCTGGCAGTGGGGCGAGGAGTTCTTCATATTCGGCGGTGGCGAGTTCGGCATCCGTTTTAGGGGACAGGTTACCGGTCAAAACCAACAAGTTCGAAAGCTCTTGAACCGGTCGCTGCCCGCCAAAGGCAAGGCTTACCGTCGGGCAGTAACGAATGTTCACTTTTTCGCTTAGCAATTGTCTGTTTTCTTCATCGGGGCCGACCAGCAACGCTTCAAACGGCAGATACCACAACGCGCCGTCGGGAACGATCACGATCTCTTTGACTCCCGCCCATTGATCGGTAAGCACTTTTGAAAACAGCTCGTCGGCGATCGCTTTGGAGTTCTCGTGCCAGTCCTGAGCAGTGATTTGCTTGACGTCCACGGCTGCTTGGTTGCCGCCAAGGTCTTTGAGCCACCGAGCCACCTCGCGATGCATCGACTTCGTTTTGATAAAGTTGACGTATTGCAATGACTTCTGGTTCAACATGAAAATGTGATAGCCTTTGCTGGTAGCCAGCGTGACTAAAGCCATTTGATCGGGCCGAATCGTGTAACGAATCTGAGCCTCGGTGTAGCTCGGCGGAAAAACCATCTCGGCCGGCTCACGTCGCAACGCCATGCTCGCCAAAATGGTTTCCTGTGTGGACGAGATTTTCGCAAGTTCTTTGGTTAGTTTGTTGCGTTGGATCGCGTCTTCTGATTTGGGTTCGGTGTCTAAGGGGATTTCCTTAAGCAACGTCGATAGTTCCGCCGCTCGTTCGATAGATGCTTTGTAGTTCGGATTGCGGTTCAAAAAGTTGGTTCGCTGTTTAACCGCTGTCGATGAAAGTGCGGAATCGGGTGCGTGCAACAACCAGCGAAACGCCATCAATCGGCCGCCCATTGGCAAGTTAGCAAAGAATCGGTGTCGCCTAATCAGCTCGGCAATTTTGAACGCCTGACGTAGGTCACGTCTCGCAATCGCGGTTTCAAACCAACGCTCCATCGGTGCTAGGTGTGGAGTCGCCAAAAATGTGATCGCCTCGAAGGGGTCCAGTTTCCAATCGAGGTCAGCTGGGTCGCGCAGCAGGGTTTCGTAAAGAAGATCGATTTGCCGGGCCGTCGCACCGCCATTGGCGGCTAATTGATCGGCTAGGTTGAGGCGATAGATCCACAGCGATCCGGTGTTGAAGTGCTTCATTGCGGCGTTGAGCGATTTTGTGCCGCCAGAAAAATCAGTCGCGATAAACTGATTCAACGCCGTCACGTATTTTACGCGGGCACCGACAACGGTTCGAGGAAGCGAGTTGCGGTTGAGCGCCCGAGCGTTTTGTTTCAACAGCAGTTGCGAGCCCTGCAGGTTGCCGGCTTCTGATAGGCACTCGGCCAACCGAACGGTCGACGAGGCTTCTAGCAGACTTGCATCGTTTCGTTTGGCCCACGCAATGCTGTTGCTAAGTGGTGGGTAAGGAGTTCGGTTTCGTTTCAAGTGGACCACCGTTCCGACGGACAATGCTTCGGCCACTAAATCGTTTTGAGCAAACACGGCCGCCGAGTAACTGGCTTCTATCGCTAGGCTTGCGGCGGCGGCGTCTTGTTCGGTGGCTAGTCCGATGTAGGCCGACTCAAGCAGGCCTACCGGGGTGAGCGTGTGGTCCAGGTCGCCAGCTAAGCGAAGCGAAGTTTTCATGATCGCGCTGGCTTTTTCCCACTCTTCCTGCGAGGCATAGGCGATGCCCAAACAAATTCCGTTGTAGCTGCCCAGGACCGATCCATTGCCGGCGCCGTTAACGTTTAAAGCTGAAACTAGCCGCGACGTCAGCGGGTCGATCTTGGTCGTCGGCCCTTTGATGACACGCCGACGGTGCAAACACAACGCCACGCAACGCATGATCTCGGTAACGTTGACCAATCGATTTTCAGCTCTTTGAAGCACGCCGCCATTTTGGAGTGTCCCGATAACGTCTCGGGTGCCAAACTGGACCTGGAAGTTGTCAGGCACATTGGCAACTCCCCTGATGCGATTGGATCTTCCCCAGGTGATGGCTGCTTGGGCAACGGCTGTGTTGTCGCGTTGGACCTTGATCGCCTGAGTGGCAATGTTGTTTTGCCAGCCGCTATCTTGATGGTCTGAATAAAGGTTCAACGCTTGCTCGTAAAGCGTGATCGCTTCGGCATAGTTACCCATGTGGTAGTAACACTCTGCTTGCATCGTCCAGAAGCAGACGGAATCCAAATACCTGTTCGAGCCAACTTGAATGGCCGACCGGGTGTTACTGCGAAAAGTTCTTAGCGCACGTTCGTAGTCGCCATCAAAGAAATCTCTAAACCCAACAAAGTAACCCGAAGCCGGTATCGAGCTAGTCTGAGCCACGCAAGCAGAACTGCCAAACAATGTCATCAACACGGTCATCACGACAGCAAGGCGAATAGGCAAATTCTTCATATTTCAATTCCCGGTTTTCCGTAGGGCTGGATCTTGTAAACGTCGTATCTTTTTGACGCATCTATTAAGCGGAAGTCTTGAGTTTTTGAAGCAGTTGTCTGGCCGATACCGCCAGCGTACGAACGTTCGTCTTGCGAAGGCGATAAGGGTAAATGACTAAAGGCAAGTTCTGGGTTTGCGGAAGTTTCGTTTGCCAGCATCCTTTGCTAGCGTTGATAAGTGAGCGGTGTTAATTTAAGCGGCTTGTAGGGATTTTTCCTGGAAAGTATCAAAGTCTATCCGAGGCGTCGTCGATATCAACATTGGCTCAGGGGTTTCATCCCTGTGTCAGTTTCGGCTCGTGTCGAACATTGGTACGCTTTGTTTAGTGAAACGCTCGCTCGGCAGGCCAGCTACCAAGCACGTAAAGGTCACTCGTGGTCTTTGAATGCAAACACATTTTAACACAGGTCTGATACCTGGAGTTTTCAAATGAAGAATTCGAACAAAACAATCTTGCCCCAGTCAGCTTTGAACTTGGTGTTTGCGTGCGGTGTGCTTGGAGCAGCGTTGATTTCCACGGGTTGTCAATCGAGCTATGGTGGTCAAACTCTGCCAAGTGCTTACTTCTTGGACGACGATATTCAGTATTTCCCGAGCGGATCTGAATTCAAGCTGCAACGCGAAGCAGCAGCTCTCAAGGCCGCCCGAGCTGAATCAGGCATCGATAATTAGAGCATTGAAAACGCAGCCAAACCTCGGCTGTAGTGACCAGCAAACGGCGATGCGTAGCAGCTTCCCGATGCTGGTGGGAAATTGCACGCATTGAAATCTCTCCTCGAACCAAGTCCAAGATTCTCAGTAATCGGTGGACGCTTGGTTTTTTTTCGTCTGTAATGGTGCTTTACAAAGGTGCTTTAATCCCAATCTTCGGCTCCAATTTAGCCGTTGCCCGTTGGTTGCTCGCTCTCGCAAAATCGGAAATTAGACAATTGAACGGTTTCGGTTTACGATTCTCGAAAGCAGTTAACATTTCTGTCCTCCGCATTCTTGCAACACGATCTTTATGAAAATCATTTTGGCCAGCAGCGAAGTAGTGCCCTTCGCAAAAACCGGCGGTCTCGCCGATGTCTGTGGTGCTCTTCCAACCGAACTAGAAAAACTGGGTCACCAAGTCGCTGTTTTCATGCCAGGCTACCGCTGTGTCCAACGAGTCGACACGACGATCCAAACGTTGCCTGTCGAGCTTGAACTACCGATCGGCGATAAATTAGAAACCGTCCAAATCGGCAAAGCCAAACTGCCCGATAGCAACGTCGACGTTTACTTCGTCATGCACGATGATTACTACCATCGCGAAGGTTTGTACGGCGATCAAAACGGCGACTATCAAGACAACTGCGAACGTTACGTGTTGTTCTGTCGAGCGGTTTTGGAATCGATTCGTGAGTTTGATTTGCAACCGGATTTGGTTCATGCGAACGATTGGCAAACCGGTTTGATTCCTGCGCTGCTGAAAACGGAGTACAGTGAAAATCCGCTGTACGGTGATATCGCTTCGTTGCTAACGGTCCATAATTTGGCTTATCAAGGTCTGTTCCCTGCCGAAAGCATGCCGCTGACTGGAATCGATCAAAAGTATTTCAATTGGGAACAGATGGAATTCCACGGCCAATTGAATTTCCTCAAAACAGGGCTCGTATTTGCCGACGCGATCAACACCGTGAGTCCGACTTATGCTCGCGAGATTCAAACCGTGGACCAAGGCTGCGGATTAGAGCGCGTGCTGCAAGGCCGATCGGATCGTCTGTTTGGAATCATCAACGGCATCGATCCAAACGATTGGAATCCGTCGATCGATTCGCATTTGGAACATCACTTTACCGCCGATTTCGATCCGGCGGTCGGTTGTGAAGGCAAAGCCAAATGCAAGCAGTCGTTGCAAACCGAAGCCAATCTAGAAACACGAGCGGACGTGCCGCTGATCGGAATCGTGGGGCGATTGGCGTCGCAAAAAGGCTGGTCGTTAATCCTGCCTGTGCTTCGCAATTGGCTGGAAAACGTTGACGCTCAATGGGTGATTTTGGGCACCGGAGATCCTGATTATCACGACGTGCTAACGTCGCTGCATCGCTCGCACCCGAAAAAATTATCGTTGGCGTTGGATTTTTCGAATCCGTATGCTCATCGCATCGAAGCCGGTGCAGACATGTTTGCAATGCCCAGCCAGTACGAACCTTGTGGTTTGAACCAGATGTACAGCATGGCTTACGGTACGATCCCCGTGGTGCGGCAGACCGGTGGTTTGGCCGATACCGTCGTGAATGCCAACGGTGAAACGATTGACAATAAAACCGCGACTGGATTTAGTTTTACTGACTACTCGGTCGAGGCATTGAATGAGACATTGCATCGAGCGGCGAATGTTTTCACCAACCAGAAAAAGGTGTGGCATCAAATGATGATCGCCGGCATGACCACCGATTGGAGTTGGGGAAGCAGCGCTAAAAAATACGAGCAGCTCTACGGCAAGACGGTTCAATGGGCCAAAGAACCCGTGAAGTAAGAACCCGTGAAGTAAGAGCGTCTTGAGCTCGGGGCAATGTTTAGGCCAAAGAAAGACCAGCCGTGGATCCTCATGGATCGACACGGAGATTGTTTCGCAACAAGCTTTCGTCCCGACAAAGACACGTTTTCATCTCCCGTTTTAGAAGTTGAGTCGCCATGTCCGATTTACGCCACGACCCAGTTGATGACGTTTGGGTAACGATGGCGGGCAACCGCCGATCCCGACCGATGGAGTTCGTGACGCTGGCTCAGCGATCTCAGGCGATGATCTGTCCGTTCTGTGGTGGCAACGAAGCTGAAACCACGGCGCCGATTGCGGTGTTTAGTGAAGACGGAAGCGTGTCTAAAACGGATCCACAGGTCACCGATCATTCAACGGAGACTTGGTCGGCACGCGTGATCGCTAATAAATACCCGTCGTTCTCGGTCGACGGGCAAGGTGAATCTTCTTCATCGCTCACGATTGGACGCGATCGAAATTTGCCAGCAGCCGTTCAGATCAACCAAAGCCGCGGCTTACAAGAGTTGATCATTCCAACGCCACGTCATTGCGTTTCGATCAGCGAGCTGACCGACAGTGAACTGGAAGTGTCCTTCCAAGCGATCCAGAATCGCTTGAATGCGATTCGCACCGAGCCCGACATTGCTCACGCGATGATGTTTCTGAATTGTCGAGCTGAAGCGGGAGCGTCATTAGGGCACGTGCACTGGCAAATGATCGGCACGCCGGTGGTGAGCAGTCAACTGCGTCGTCGAGCGGATCGTGAAAGTAAGCAGCAGAGTGAGTTTGGGATTTCGTTGATCGGAACCTTGGTTGATTGGGAGCTATCGCAGCAGACGCGAATCGTTTGCGCGACCGAAAATTTCGTCGTCTATTGTCCGTTTGCCAGCCGGTTTCCGTTTCAGATTCACATCGTCCCTCGTGATGCAACGATGAGTTTGCTCGGCTGTTCCGCCGAGGTGCGTGACGAGTTAGCGTGGCATTGCCGAGATGCGGTTAGACGTTTGGAAGTGTTGCTTGATGATGCGGCTTATAATATTTTGTTGCAATTGCCACCGATGGATCGCATTGATCAAGACCCTTGGTACTTGCAGATTTTTCCTCGCGTCTCCAAGCCAGCGGGTTTTGAATTGGGTTCGGACATCTGGATCAACCCCGTCACTCCAGAGGCCGCGTCGCAGGCCTTGCGATCGTCGATTGTTAAAGGCGAGTGAACCGATGTCAGGGAAGACCAATTTTTGAAGCTAGGTGCTTTGGTGGCCCCGCGCGCAGACAGGCTGGAAGCCCATCTCCACATTTTTTAGGCTTCGCATTGGTGTTCCGAGGTGTGATGTTTGCAGCTGCTTAGCCAAACTGTTTTGATAGCGACGGTTCTAGCTCAATGCCATCAAAGTTCCTGTTTAATCTTTGCTTATCATGCGATTAATCATCGCTATTCGCATCGATTGGGAGCTTGTTTTCTTTGCACCATTGCTTGATCGCTAACGCTTCGGAGTTGTTTTCGAACTCGTACCATTTTTCGAGCAATCCGTTTTCTTCCATCAAGCCTTTGAAGTTGCGAAAGGCGCCGCTGCGGTTGAATATTTCGAAAACTTTATTGGTCAATTGGGGCGCGTTTTTGGCCGTGAATACATCGACCAATGGGCGACCTTGGTCGAGGTCGTTTTTGTGCGGGAGCTCAAGATATTGATCGGATGTTTCAAAGTCGTCAGGCAACTCATCTGAGTCTCCGAACCCGGACAGGTAATAGATCTGGCCCGTGGTCAACGAGAGATAGGCGCTGTTGACGCCCTGCTGTTGGCCGCTAATAAAGAAAATGGCGTCTTCGATATCAGAGAAATTGATTGGCATCGTGCGTTTGGGGCAGTATCGAGGGGATAGGGGAGTTCGTCACTTAGTGGTTATCCTAGTGGTCTGTCAAAGATAAAGATTAGGATCGAAACATGTAGCCGGACTCGCCAGAGTTCGGTTTTCTCTGAATCAAACTGAATTCTGGCGAATCCA
>JALZWN010000233.1 GCA_023300235.1 Mariniblastus sp.
AACCGATTACCCCGCCGAGTTTCCAATCGCGGTGCGGTTGGTTAGAGTGACGTCGCCATCGTCGGAGCGGATTCCGCCACCGTTGCCAAGGTCACCGACGATGTTATTGTAGACCGAATTGTTATTCAGCGTAGTATTGTCATCGTCGGAGTAGAATCCGACGCTGACTTTTTATTGGTCGACGGCACGATGACCAACGGAGGATCATTGGAAGTCGAGTTGCTGTCGGAGTACGTGCCGCAGGACGGTGATTCCATCACGTTGGTGGGATCAGACGACGTGATCGGTGATTTCTCCAGTGTCAAACTGCAGGGTGTGCTGGCTGGCTGGATTTCCAAATCAGTGGCGGCGATGTCGTGCTGACGGTGACGGCTGTTGATGAAGTTTTGCTGAGCGATGCAAACCTCGACGGCATCGCAGACTTTTTAGACATCAGCCCGTTTATTTCGCTGCTCTCAAGTGGCACGTTTTTGGATCAAGCAGATATCGATCGAAACGGCGAAGTGAACCTTCTTGATATTTATCCGTTTATCGGCATCATGAGCGGTCAGTGATTCTGCAGATGGGTATTAAAGAGAAACGTTTAGGCACAACTGGCTGGCAGTTTTTCTAGTGGCTATGAATGGGAGCCCGACAAATGGTTGCCCGACGCGTGAGCGAGGATTTCCAGCGGTGCCTCGCTTACGGGCCCGTCGATTTAGCATGTTTTGGCGAAGCCTAAAAAATGTGGAGATGAGCTTCCAGCCTGTCTGCGCGCATGACAGGCTGGAAGCCCATCACCACACTTCCTCGCTTGCGCGTCGGGCTCCCAGATCCAGCCAACGGAAATAGCAACCAGTCAAAGCCGTCAATTGGATTGCGTTTGATGCGTTTCGAACGAAACTATTCGTTTCGGCAGTGGTTTTTAAAAAAGGCTTAATCGGGGGGGTGTCGGATGGCTGTGGTTGCTAGAACTTTCGGCTAAACTTTGCGGGTGTTTTCAAAGCCGATTTTTAATTCTTTTTTTAGAACAGATTTTCATGCACGCCATCGCCGCCGTCGTTTTTGCTATTTGTGCGTTGCTGTCGGATCCGGCAGCGATTTCTCGAGGCCCCTACCTGCAGCTGGCTCATAGCAGCGGCGTGACGATCGTTTGGCGATCCACCAAGGAACTCGACGATCCGAAAGTAAAGTACTGGCGGGCGGAGGACGAAGATGCTTCTTTTGAAACGAATGAGATTCAGGTTCGCAAGGCGGATGGCGACAATGCGTTAAGCAAAGTTCCAACCGGACAAGTCCAGTATGAGGTTGCTCTGGCAAACCTGAAACCCGATACCACTTACCACTACGCGATCTACGATGGCGAAACCGGCCTGACCGAAACGTCAGATCAGTTTACCTTCGCGACTCATCCCGAGATCGGAGCAGAGAAGCAGACTCGAATCTGGGTCGTAGGAGATTCAGGAACCGGCGAACAGCACCAACGCGACGTGCACTCGGCCATGCAGTTGTTTACTCAGGAAACGGCAATCGATTTGTACATTCATGTCGGCGACATGGCGTACGGGAAAGGAACCGACCAACAGTTTCAAGAGCGTTTCTTTCAGCCTTATCAAAAAACGCTGCAAGAAAAAGTATGCTGGGCTTCGATGGGAAACCACGAAGGTTTTAACTCCAGCGGCAAGACGGGGATCGGCCCGTACTTCGACGCTTATGTTTGCCCGAAGAACGGCGAGGCCGGCGGGGTTGCTTCGGGAACGGAAGCCTATTACTCGTTCGACTACGGCAACATTCACATGATTTGTTTGAACTCTCACGATCTAGACCGCAGGCCCAGCGGGGAGATGGCAAAATGGTTGGTCAAAGATTTGGCCGCCACGAAAGCAAAGTGGATCATCAGTTACTTTCATCATCCGCCTTACACCAAAGGGACGCATGATAGTGATGCGGAAAAGCAATTGATTCAGATGCGAGAGTACATGATGCCGATTCTTGAGAACGGCGGCGTGGATCTTGTCCTGAGCGGGCACTCACACATTTATGAGCGGTCGATGTTGATTGACGGAGCGTACCAGACGCCTACCACGGCCCAAGGCGTCGTGCTGGACGATGGCGATGGTGATCCTTCCGGCGATGGACCGTATCGCAAGTCCGGCAAGGTGACTCCTCACAATGGCACGGTGGCGATCGTAACCGGTCACGGTGGAGCGTTAGGTCGAAATTCGAAAGGCGTCATCCCGCTGATGCACAGCATCGTGCTTGACCATGGTTCGACGATGATCGATATCGAAGGCGATACGTTGACCGGAGTGATGTTAGATTTGCGAGCCAACGAGCGGGATCGTTTTCAGATTCTTAAGAAAGGTATTGTTGAACACAGGGTGCTCGACGATCCCAAAATCGCTACAGCGGCCACCGAGGAACGTACTGGTCATGGGGTGCTGGGTTCCGCCTCAGCAAAACGGGCTGCCGATACCGCACGAACAGCCGGCGAAAAGAACGTGGCTCAAATGCCGCCCAAGAATTTCACTCACTTGATTCTGCCCAATGCGAAGTGGAGTTATTTGGCCGGCGGGCAGTCACCCGAGACCGAGTTGTGGACGCAGCTTGGGTTCGACGTCCAAGAAGAAGAACGCGAAGGCTGGAAGAGCGGTGAAGCGGGTTTTGGCTACGGCGATAAGGACGATCGAACGGTTTTAGACGACATGAAAGACAGCTACACGCAGGTTTTTATTCGCCGTGAGTTCGAGATACCAGCGACTGCTGACAAACGTCGTATTGGTTTGGTGATCAACTACGACGACGGTTTCGCGTTGTTTCTTAACGGCAAACAAGTCTTGTCCAAGGGCATCAAGCGTAACAAAAATGGCACGGTCAAAGTCACTTCCCACGAAGCGAGTGGGGCAGAGTACTTTCCGCTGGCAAAATTTGCCAAGCACTTAAAAAACGGCCGCAACGTGATCGCCATCGAAGCTCATAATGTCAAGGCCAGTAGTACCGACTTCACGGTCGCCCCGTACTTGGTCATCGTTGATGAAGAAAGTAAAGAAGGTAAAGAGGTGGAGGAGTAGGGCTGATGACTAGGTCAAAAGAAAAGCGATGCAGTTGGTGCTTAGGCAGTGATCTGTACATAAGCTACCACGACGATGAATGGGGCGTGCCCTGCTATGACAGTCAGCGTCTGTTTGAGATGCTCAGCCTTGAAGGCGCACAGGCAGGGCTTAGCTGGATCACGATCTTGAACAAACGGGAAAACTACCGCCGGTTGTTTGCCAACTTCGACGCTGCGAAAGTTGCTCGATTCACAACCAGGAAAATCGACAAACTCGTGACCGACGCCGGCATCGTTCGCCATCGTCAGAAAATTGAAGCCGTGGTGGCCAATGCCAAGCTGGTGGTTGCAATGGAAAAAAACGGCGAGTCGTTGGTTGATTTGCTTTGGTCGTTTGTTGATTTCAAAGTGATTCAAAATAAGCACAAAACCATGACGACGGTGCACAGCAGCACTGAGCGATCAACGGCGATGAGCAAGGTGCTTAAAAAACGCGGGTTCAAGTTTGTGGGCGCGACCACCTGCTACGCGTTCATGCAAGCCGCGGGGATGGTCAACGACCACATGATGTCGTGTCCTCAATACAAAACCGTCAAAACACTTGGGGCGAAAACGAAACGGCCGGGTCATTGGAATAAGTAAGCCATCGGCTTTATCGTCGCAGCGAAAACCATCAGCCCGTGGATTGGCGTGGATTGTGAGACTCGGTAGCATTCCGAGTCGTCGTTGTCTTTACCAGCCGACCAGTCAGTTATCGTAGCGTGTTAGAGTGCGTTTCGTTTTTAGATGAACAGGTTCAAGATCGCCAGCGCCAGCATCGCGGCGCCGAAAGCTGCTTTGCCCATTGTTCCGACGAATCGACCCGCGGCCGCTGCGCCGCCAACCTTCAGGCTCTTGCTCATCTCCGATCCGTCTGATTTTTCGCCCAGCGTTGCTCCGACCAACGCTCCTAGGCAAGCAAACAAGACCGTGCCGACCACCATCCCGATCAGTGGATTCAAAAACGGAATACCGACGAAGCCTCCGGCAATTGCTCCGACAAACGAACCCGCCAAGCTCCCCATCGCCGCTCTGCGACTGCCGCCGACTTTCTTGGTGCCCAACACCGAAGCCGCGAACTCGACCAGTTCTCCGATCCCTGCTAACACCACCAGCACGATGATGACCACCAATCCCAGGTGATGCACACTGGCGGCGTCGGTAAAGTAATACCAAACGCCAGCCAACACGGCCATGAACCAGTTGCCGGGCAGGCCGAACAGGTTCGAGATCCAGCTAACGATCAAGGCCGCGACGAATAGTACGGCGAGTAAGTAAAACAGGATCGCGATCATAAGCGGGAGTGAATTCTGCCAGGAGAAATTGGCATTCAATCGATTACAGCAAGGCGGTTTTTGGGCGAGAGTAGGGTGCCGGTGATATCTTATCACAATGACCAGCGAGGCGCTAGCGGTTTGATTGTTACTGCAGGGTGAATCAGTTTTGCAAATTAGCAAAGCGCTATCAATGGTAGCCCGATGCGTGAGGGCTTGTTGATTTAGTCTACAAATCCTTTTATTAGAATGAATTTCAGACTGCCTGCGGGCATGACAGGCTGGAAGCCCATCACCACATTTTTAAAGCTTCGCTGAAGGATCTCAAATCAACAAGCTCTACAAATCAACAAACCTTAGCGCGTTGAGCTACCAGACCACCCAGATTCAAAAACTGATTTGCCGTGTTGTAACTACGGGCTTGTTCTTGGTGTCCGTTTTCGGCAAGGGAGCAATCAGGTTGGCGTCTTGGTTGAAGTCACAGGTTAGGCAATCGGGGTAAGCAGTCGATCGCATGCGTCTCGGTGGGCTTGGTAAAGCGTTCCGCGGATGATTGCTTGATCGCCCAATGAAGATGCCAAAACCTGCGGCGGCGTTGGGATAAGGTTTTCAATCGTCCCGTTCAATCGGTCGACCGCAAGGTCCATCGCGTAATGGATATCGCCGCCGAGTACGATGACTTGCGGGTCCAGCAAGCTGGCGATGTTGGCGACCGCCAATCCAAGTGGCTGTAAGATGGAGTCCAGAATTTCGATCGCTTTGGGGACGCCGTTGGCTGCGGCCTTTGAAATCGAACGGATCGTTGGGCTGGTTGAGCCATCAGGGCCAAGTCCGACCAACGCTTGTTTTTCTCGTTCGACCACCGCGTCCTCGGCGCAGATTGATTCGAGATATCCCAGTCCGCTGTTGGGTGAAAACTGGAAACTCGAGTCCCAAACCATTTTCCCCATCTCGCCCGCAAACCCTTTGCTACCTCGATACAATTTGCCGTCGATAAAAATCCCGGCGCCGATGCCGCGACGGACGGATGCGAAAACAAAGTTATCAATTCCTTTAGCGACTCCAACGGCATACTCGCCGATCGCGGCGGCGTTGTTATCGTTTTCAATGCGGATCGGAACCAAAGGCAAGCGATCTTGAAGTTTACTCAGCAAATCAAAGTCGGACCAACCGTTGATCATTGGGGCCTTAACGACTTTGGAAGACACGGGATCAATCGTGCCGGGAACGCCGATCGAAATCGCTCTTAAGGGTTGCTCTTGAATGCCTTCGTAAAGAAGCGATGCCAGCACTTCATTTATTCCTGCGACAATGTTTTCGCAGGTAACATCGCCGCCTTGATCGGCGTCGGTAGGTTTTTGGGATTCGGCAAGGATGTTGCCGTTCATATCGGCAATTGCTGTTTGGATTTGATGTTCACCAACATCAACACCGACGATACGTCCGCAGTTGGGGTTTAGCTTGACGATGCTCGCCGGTCGACCGGGCCCTGCACCTTCAGGCGTCATGGATTCCTCGATTTGCAGCAAATCGACATCGACCAATCCGTTGACCAGTCGCGTGACGCTTGGCGTCGACAAACCTGTTTCTTTGGCGATCAACCGCCTGCTTACCTCCCCGTACGCCCGAACCGCTTCAATGATGTGACGGGCACTATGACTGGGCTTAAAGGTTTCCGTCGACACGGTTACTCCAGTTGTTCTTTCGCGGTGATGATGGCGCCATTGGGCATCACGGATCATCTAGCTAGGATTATTTTTAGAAAACATATACACCGGCCAGGTGGCATCTGAAGTAGCAGGAAAATTTTTTTCTTGGCGTACCTTCGGTGACAGCTTAAGAGTTATTTAACCTTCTTGCTAGGTGTTAAGGTCGCTGCCGACTGGAGATTGCAATTTGGTCAAATGGAGGTGTCGCTAATCAATCGCTTGTCATCGTCAGGTGCAGATGCCTCTTTTAGGCATTCTTAAGGTGTAGGGTTTTGCCTTAATTGCCATTTTTCGCGATTGTGACGTGTGGAATCGTTCCTGAATGGTTTATTGTTTTGAAAAGAGCCCAATTGGTTGGAGATAAAAAAAGACGAAATGGTCTTAGACGAAATGTTCTTGGGACTTGCTGGTCGCTCAAGAATGGGGTTCGATCAAGTACTATCGAAACGATCAAGAAAAACTCGTCGACCAGACGACCGAGGCGGGGCGTGCTGGGCTGGTGGAATGGTATTACAGCGATCGATGTCGATAACGACGGCGATCTGGACTACGCCGCAACCAACTTTGGTTTGAACACAAAGTACCATGCTTGACGGAATATCCAAGAAATACGATACGGTTGAAGTCGGCAAAACCGTCGAGATTCAGCAATAGTTCTGCCGGCATTGGGGCCGGCCCGAGGTAGATCAGCTTTTGAAGCTGGCTGCTCTGGTAGCCCGACACGTAAGCGAGGATCCGGTGGAAATCCGCGTGAACGGCTCTGTTGATTTAGTCAGCGCAGATAGTCGCCTTTGCCTCGGTGAAAGAAGCGTTTGCATGGGAGAACAATCAGGACCGCATTTCTACAACGCTAAGATGCACTCGACAAAACTTTCATCCAGTCACTCCCCAGCAGCTTTTTGGATAAACGCCTGCCTAAGATAAGACCCGGCCTAAAAAATGACGCCTGTTTATTCAGAGCCAATCGTTTTGTGAACGTCCACCGAAGGTAGCGCTACTTTCACCGAGGCAAAGGCGACTATCGGTTCCTCGCTCACGCGTCGGGATTCCATTCATGCGCTAGTCACTGAAAGGGTCGATGACTTTTTTCGGTTCGGCTAAATCCGCGTTTTCAGATTGCTTGCGGAAGTATGATCGGCCGACTAATTTTGCTCCGTTGGATCGGATTACTAGCATGGGTATCGCTGCTGCTCCGGCGAAAAATAAAGCAGGTATTATGCCGTATAAGAGTGCGGAGGAAATAACTTCCGCAGCCCCCCCGCTGGCTATCGATATGAAAACAAAAAACAAGAAGAACAATGCCAGCCAATAAAGGGCAGCGAACCAGAATCCCGTGGCGGCGTCTTTGAGCATCATGCCCAGGCAGAAGCAAGGAATATTCAGTAGTGCGGCGACAGCGACAAACACGGCATAGCCAATCATGAAAGCCAAGCCGAATTGTTGTTGCTTAGCGATTCGAATCGACCGCTCTTTCCGATAGTGGTCGATATTATCTTCCGAGACGACGACGTCCTGCCAATTGCCTTCACCCGTATCCGGATCGACGACCCAATCCGATTTGTGTTCGCCGATTTCAACCACGTCGTTGGCCTGTCTGAGCGTCATTGACGTTGTTTGAGTCGCCGCGACCAAGCTCGCGGCGATTACCGCTGTGATGGTAAGCAATTCCTTGATGTCGATTTTTTTGGCTTCCGTAGGCACCGATTCATCGATCAATTGCCAACCAAAGATCATTCGCCCGAGCCAATAAGGCAGTTGAGCGGCGCAGATCAAAGGAATGCCAAATCCGACGACGCCAAGGAAGAATTGATATACGGGTACTGGACCGTCAAGCAATGACCCATCGGTCATTAAAACCAAACAGAAGCCAACGATTCCGGCCGAGAACACCGATAGTACCGCGATGATCGAATAGAGCGTCCGGATGGCATAGGATCCCGGTCCCAGCACCGCCCAAGCCCCGGAGAGCATTACGATCGGCAGGAAAGTTGTATAGGTGTAACTCGCCGAATAGCCACCGCTCACTTTGAACAGCAAGCTTCCAACGAAAATGAAGAACGCGTAGCCAGCTAAAAGCGGCAGCAGGTTTTTCCAAGGAGATGTTGGGTTCATGTCGTTTTCTTAAAGCGTGGCGGCGGTTTTCGTTGGCCAGTCTGATTGGCAATGAGTTTGACGGTCGGATGCTGTGAGTTTCGTTTGCAGATTTCGTTTACAGAGTTAGCGTTTGGAACTTTTGTTTTAACGAGGCCACCAGTCGCAGTCAAATAATTCCGAGGTTCGTCAAGGGTTTTAGTGACTGGCCGCTCAGGTTTTGCCAGCAACGCCAGTGCTCGACCTGCACCGCCTGATGTATGCACTTGCAAGATAATCTATCGCTGAGACGTTTGCTCTTGGATTGCTCAATTGGTTGCAAAAGCAGCCCGTCAGTTTAACGACGAGCCGGAAGGCGGAGGCGACAGCGTCCAGCTGAGTATCAACGTTCACAATGATTTGACAACTCTAAATTCTTACAACCAAACGCTGAACGAATCTTTGAAAAGCTGCGAAGTTTGTGGCAAAAGCTCCATTGTGTAGATCGCCTGCAATTCTAAGAGCGGCTGAAAATAGAAACCGGTGCGGTGCGGTTTGGGTTGGCGCTGTCGCCTCCGCCTTCCGGCTCGTCGTTAAACTCAGCCACTAAATTATCCGAAGAACATGTCCGCCGAAACATGGCACTCTCAATGGCCAACGACAAGTCGACGTTGAAATGTTGTGAGACCACTTAAAGCCCAGCAGTTCAAGCCCGCCGGCTAAATTCCCGGAATCGCCAATTCAGAAAGCAGGCGCATTATTCAGATGCTAATCGTGCTCAACAGTAACGAGGGCAACTACGTCTTGCGGATTTTTGCCCACTGTTTTTCTAAACGAGTCGGAGAAACTTTGATGCAAGTGCCCAGTTGTTGAGCGAACAAGCTGACGCGGTACTCTTCGATCATCCAGCGGTACTGTTCCATTTGCCCGTCGACGATCGCCTGGCCGCGGTGAAATTCTCGCATATCGATGTATTGCTGCCAAAAGCCGGCGACGGAATCGCGGAGTTCTTTTTCTTTGTCCGCCGATGTCGAATCTAGTTTGCTGATTCGATATTCAATGGCTTGAAAGTAGCGAGGGTAGTGTTGCAACCATTGCCACGGAGTTTTCGCTAAGAACTCTTCTTCTTTGAGGCCATCGATTTGCGTTCGGATGTCGCCTTTTGCCGAACCAAACCGGCCCGGCATTTCTTCCATCTGAAGCTCAACCGAGTGGACCGCTTCGGCTAACCTCGGCAACCACTTCGCAACCTCCTGCGTCGCCATTGCGATTTGTTCCACAGAGTTCGCTTGCAAGGCGTGAAACTGTTCCTTGGATCGCGGGATTTTTTTTCGATCGACAAAAGCAATCCGCGCGATCAGATCGGCGAGGTGCTGTTTCAAATTTCCGGCGCTTGCCATGCGGCCGAGCGTTAACATGCTGCGGTCGAGTTCGGGCAACCAGTTGACTTGTGACTTCAACGATTTCCGGTTTTTGATTTGCAGCAAACGCACCAAGCCTTGTCGGGTCACCATGTCGCTGGCGTTGGCGGAATCAGACAGGCGAAGCGAGACCGAATCGCCATCATCGACCAGCGTCGGGAAAGCACCCAATTGGGTTCCGCCGCGGGTGATCATGATCTCGCGAGGGAAATCTTCCCAAGTCCAGTCGCGAAGCGAACTTTGATTCCAGGTTTCGTCTTCGACTTCTACGATGTTCGATACGTGTTCGGCACCGAGCTGTTGTCGGAGTTCGCCGACCGAGCGGCCTTGCGCGATCAGTTCTCCCGCTTCGTCGACGACTTCTAAATTGACTTGTAGGTGTTTGTCGAGTTTTTCGGTTTTGAACATCGTCTCCAAAATCGGCAAGCCTCCGATCCGAGTTAGCTCTTTGGCAACCGAATCGATAAATCGTCCTTTGCCAAACTCGATGCTCTTGGCAACCACCTTGGCCGTGTCGGGGGCTGGGACCAGATTGCGGCGAACGGGTTTGGGTAAGCTGCGAATCAATGCAACGATCCGCGGTTCCAGCATTCCGGGGATCAGCCAGCCGGTTTGAATGTCGTCCAATTGCCCTACGCCTTCGACGGGGATGCGGACGGTTGCTCCATCGTCGGTCGAACCGGGTGAGAATTTATACTGGATCGGGATCTGCATCGATCCGATTTTGACTTCGCTGGGAAATTGTTCTTCGACATCGCCGACTTGGGTTGCCGGTAGCAAATCCGCTCGGGTCATCCGAAGTTTGCCGTCGAGTTCTGGGTTCTCCCGCAGCGATTGGGTGAGCGTCGATTTGCTGAAGACGTCGGCAGGTATGTGCTTTTGATAAAAAGCGTCGATGTCGTAGCGGTCAACAATCAAGTCGCGATCGCGAGTTTTGTCGGCTTCGGTTTTGACTTGTTCCAGCAACCAACGATTGTGAGTCAAAAAATCAAACGAGGCTTCGAATTGATCCTCTACCAAACCGGGGTCAATCATCAAATTTCGGCTGACTTCCGCGTCGATCTTGCCGTAGCCAGTTTTTCGGCCGGCGACGATCGGGATCCCAAACAAGGTCACATGTTCGGACGCCATTACCGCTTGTTGTTTTTTACTCCAATGCGGATCCTCGTAGCGGTGCTTGGTCAGGTGTTTCGCCAAACGTTCGATCCAGCTGACATCGATCATAGCGACCGTGCGGCCGTATCGTCGGCTGGTTTCAACGATCTCCGCGGCGACAATCCACTGAGGTTTGGCCTCGAAGATCCCCGAGCCCGGCCACAGGTTGAACTTGATGTTGCCAGCGCCGGTGTACTCACGCTTCTCGGTCAATAACGCGACGCCCGACAGCAATCCGGTTAGCAGGCTGCGGTGAATCGAATCGTAATCGTCTTTTCGTGAATGCGTTTTTAGACGCTGGTCACGAGCCATCGATTTAAGTTGGCGGTGAATGTCGATCCATTGACGCATTAGCGGGAACGACAAAAAGTTTTGTTGGCAGGCTTTGCGGAGTTTACTGGCCGATAGTGCTTCTTTGCGCTCGTGGTAAAAATCCCAAAGCATGAGCAACGACATGAAGTCCGACGTTTCGTGGCGAAACTTTTCATGAGCCGCATCGGCCGCTTGGCGTTTCTCTGGCGGACGCACGCGGGGGTCTTGGATTTCCAGTGCGGCGGCGATGATCAGGATTTCGCTCAAACAGTTTTCGTCGTCAGCCGCAAATACCATTCTACCGACCCGCGGGTCGACGGGCATTTTGGAAAGTTTGCGACCCAGTTGCGTTAACTGCCGACGTTCATCGACGGCGCCGATTTCGTGCAGGGTTTTGAAACCGTCGCGGATCGCTTCAAGGCGAGGAGGATCGATGAACGGGAATTCGTCGATCGCGCCGAGTTTGAGCGAGAGGGTTTGTAGGATGACCGATGCGAGGTTGGTGCGGCGGATCTCAGGGACGGTGAACTTGGGTCGCGACTGGAAATCTTCTTCGTCGAACAGCCGAACGCAAATGCCTGGGCCGATACGTCCACAACGACCACTGCGTTGGTTGGCGCTGGCTTGTGAGATCGGCTGAATCGGCAGACGTTGGACTTTGCTGCGAGCTGAATAGTGGCTGATACGCGCGGTGCCGGTGTCGATGACGTAGCGTATCCGAGGAACGGTGATCGATGATTCGGCAACGTTAGTGGCCAACACGATGCGGCGAGCTTTGCCCGGCTGGAAAATTTGGTTTTGCTTGTCGGTGGAAAGCCGAGCGTAGAGCGGTAGCACTTCGGTGGTGCGTCCGGGCAGTCGAGCGGCATTGAGTTTATCGGTGGCTCGGCGGATGTCTGCTTCGGTCGGAAGAAACACCAACATGTCGCCGTCGTCGATGTCTGCAAGTTCGCGGCAAACGTTGACCAGATGTTCTTCTGGGTCGGCGGTGGTTCCGTTGGCGAGCTGTTCAGGCGGTTGGTAGCGGGTTTCTACCGGGTAGGTGCGGCCTTCGACAGTGATCACGGGGACCGGGTTTTTGGGGTCCGTTGTGAAGTGTTCGGCGAAGCGTTGGGTGTCGATGGTGGCGGAGGTGATGATCAAACGGAAGTCTTTTCGTTTGGTCAATATTCGTTTTAGGTAGCCTAGCAAAAAATCGATGTTCAACGACCGTTCGTGAGCTTCGTCGACGATGATCAGTTCGTACTGATCAAGAAAGCTGTCGGTTTGTGTTTCGGCCAGCAAGATGCCGTCGGTCATTAGCTTGACGTAGCTTTCGCTGCTGGTTTTGTCGTCGAATCGGATCTTAAAACCGACTTCTTTGCCAACGCTGGATTTCATTTGTTGAGCGATCCGCGTCGCCACGCCTCGGGCTGCGATTCGGCGAGGTTGCGTGTGGCCGATCATTCCCGAGATTCCGTAGCCGGCCAGCATGGTCATCAGTGGAAGTTGAGTCGATTTACCGCTGCCAGTTTCGCCGCTAATGACGACGACTTGGTTGTTCTGAATCGTCTCGATGATTTCTGCTTGCCGTTCAAAGATCGGCAGTGTTTGGTCGACGGCGACTTTTGGGAAGGCGTCGGTTCGTTTTTGGCGAAGTTGAACGGAAGCGTCTAAGCGTTCGGCGAGTTGTTGTAGACGCGGGTCTGCCGTGGGTGGGGCAGGGGAGTCGGCCGGTTTGGACGAGCTGGGTGTAATGCTGTTGCCGAGCTGTATTTGTTTGGTCGGCGGCTTGGCGGGCTTTGGTTTCGACTTTTTGGCTTCGGCTTTGAAGCGTTGCAATTGCTGGCGCAAACGATGTTGATCGCGCAGCATCGCTTGAGGTATTTTTTTACTAAGATCGTCTAGAGAAAGCGACACGGCGGCTTGTTGTTACTTTTTGTTTCCGAAATGCAATTCACAACTGCCGTTTTCGTCGCATTGGACGCCACGTTTTCCGGCAATCTTGTAGCGATGCCGAGCAACGATACCGTATCCCCACTGCCAGAGCGGCAATGAAAACGGAAAGTGCAACAGCGGAGCAACGATCCACAGCAACGGCAAGCGACCAGTAAGATAACGAATCGCGGCAGCACCACCATGACGCCCATCGTCATACTGATGTTCGGACTTATTATCGGATGGGATCAAATACATTCGATCCATCATTTGTTCGTACGTCAGATCTGGGAAGTGTTCGGCGACAAAGCTGTCGTGGAGCGAAATGAAGGCCACACGGTTTTTACCGTCGAGCCATCGTACTTTTTTGACTTGTCCGATGCAAAAATTGCAGTTGCCGTCGTAGATTAACACGTCCGCCTTCGGGAACTCGCGCGGCGACGGAAGCCCGTGCGTTGGCTCGGGCGTCGATTGCGTATCGGGTTTTGTCAGCGTTTGAGACATGCGATGTTGTGGCTGTGTTCTTGAACACGGGTTGTGATAGGCGTGTAGTATAAACGAGAGTTGAATTTTGTTGTAGGTTGATGACGCGTCAAGTTATCAAGTTAAAAGTCGTGCAAGCAGGTACAACTCTTTGGTCGGTCGCGGTTGTTGTTTGATAGCGTTGTTCGTCGTTTGGCGTTGTAGTTTGTCGTTGTAGTTTGTTTAACCGAAAATTCTACGTTAAGCAAACACTTGCAAACACTTCTTCCCGCCAATTCGCCGCTAAACCGCTCAAAATCGAACTCTGGACAGAAATAAAGCGGTTTTAACGGCCAAAACTAGTCGTAAGCCCGCGGTGTATCGCCGATCGCGTAAAATCGTCTTATGGGTTATCGCGTCGGTCTGATAAGCTATGGTTGCGTTGCGGCAAAGCCTATCGCATCCTGATGAATGGGTGATTTTCCAAACTACCGTTGGTGCTGGAGCTTTCGATGAATGAAATTAACAAAGCCGTTTCGATTGCGCAACGTCGGTTGGCACTCGGCCAGTTCTTTTCGATTCTAACTTGGGCGGCGTTTGTTAGTTTGCTGATCGGCGCCGTCGGTGTCGCGATTCCAAAGATCTGGCACCTTGGGTTTCTTGAATCGCAAAACCACAAAGACGCTTGGTTGTATTCTTGGATTTTAGGGGCGATCGTGATCGGCTTTGTCGCCACGGCAGTGTTGACTTATCGACGGTTGAGTTCGCGATTGGCAGTGGCCAGCGAAGTTGATGCTCGATTTGGTTTGAAGGAGCGCGTTTCTAGTGCGCTGGCGATCGATCCGGAAGTTGCTCAAGGCCAAGTTGGCCAAGCGTTGATAGAAGACGCCAAGCGACGCGTCGAGACGATTGAAGTGGCCGAGAGATTCGAATTGCGTCCGCGATGGAGCGGTTTGTTGCCGTTGATTCCGTTGACAATCATTGGATTGTTGCTGTTGGTGCCCGATGCAGAACTGTCCGCAAACACGGCCGATACGAAGGACAAGCTGGACAAAGAAAAGGTCAAGCTGAAGGTCGAAGCGTTTAAAAAGAAGATCGAGCAGGCTCGGAAGCAAATCGAAGCCAAAGGGCTGGAAGACGCCAGCGAAGACGTCAAAGCGATTGCGAAGAAGTTTGATAAGCTGAACAGCGACGGTTTGCAGAATCGCAAACAGGCGTTGGTGAAAATCAATGATATAAAAAAAGAGATTGAAGAGCGTCAAAAGTCGATCGGCGACAGCAAGCGTTTTCGTGATAACTTGAACAAGCTTAAAGATACCGGCAAGGGCGTTGCGAAAAAAATCGCCAATGCGTTGGCCGACGGCAAGTTTGATGACGCCGACAAAGCTATTAAAGAACTCGCCAAAAAACTGAAAGATGGCAAGCTAACCAAATCCGAAGCGAAGGAGGTGGCAAAGCAACTTCAAGACCTCTCCGACAAAATGAAACAGGCTGCGGAGCAACGACAGAAGAAAATTGAGGACTTGCAAAATCAAATCGATAAAGCCGTCAAAGAAGGTGACCTCGACAAAGCGGCTAAATTGCAACAACAGAAAGAAGCCGCCGAACAAAACAACCAGCAGCAACAAAATTTGGACAATATCGCTGACCAACTTCAAAAAGCCGCCGAAGCGATGAAGAATGGCGGTCCGCAGGAAATGAAAGATGCGATGCAGCAGGCTGCTAAGGCGATGGAGGACATGGGCCAGGATCTCGATGACCTTAAACAACAAATGCAAGACATGCAGGATCTCCAAGATTTGGAGGACATGATCGACGATCTTAAAAAGCCAGGGGAGAACGAGTGCGATTGCGAGGATTGTGAAGGCGGCTGACAGGGCGGCGATGGCTGACAAGGTCAGAATGGTCGCGGTCGCGGCCAAGGAAATGGTGACGGAGAGGGTGAGGGTGATGGACAGGGCGGTAAAGGAAGAGGCCTGGGAGAGCGTGCTTTTGAGGAGGATGAGACTAGCGGTTTCAAATCGGGCGTCAAAGGTAACGTAGGTAAGGGCGAAAAGGTCGTGACTGGCAATGCTGACGGCGATAATATATCGGGTCGTACCACCGCGCAAGTGACAGAGTTGATTCGTGCTACGGAGTCGGTTGATACCGATCCAACGGAAAACCAAAAGCTTTCGAAGAAACACCGGGAACACGCTGAACAGTATTTTAAGGCGCTTCGCGATCGGTAATGTGACGGTAGAGCACGCACTGGTTCAGAGTTTGTTGGTCGCCCCGCTGTTGGTGGGCGATCTGCCTAAGGCAGCGGTGTTCAACCGCGAGTTGCTGGATGCTGCTGAAACCAAGGTGCAACTGGATTTCAACCAAAAGCTTGGGCACCTGTATGAGGATGCGTTGGCGAGTTTGCTGACGTCGTCGCCAAGCATTGAATTGGTTGAAAAGAACCTGCAGGTCCAAAAAGACAAACACTCGACCGTCGGCGAGCTGGATTTTTTGATCCGCATGCCCGACGGTTCGTTGAATCATCTTGAATTGGCGACCAAGTTTTATCTGGCAGTTGGCACCGACGATGGGTTCGCTTATCCAGGGCCGGACTCAAGAGACAATTACGATCGCAAGATCGATCGGTTGTTGTCGCATCAGTTGACGTTGGTCGAACGATACAAAGATTGTTTGCCGGTTGGTTATCGCGACGCGGAGATCGTCGTTACGCAGTTGATTTACGGGTGCTTGTTTGAACACGTCGGTCAGGTGGAATCTAGTACTCCTCAGTTTTGTAATCCGCAGTGTCGGCGCGGGAAGTGGCTGCGATATTCTGAAGTAGCGGAGTGGTTTTCGGAGGGGGCGGTTTTGGAGTTGGTGCCGAAATGCCTGTGGCCGGTCCCGTTTGAGTTGCTGGATGAAGTGATGCTTGAGCGATGGAATCCGACGGTGTCGATTGAGCGATGTCAGATGATTCGGGCTGATAATCAGGTGACCGCGTACTTTGTCGCGCCCGATGAGTTTCCGAAGCAAACATAAACGAGTCTGACGTGAGCGGCGAGCGGATTCGAAAGTTAAGGTGATGTTTTTAACGTGGTGTTTTATTTCTGCCGCCAGACGTCTACGTCGTCGATGCCTAGTTGATTCTGTAGCTCGTTGATTTCGGATTTGAAACGTTTGGCGTCCACGGGGTAGCCCTTGGTCGGTTTTAGATCGGGAATCTGATCGATCCAAAAATCATTCCATGCTTTCATGAAAACCTCGCGAACGTACTTTGATACCATTGATGCTAAGGCCGTCGGCATGAAGGATTCGCCACCGGCCTGAAATCGAACCACGACGTCTCGTTGTTGATCGCAAAAAGAGTAATCACTACAGTCTTTGGTTTCTGCTCCGGTGCAGATTTGCTGGTCGGTCAGGTGCGCTTTGATCAACGCTGCATATTTGCTGCGGCCGCCGTGTTTGTCGCAAACGATTTCCAGATCGTCGTCGGTTTGCGATTTCAATCTCGCCACGATCTTCAAAGTTTCAGTCGACAGCAACGTCGCTTTATTTCCGTAGCTTTTAAGACCAGCGTTGAACTCGGTTGGAAACACAGGCCGGCAATCGATTGAACGCAAAGCTACCTTCGACGCGATTTGAGATTCACGCAGTCGATTCGCGTTTTTGCAAATCTGATCAAGATCGGCTTTAAGCGGCAATGCAACGGAAGGAAAATCGTACGCGGGCAATGATTTGAGCAAATGCCAATCGCTGGTGGGGCAGGCCACACGAACCAAGCTCTCGAGGTCCCGCGGGATATCATTAATTTGGACGCGAGAGTTTTCGGTATCGTTGGTGTTGGTCGCGGCTAGAAAGCTAAGCACCGTGGTTTCGAGATTTTTGATGCTGCCCGACGATTTGTAGACCACTTTGCTATCGGCCACGACCATGCGATCGTCAGCGTTGCGATCGGGAGATGGTTTGATCAACTGGTCGAGTGCGTCATAAAGACAGGTTTGATCGCTACGGTTGTCCCAGAGTACGCCTGTGACGGTTAAAGGGCCTAGGTTTGGGCCGTAGCCCGCTTCGTCAGTTCCAATTAAATACGGCATGCTGGTCTTTGGGTCCCTCATTAGGTCTGGCTGCAACGGCTAAAACAACTGCGCTGAGTCTTTAAAATCATGCCATTCGAAAGCTGTTTGGCAAAATTGGTTTTATCGTTACGTTGCGACTTTTGCAAAGGGTTGCAGATGCTAAAACCGTTGCTTATCCACCACAACCCTTAAGGGGCACCTATGTTTACTAGTCGCGAATTCCGTGGCCAAAAATTTAATCCCGCTCATTCGAGCACTTGCCAGTTCCGCCAATGCTTCCCAACGATACATCACAAGTCCTTTTTATCTGCATTTGGTCATGGACCACTTTGGGAGCAGGTTTGTTATGCGGTTTTTTCATTGGCAGATTTTACACGCTCAAAAACGAAACACGGCGGTTGAAAAACGATCGTGACAGAACACTCAGCGGATTGATGGCGCTGATGAATAGCACCAACCAATTGAACGATGACGTCGATGTGCACAGCGTTGCCTTGCAGGACGCAAGCCAAGAAATCGATCGATTGGAACGCGAAGACCATTTCGACGATCTGCAAACGGCGTTGATGTCAAATATTACCCGCGTCTTTCAGTCCAATCGAAAGCTCGAAAACGACCTGGTGGTCTCACGTTTCCAGCTGGAAAGTCAAGCCCAAGAACTTGATCGTTCGCGTAGTGAAGCTCGCACCGATGGGTTGTGTAATGTCGGAAACCGAAAAGCGGTCGACGAAACACTTCAGTTCATGGTTTCAAGATATCAACAAGACCGGAAAGCTAGTTTCGGATTGATGTTGGTCGACATCGATCACTTCAAGCGTATTAACGACACGTTCGGGCACCAAGCCGGCGACGAAGTTTTGACCAGCATTTCGTTTGCGCTGAAAGAGTGCGTCCGACCAAAGGATTTTGTCGGGCGACTTGGTGGCGACGAATTCTGCATCATGCTGGACGGGCTTAGCGATGTCGACGTCCAACTGGTGGGGACTCGAATTCGATCCGCCATCGAACTTAATGATTTCTCGCTGAATGATTCAGGGCAATCGACAGTCGTCACGATGAGCATGGGCTTGGCAGTTATTGAGCCAACCGACAATGCGGAAAGTTTGTACGAAAGAGCCGACAAGGCGCTTTATAAATCTAAGCAGTTAGGCCGTAATCGATTGTGCATGATCGCCAACGAGTCGATCGAAACTGTCGGCTTGACCAAGGTTCCAGACTACGCTTCTTACGACGAATTTAAAACGCAGTTAAACGAATTTAATACTCAGTAAAACTCAGTAAAAATTAGTCAAACGCAGTAAAACACAAATAAGCGAATGGGATACGTCACTATGATAAACGTTGTTGGTTTTTCTAAATGTTACGAGCAGTTTTTGGCCGTAGACAATCTTTCTTTTTCCGTCCAACCCGGCCAAGTGCTGGGGCTGGTGGGTCGCAACGGTGCCGGCAAAACCACGACGCTGCGGTCGATCAATGGAATCATTCCGCTGTCGCAAGGCACGATTGAAGTCGACGGCTTCTCGATTGATTCAAATCCAATCGAACTTAAGCAGCGAACCGCTTACGTTCCAGATGATCCGCAGTTGTTTGAAGACTTGACCGTTGAGCAACATCTTCAATTTCAAGCCAGCGTTTATCAAATCTCAGACCCAGCGGATGAGATGACTCGATTGCTACAAATGTTTGAGCTGTCCCCAAAGCGACACAACGCGGCGTCCTCATTGTCGCGAGGCATGAGGCAAAAGCTTGCGATTTGCTGTGCTTATTTACAGCAGCCCAAAGTGTTGTTGCTGGACGAGCCGATGACCGGTTTGGATCCGCAGGGAATTCGAGTGCTGAAGCAATCGATCAAAGAACAAGCCAAACGCGGTGCGGCGGTGATTATTAGTTCGCACTTGCTGGCGATGGTAGAAGACATTTGTTCGCACGTGATGGTGCTGGACTGCGGTAAAACCAAGTTTCTTGGCGAGTTGGCGGAGTTACAGGAACAATTCGCCGGTGACCAAACGCCAGACAATCAGTCGCTGGAGCAAGCGTTCTTTTCCGCGTTGGGAGATGCTCAGCACGTCGTCGGTGCCGAACTTGGATTGTCCAACGCGAACGCGGAGTAACGATGATGCAATCTACTACTCAACCGCTTTCGGGATCGCTCTGGCATCCTGCATTGCAACGTTTGCTGCGATTTCAAACCAAGGCAAAGTTTAGACGCTTGTTCGCGTCGTTTCGAAACCCTCGAAAAAAAGTTATATCGATCGTCGCTGTTTTGTTGGGCTTGATGTGGCTGTCGCAAACGATTCTAAGCGTGCTGTTTCGCGAAGCTGCCGATCCCGACCAAATCGGATTCTGGTTGCCGCTGGGTTTGTTCATTTACTCGCTCTGGCACCTGATCAAAATTTCGACTCGGCAAGTTGTCGAGCCATTTGAATGGACGCCGGCGGAAAAAGAGTTCGTGATCGCGGCGCCGGTAACGCGAACGCAACAGATTACTTATCGATTGACTTCGATCGCCACGGCCGCACTCGCTAAAGCAGTTTGCTTTTCGGTGATCATGAGTCCCGATATCCGTGTGTGGTACGCTGGCTTTTTCGGCATGCTGCTGGGGTTGGCGTTTGTTGACCTGGTTCGCGTGCTGTTTGAGTTGTTCTTTTACGGACTGGGTAAAGCCGGACGTCGAGTTGTCCAATTGGTCGTGTTGGCGGGTGCCGGTGGTTGTTTTTTGTATGCGATCTCAAATTGCTTGATTGCTCAAACTGCTAATAGTGACCTGTCGTCGCCGGGGGCGTTGTTGTTTTTCAAAAACTTTATCGCCGAGATAACCTCGTTGGCGCAATCGCAAGTTGGGCAGTCGTTGATGGCTCCATTTGCGGTGTTTTCAAAGTTTGCACTTTCACCTGAAACAAACATTGTCCTGTTTAAAAACATGTTCCTTGCGGTCGGTTTGAACGGTCTCGCCGTCGCCGCCGTTTATGTGCTGGACCGCTGGATGCAGCGACGTGGCCGTCAAAAAGAAGTCGCGAATCTCAAAACCGCGATCGCCCAAAAAGCGAACGCGGATGATTCGGCAGCCGTACAGAGTAATCGCAAAATTCGCGTGCCCGCTCGACTTGGCGGCGTCGGCAGTTTGCTGTGGCGTCAGTTGTTGGGCGTTAAAAACTATCGTGGCACCGTGGCGTTTAGTTTGACGGTACCGGTGTTGCTGAGTTGTTTGCCGCTGTTGGCGAATCACAATCCTGGCATGATGTTGTTGAATTTGATCGCCAGCATGGTGTTTTATTCATTCCTGTTGTTGCCGTCGGCATTGATTTTGGATTATCGCAGAGACATCAATCGGATGGCGGTTTTAAAGTCGTTGCCGATCAGTTCGTTGGCAATGACGATTGGTCAGTTGGCGGTGCCGGTGCTGATGTGTTGTTTGTTTCAAGCGGTTGTGTTGACGATCGGTGCGGCCAGCGGCAAAGTTATTCTCTGGCAAGCCATCCTTGCGGGCGTGTTGCTGGTGCCGGTCAACGTGTTGATTTTTGCGGCGGAGAATTACATTTTCATGCTGGCTCCGTATCAGCGAAACAAAGAAGGCTTCGATGTGTTCCTGCGAACGATCTTGACCTTTACGGGCAAAGGGCTGTTCTTTGGGCTCGCTCTGGGGTTAGCGTTGTTGTGGGTGACGATCGTTGTCAGGACCCATAACTATTTTGCGTTAAGCAATTGGTTTTCGACCAGTGCGTTCACGCTTGGGGTATGGGGCGTCACGCTCTCGCTGGCATGGTTTTTTGTGTTGTCGATCACGAAGCGATTCGAGCGGTTTGATCCAAGCCAAGACACGCCGGGCGTTGGTTAGGATAAAAGGGCACTGCTTTTTTATTGCTCGACGCGGCTGTCGTTTTCCAAGCCGCGGCTAACTGTTTTGTTTTTCATTCAAACGATCGCGGACTAGTTTGGCGAGTTTTGCGACGACTTCGTCGATTGTCATTTGGTCGGTGTTGACTTCGACGGCGTCGATTGCTTTTTGTAATCGGCCAATCTCGCGGCTTTGGTCTTGGACGTCTCGAGTTTTTTGTTCGCGGACGATTTGATCAAAATCGACAAAGTGGCCTGCTGCTAGTAGCTGTTCGGATCGACGTTGGGCTCGTGAGTTCGCGGACGCGGTTAGAAAAACTTTGCAGAATGCGTCTGGGAAGGCGACGGTTCCTTGGTCACGTCCCTCGCAAACAAAATCCCCGGTGCTCGCGATTCGCCGTTGTAATGCAACCAGGTGAGAGCGAACTGACACCGCGTCCGCTACTTGGGAGACCTGCCGAGTCACCTCGGGGGTGCGAATGGCTTCGGAAACATCGATGCCGCTTACGACGACTCTTTCGGAATCAAACTCCAAAATTAGATTTTGTGCGATCAGCTGCAACGCGGTTTCGTCGTCGAAGTCGACTTTGTTTTGAACCGCTTGCCAAGTGACCGCACGATACATCGCGCCGGTGTCGAGGCATTGGAAGCCTAGTTCCTGCGCGAGTTTTCGAGTAACAGTGCTCTTGCCGGCACCGGCGGGTCCATCAATCGTGACAATCATGTTTGAAAATAAAGGTTAACTTGTATAAAGGCCAATGAGGCGACGGGGAAAGTGACTTTCCGGCTGTCGGTTTCGTCTAACGGCAATGTCGAAAAAACGTCGCCGTTGAACTTGACGATTTGAGCGGATTGAATTGCTTTGAAAGTCGAGATCGTCAGTTCGGCGGATCGATTTTCGGTTTCTTTTAACCGTAGCGAAATGCCGTGCCACTTGCCAGCGTCATTGAAAATCGGTACCGCCGATGTTGCAAGGATATTCTTGCGATTGAAATGAAACAACCAGTCCGATGGTAATTGGCTCGATTGGTTTCGATTGTTGCTGTGCACCGGGAGTTGAACGACCGGCGAAAGGCGAGACGCGGATGCCGCTAACGGGTAGGGCTGGTCGACGGTGATCGCAAACGAAACGTTTGTTTGCGATTCGTTGGCGAGCATCAACACGCTGTCGAGCATCCGGCGATTGGCGCGACGGTGAAACGGGAGACCGCCGGTCAACATGCTGACCGAAGGTGCATCGGTTTCTTTGATCGTGACGTACTGAGTCGCATGAAACCACTGGTGGGCCACTTGTTCGCAAGAATCCAGCACGTTCGCGATCAACCGTGCTCCTTCGGACTTCCAAGCCAAACGAGAACAGATGTAGTGTTCGCGGCTGGCGGTGAGTGGCTCGATCGGCTGCAGTTTAACATCGACCTCGATTCGAGGGATGCCTCGCACGACTCGGACGGTTTGTTCGAACTTCGCTAAGTCTTGACCCGCTGCGGTTAAACGACCGGTGGATTTGATGGCGGCGGATAGCGTTTGGTTTTCGGTGGTCTCAATCGAATCGGCGATCATGACGGCGTAGGGCGTTTTGCTGGCATGGCCTTTGGGCAAGCGGATGGCCAGTTGCTGGCCGGCGAGGTTGGTTTTGCCGAAATGTTGTTGGATGCTGCGAATGCCACCGGTCTTTTCTTCGATTTGAACCTTGAAGAATTCGTTTTGTAGTTGCAGGTCCGAACTCAGCGGTGGGTCTTTCTGAAACAGGTTCTTGGTTTGGACGTTGCCGAAGTCGAGCGCGGTTTTGCTGAAGCCGGGTAAGTCCAAGATCCAACGTGAGGGTTCTGGGGCGTCGCCGCTGGCGGTTTGATTGACGGCGTTTTTATTAACGGCGAAGCAAACCGGTGGCTGTGCTTTTTGCGTGCCAGCTGGCAATGAATGGTCGGAGGGTGGTTGGACTTCGATTCGTTGTTTGGCCGAATGGCAGTTTATAAATCGGAAGACGTTGGAGTTTTGTTTGTTGGAGTTTTTGGGTTGGAATAATTGCTTGGCCTCGTCCAACAGCGTTTGGATGTTCTCGTCGATCGGTGCGGGGGAGGGCAGGGGGTCGGCCGCGATGGTGGCGAGTTCAATTTCGGACTGAAGCTGTGCGATGCGGTTTTGAAAAGGGGCGAAGGTTGATTTGTCGATGTTGTGTTCGACGACGGCAAGCAGTGCGATCCGACGAGCGGTTTCGAGCCGATGGTAACGCTGCCAGTAGTCGGTGTACCGCGAAATTGGATTCTTTTGGCCGGTTTTGATGGCGTTGGCAAGGTGCGGCGATTCGTACTCGTCGGCCGTGAAGGCTTGACCGTAGCCGGGGTCGTAGGCTTCGCCGAAAACAAAATCAGCGGTTACGAATTCACCGAACAGAGGGACAAACTTTGCGATGCGCTTAAGGTCGTCTAGCGATTGGCAAGCTTTGTTGGGCCAGTGAGTCAGCAAGGCGGTTGCCGAGTGAGCGGAATCGATCATCTCGCCCAGTTCCACTCCAAGTCTCAGGAACGTCCCGCTGTCGGCGGCGTCCATGGGCGGTTCGGAGATCGCGAGTACGTGTTCGTCGCTATCGCTGGTCCACCGCATCGCGCCGCTGCCCATGCTGGGGATGGTGCCATTGGAAAAATTGGCGTGGATGACGCCGTCGTAGTGATAGCTTTTTAAAACGGTGGGCGTGGTGGGGTTCAGTCCAAAACTTCGTCTCGCAAAAACGTTAGGCGGTTGGCCAAAGACTTGCTTTAGCGAATCGCGACCGGCGGTAAGCTGATTGGCGACCGTTTCTCCACAAACCAGGTTGTCGTCCAACTCGATGTCCAGTCCGCCAACGACGGAAAGTTTTTCGTCGTTGATACGTTGTTTGATGGTTTCAATGGCCGACGGGTTTTTTTCGGTCAACGCTCGCGCGTCTTGGCCCGAGATCAAAATGCTGATCGGTGTGTCGCTGGATTCGAGTTGTTTTGTGAGTGATTTGCCGAGAGTGTTGGGGTGGGTTAGCAGTAGTTCGCAGAGTTGTGGTTCGACGGGGTAGTAGGAGTTTTTTTCTTCCAGCAGGAGGTCAAAGCAAGCGTAAAGTTTGTCGGAGGTTGCTTTTTCGTCTCCCGCAATCGCAGCTTCGGCGGCGTCGACAACTTTGGCGTCGAAGTCGATTTGGTCTAAGTTGGACGAGTAACGAAGTTGCAGCGACATCAGCATGGTTTGAAGGAAAGCGTAGCCGAGTGCATAAAAGTCGTTGACGATTTTTTCGGGGACAGAATTTTTCCAGTTTAGGAGTTCGTCCGAAGTGGCGGCCGCTTGTTCGATGATTTGTTGACGGTCGGTAAGATCTTCGATTACAAGTGCGTCGCAGTTGGCGGTCCAGCCCATCATGGTTGCCGACTCGAGGCTGGTAGCGGAAATGTTGGGCACAACGATCAGCGGCGCTTGGACGTCTGCGGATTGCCAGAATCCAGCGGTTTCGTCGGTCGATTGAATTTCGGTGAACGAATTGGCTTGTTTGATTAGTGCGGGATGCCACAAACCTGTCCAGCATGCCAGCAGGTTCTGTGCGTTTGTTCCTCGATAATCTGCGGGGAAGTCTTCAAGGTCGTCGCAGGGGAGTGCGATTACCAGATTAGTAAAACTTGGCATTTGGATAGGTTGTGCTTGTAAATCAGCACGCTACTTGCGGAATGTTTTGACTTTAGGAAACGATGGGATTGGTCGATCGAAGCTAAAATGTAGAGGATTTATTGGCTTTTGAATGAGGTAAAGCGTAAACTTAGAAGACGAATTCGATTGTGCGAACGGAAAAACTCTTGAAACGCCTCAAAAATTCGACTCTATCGACTTCCATCGACGCACCAAGTGTAAAGCAGCCTAACGAATTAACTAAGTTGGTTCTATAATAGTTACCTGTGTACCCGTGAACGGTATCGCTCAACGCATTATGTTGAGGGGTACATAAATGGACATCTGGAAGTTAACAGTCGGAAAACGAGATGGCAAAAACGAAAGCCGTTTGGGGAATTGATATCGGACAATGTGCACTAAAGGCACTTCGGTGTACTTTGGATGCGGACGGCAGCACGATCGTTGCCGACAAATATGACATTGTCGAGTACCCAAAAATTCTTAGCGCAACCGATGCGGATCCTGAAGAATTGATCGCCGACGCGATTCAACAATTCTTAAGCCGTAATCAGGTCACCGGCGATCAGGTCGCCGTCAGCGTTGCCGGCCAAGCGGGTTTGTCTCGATTCTTTAAGCCGCCGCCGGTCGAAGTCTCTACGTTGCCAGACATCGTTAAGTACGAAGTTAAGGCTCAGATCCCTTTTGCGATTGAAGACGTGATTTGGGATTGGCAGCAAATGGGCGGCATAGTGGTCGATGGTCGAACCGTCGACGCTGAAATCGGTTTGTTTGCGATGAAGCGTGATGCGGTGTTTACTGCGCTGCGACCGTTTGACGAAGCTGAAATCGATGTTGATTTTGTTCAGCTGTCGCCGATTTCGATTTTCAATGTGGTTTGTCACGACTTGATTGGCGAACTCCCTGATCCCGAAGACGTCGATCCTGAAAACCCACCGCCCTCCACGGTCGTGATGTCGATTGGTACCGACACGACTGACTTGATTGTTACTAACGGGCTGCGCATGTGGTTGCGTAATATCCCGATCGGCGGAAACCACTTTACAAAACAATTGTCGCGTGAGATGAAACTGACGCAGGCAAAGGCCGAACACCTCAAGCGTAACGCGAGGGCGTCGGAGAATCCAAAAGCGATTTTCAAAGCGATGCGGCCAGTGTTTACTGACTTCGTGAATGAAGTGCAGCGTTCATTGAATTTCTTTCAGAGTAACGAGAAGTCTGCAGAGCTTTCACAGATATTGTTGTTGGGCAACGCGGCGAAGTTGCCTGGCTTGCGACAGTACTTGGCGAAGCAGCTGGAGATTGAGATCGGTAAAGTTACCGGCTACGATAAACTTTCTGGCTCGGATGTGACTTCGCAAAAGTCATTCCAAAACAACTTGCTGTCCTTTGCGCCTTGTTACGGTTTGTGCCTGCAAGGGTTAAAGAAAGCCCAGATCAAAACGAATCTGCTGCCTCGTGAAATCGTAGTCAAACGAATCGTTGAAGCCAAAAAGCCTTGGGTGCTGACCGCGGTTTGCTCGGTCATGGCAGGCCTCGCGTTGGGGTATCTGTTTACTACGGGAAGCTGGCACAAATCCGAATTGAGTTACGAGGACGCTGCTGGAAAAACGTGGGAGTCGGCTTTTAAGAAAGTCGCGTCGATAAGTTCGACCAGCAACCGTTTTATTGAACAAGATCGAACACAAAAAGAAGTGTTGGACAAATTGAATTTGCTGTCCGCTGAATTGACGTCCGCGTCAGACCAAAAGGCGAGCTGGCTAGAATTTCAAACGGCTTTGTCGCAGGCGTTTCCGACGGATCCCGCGATCGACAAGCTAAAAGCTAACGGCGTAACCAAGGTCGATCCAAAAAAGATTAAATTTAATGATCGCCAGGAGATGTATGTCGATCACATTGAATCGAAGTTTGTAAAAGAGATCAAAAAGTGGATCGATTTTATTGAGCCCGTGCACCAAAGAATGCGAATCGATTTCAATCAAGAAGTTGCGAAAGATCCCGCAACAGCCGGTGAAAATGCCGAAGCGCCTCGTGAGGTCGAGGAGGTTGATGACGAAGAGGGTGCTGAACCTACTTCGGGCTGGGTGATCGAAGTGAAAGCCCATCATTTTCATAACAGTGACAAAGCGATGGTGGACGTGATGTCCGGCAAGCAGTTTGTTCGCAAGACGTTGATTAAGAACTTGCTGACCAAACGAGATGTTGTGTTGCCGGATCACCCGGGTTTGGATTTTACCTATAGCGACCTTGGCGTTAGCCATCCGACGATCGTTTGGGTTTCTTCGGCGCCGGTTAAAGACAGAATTATCTTCGATCCGTCGGGCGCTAATGGTAGTGGAAAGCGTGATGATGCTGGCGACGGCATGGGGGATCGAAACATCGATGATATCGACGAAAGCAACATCTTCGACGTGAAGCTGTACGCGTTTGTGATTCAAATGGCGTGGATCCCACGCAGTGAAGAAGAGATCTTGGATGCCCGTAAGGCAAGGTTGCTTGCCGAAAAAGATGCTTTGGATGCAGACGCCCAGAAATCGGGTCAAGACGAAGATAACTAAAGCCGAGACCTGAGTCGCGCAACCGTCACGATTTGGTTCAAGGGCGATTTGGCTTATTGATGAGTTCGCTTATTGGTGAGTTGGCTCGATCACGAATTGACTCAGTTTAACATTTTTGAAATTCAACTGCGAAGTTACTGTCATGGATAAATTAGCCCCAGCGATCGATTGGTTCAAACAGAACGGATTTTGGTTGGCCAATGGTTTCCTGTTGTTGCTGATGATCGGCATTTGGTTTATGCAAACCGATACCTTGAACGCGGAAAAGGACAAAAACGAGAGCAAGATCTCGTCGCAGTTTAGTACGGCTCAAGGCATCATGCGAAAAATGCCGGAGGACCTCGTCGACGCGGGGGTTACGCTGCATCCTAATCGATCGACCCAGCAAGGAATGCAAACGGAGCTAACGGAAGTCGTTGATTCGCTGATTGCCGCTTGGCGACATCGAGTCGATACACAAAAGAAGTTGTTGGTTTTTCCCGAGCTTGGCAGCCCTAAGTTCAACCAAATATTTGGTCGCTACAACCCTCCCGAGACGTTTCCGGTTAAGTACACCGATAACGAAATCGAAGGCTTGCTAAGTTTGTATAACTCGAAAATTCAAAATCACATGATCAAACTATGTGGTAACGATGGAGTGCGAACGAATTGGCGAAAAGATCCTGAGAACTACGAACAAACCGATGAGCCAGGACAGAGTACTACCCGCGATGACTATGCTATCGATGCTGGCGAATCGTTTTCGGTGGAAGATGAAGACGCCGCTCGTTTTGCGGTACTGTGGAGCGATGTGAACCAAGAGTTGTGGTATGACAAACTTACGGTTTTCCAAGATCGCGACGACCACAACAAGGCTTCCATCGCCCCGACGCCGCTTCAGTGTTACATGCTGCAGCAGGATTTGTGGGTGTTGGAGGCGATGTTTAACGTCATTCGAGATCTTAATGGCGAGTCATCTTCCACCGACACCTCGGCAATCAAGCAGATTGACCACATCGGAATCGGACGCGAAGGCACTGCACAACTCGGAGCGTTGCACCCCGTTGATGCTCGGATGGCCGTTAAGGCCGATTCGGATGACGACGAAGGAGAGTTTGGTGGCGGTAGTACGGGATTCCCGGGAGGTGAAATGGGGGGAACCGGGACTGGGGCTTCCGAACACGAGCTTCTTTTCTCCGAAGAAGATAAGCTAAGTGATGAAGCGTCGATGTACGAAACGCCCGGCGATGATGAGAGCTACGGAGAAGGCACTAGCAAGGGCCTGCCGCCGTTTCATCAAATGTACGTCGATACCAAGTTTGAGCCGATCGCGTCGGAAGAGGTGCTTAAGGTAATTACGGGCACGGAGTTGCCGGAATCAAATCTTGAGCTGATCATTGCAAAGCGTTTGCCTGTTCGAATTGGTTTAAGAATGGACGAACGTAAGATCTCTGACTTCATGGCCGCTTGTGTCAATTCGCCTTTCGCGTTTGAAATCCAACAAGTTCGAATCAACCGCCACAAATCAGGTGGCGAGTTCATTGAGCTGGGCGGTGGTGGTAAGACGCAATCGACCGACAATGGATATAGTCAAGGAGATGGTGCGAGCAAAGCATTTGATGATGTTGCACGCGTTGAAACGAGAACCAATTACGATGTCAATGTTGAGTTTTTTGGAATCATTAAGATTTACAATCCGGTTCGTGAGGACCTGATACGAAAAGCGGCTGGCCTAGAAGAAGAGCAAGAAGATGCGTTGGATTCTGCAGCGAATCGCAGAGGTGCCACCGCTCGCACGGCTGGCTAATTCAGCCTTGGCCTTGATTCACTGACGGCGGTGTTGCCGCAACGAAACCTTACCAATACTAAGTTCTAAACTTATTTTGCGACTGAGTAACGATCATGAAAAAATTCAGCAAAGAGTCGATGCAACATTTCATGTTGATGCATGCAGAAAAGCTAATTCTTGGTGCTTGCTTGGCAGCGACCGGGGTGTTTGTCTGGATGAGCATGGGCGCTGAAGAAAGCGCAGTAGCGGCCAAAGACCCATCAGATCTGCTCGCGCAAGCGGAATCTTCCGACAGGTTCATGAACACGGATGCTTGGGGCGGCGAGGATGGACTGGAGAGGTTCCGCAAAGGTCGGGGCGACGCCAAAGGACAGATCATCAACACGCAACCCGTTGACGGCTCGAAGTTCAAGTTAGACTTTGGCGGGTCGCCGGCAGAAGCTTTGGCACCTCGTAAAGATCCGGCGATTATCCCGCCAGAACAGTTGATCGCCAGACGTATCACCAACGGGGTGATGATGGACGTTGCCATTGAATCGCCGCTGGTTGATTTTAATGCGGCCCCCGTGGCAGAAGAGGGCGAAGGCCAAGGGTTTAGTGGTTTTCCAGGCGGTGATGATGATTATGGTGACGGCTTAGGCAGCCAAGGTTCCGGCTCTGGCAACAGAGATGGATTGCCGGAAGAGTATATGCCGCTTAAGCGAAATAGTGTTTTTGGTGACGTGAACGCAAACACGATCCGTGGTATTCGCCCGCAAGCGTTAGGGATTTCTGAGAAAACAATTACCGATGTTCTTGATGTCGTTTGTGTGACGGCAGTGGTAGATTTTAGAAAACAAGCGGCAGAATTTGAGAATGCATTCGCTGAATCAATTGCCTACAACGCCAAACGCGATCGGCCCGTTTATCAGTTTCTGCAAATTCAACGAAAAGAAGTTTCCGACAAAGGGAAGCAAGCCGCGTGGATGGATATTTCGGAGAACGTGAGCTACACGTTCGCGAGCAGTAATCCTTTGAGTGCAATGCCGTTTCAGATGCACGGCGGTGCTCCAGAAGTTATTGCTCCAGAGAACTGGGATCCAATCCTGACCGGTCCTATTCCAGCTTTTGCTCAATATGACTATCAATCAATCGCTTCCCATCCTGCTTTGAAAACACTACGAGAGTTTCCAGCTTGGAAACCACCGGCAGAGATGAAAAAGATCGGTGAGGGCGGAGAAGATGGGCCGGATATTAACATCTTCAATCAAGGAGGTGACGAGGATAGGATGGACCAGCTTGGCGGAGGAAGCGGTATGGATGACGGCGATGGCATCAATGGCCTGCGCAGCGGTACCGAGACCGAGCTTTACAAAGAAGCGATTGTTAATCGAGAGCCGGGTGGTCAGTATCGACTTGTGCGTTTCTTTGATTTGTTGGCTCCAAAAAACCGTTCTTATGAATATCGAGTTCGCGTTTGGGTCGGCGACCCAAACCAAATCGACCCGTCTGATGGCTTCAAGAAAAATCGAGGCAGTACGCTGAGTGTTGCTGATCGTGGGGACCGAAACGGCGGAGGTAGTGACTTAGTTAAATTTTCATCCAACGGAGATGGAATGAAGGGCTCGATGGACGAAATGGATCAGGAAAAGGACGGCGCCATGTCAATGGACGCCCGCAAAGAAGTGGTCCTAGCTGTCCAAAAAACAATGTTAACACCAGCCGCTCGGATGCGAACTGCCGCGGGTACCGACTTCGATGTGATGCAAGAACAACTTCGCGAGGACGCCCGGCGGCTTGCAGAATCCGGAGGGGCAGGCAGCCGAAGGCAGACGGCGATGTTGCCTTCGTTTTATGTTTCAGAGTATGCGGCTGGCGGGCAGTTGGAGCAGATTGAGTTGCCGCCTTCACCAAGTCGGTACGCTTACATGCAGTACTTGCGATATGCTCGGCCTTCGGCTTGGAGTGAATCCGTTCGAGTTGAACAGGAAGCGGCGACAGGCGACGTGTTGGCTGGTACAACCGTTCGCATCAAAAAGTCGGTAGTTAAGGTTGCTGGCCGCGATGCTGAGTTTGAGTCGGGTGAACCGGCTGTCAAGGTATTGGTTTCTTCATGGGTCCGTAATGTAGGCTCCAAGCTTCCTGCTGAAAGAAATGCTTATGTTGGCGAAACCATGAATTTCAACGACCAAGCTTACGTGACTCATCCGATCACCTGGAAGATTTTGGTGCCTGAGTGGCCCGGTATCGAAGGCATCAGAAAATACACGATGCCGTTCCGCACTAACAAAACGATCGTGGATGCTTTCTTTGGCGACACCCGTGTGCTGTCAACGGATAGCAGGCTTTCGATGGAGTTGGCAACCGAGATCTTGACGATGGATGCCAACGGAAACTTAAGCGTCTCCAATCAGTTCGAATCGGCGACCGATTATCGCAACGAACTTGCGATGCCGGATGACTCGAGGTATTACGGCAGAGAGAGACTGCCGAAGCCTAAGAAGGACGAGTACGCGGAAGACTACGGCGATGAATACGAGTAAGCTCTAGTAGCTGACTGAAGGGGCTGGTTTTCCGGCCCCTTTTTTATGCGCCCAGCGGTCAGTTTCTTGAACAGTTGGATCAGTTGTGGCAACCTCGCAGTTACTGTATCTGGTTTTTGGCTGTCCCCAGGCAGGCTGTACCGCGGGGACGATCAGTTTATGGCTGTCCCTAACAGCGTTACTAACAGCACCTTAGTATCCCCGTCAGACCGGTACTTTCATCGAAATCGGTCTTCGGCGGCCTAAAAGCAACCGTTTTTCTTCTTCGCGCTCTTCTTGAATCATTTTTCTAGTCGATAGACTCGGAATCCGGTTGTGATTTCAGAAGCAACTGCGCGGTTGTCCCCAACTATCATTGCAAACAGGAAACTAGATGGCACAGCTTAAAGAGGTCGGCGACCGCGATGGTTGGAGATGTTGGTTGTGCGATCAGCCCGTTGATCCAGACATGTCTTCTAGCGATCCTCGTGGGGCGAGCGTTGACACTCGGATTACTAAAGCCCGCGCCAAAAAACTTAAAAAAGACAAGACACCTGTTCCTCCAGAACGCTTGGCCCATGTCGGTTGCAATACTGGCAAAGGGGCCGTTGATGCGGTTGTCAAATGGCCAGAGCATTTTATCTTGGTTGATCCAGCCCCGATCATTGCGACCGCGGAGCGACTTAAACGCAAAGGGGGACGTGAAGCCATGGCTCGCTGCCCGTCTCAAGAAGACGCCGCAGCAGTCGCAAGCTGGTTGGTTGATAGAATGTCTCGCCTTGAGCCTGCGATCGATGTCAAAAGTCGCATCGATAATGCTGGCGGTCAATTTCTGGTAAGCCTGTTTGTTTAGCTTTTTTGCTTGATTGAAGTTTGCGACCGGCGGAGCCTGCGTCAAAGTGAAGAGGGGGGGCAATCGGTGGTGCCGGGGTGGGCGACTGAGGACACCCACAAAGTTAGCTGTGACAACCAGTTTGTGCGCGTCCCCAGCCGTCCGACATTGGCAAACAGATGACAAAAAGGTATCGGGGACCGTTTTGGCAAGTTCTCAACAGCAGTTGGGGGCAACCACAAACCGATTGTTGCAGACAAGAAAACGGTTCCAGGAGCCAAAAACAAAACTGACACGGTAGAAACCGCGTCCAAATCGCCCGAATGAGCTGTCAACTATTTTAAGGTTGGTGTCGTTCGGGCATTTTCAATGCGCTGTCTGCAACACCGCCGCGCGGTTGACATAACCCATAACCGAAGCGTGGCCGGATGAATCGCGGTGGAACTACGGCTCCACTGTGCAAGGCCAAGAGAATTTAACGGCCAGCCGGAAGGCGACCGTGCTTTGCGGGTCAAG
>JALZWN010000234.1 GCA_023300235.1 Mariniblastus sp.
ACTACGTTAAGCTCCGCCTCAGTCGCCGGCTAATTCAGCAGGGAGTCCTTGCTTGCTTGACGATAGACTCAAGCGATGTAGGAAAACAAAGTCGTCGAGTACGGCGATAGCTGCCCGATGTGCAAAATCTACACTTGCTAGTTTGTCGCAGTGGGTTTGCTTAAACCTGAAAACCGCGTAGGTTTTGGAACGGCGTCGTTAGACATTAAGAGCCAATGCCACTATTGAAGTGGAATGTCGTTGGGGATTCCGCCAGGTGCGAGAGTCGGCTGAATATCTTCGTTTACTGGGGTGGTTGATTCTGCTGAGGTTGCTGAAGCGTTTTGCGCTTGCTCGTTCGGCTTGAGCAAATAGCGAACATGTCCACTGGCTTCGCAACATGCTTATGGAGAGAACACCGGCAGGTAGTTCAATGGCATCTGCAAAATAATACAAGCCATCGCCGCGCCGAAGGCGTCACCGGCCGCGCTTGAACTCCAAGACCCGTCCGTCTTTTGGTTCTTGAGCAATTGGTTCCGAATCAACGGATACCACTCGTCCCAATGCTTGCCGCCGGCGTGCCACATCGCTTGGACAGCGTAGTAATTCGAGTAGAAATAATGCCCGCCACCTTGCTTGCCGCCATTCGGTTTGTACCGCATCAAATGCTTCAACGCTTTTTCGATCGCTTCGCCTTCGTAGATTCCTGCACTGTACAGAGAAGTTACGCCCGCTGCGGTCATCGCAAATGTCGTATGTCCGCCGCGCATCGTATAGCGAAAACTACCGTTTGAGTTTTGACTGTCGGTGACATACTTGATGCACAACTTGCGGACATTGTCGGGGACATCAATTCCTGCATCCCGAGCACCGCGCAGGCCCATGATCTGGCAAACCGTAATCGACAGATCTGCATCGCTCTTGCGAGGCTGGTACCGCCAACCGCCTTGGTCGTTCTGAGTCTTGCAGGTCAACTCGACCGCCTTGCGTAGCTTTTCGGCGATTTTTGAATTCTTGGTCATCCCGTAAGCTTGTGACAAAAACAACATTGAGAAACCGTGGCCGTACATATTCTCCCGCGTACCTTGACCGCTGTGAGCGATGTAGCCTGTGTTGCGAACATGCGACAACACATAAGCTGTCGCCATGTCGATCGCCTTCCCATACGGCCCCATGCCAGGAGCGAAACCACCGCACATCAAAGCCAGCCCAGTCAACGATGCCGTCGCGACTCCCGCCGCCATGCCTGCAGACGCCATCGCGCCACGATTGCGACCGGTTTTGATTTGCGTATCGACCAAATATTTCAAACCGCGATCGATTGCCTTTTGGCCCGCCGGCGTGATTAGCTCGGCCGGCGTTTTTTCATCAGGCGACGCTTCGCGGTCCAACGCCAACAGCGGCCGGCTCATCAGAGCCCCCGCTAGCGGAACTGCACCGGCGGTCAGCAGCGCACGATTGAACGCACGACGGTTAGTTATGTTTTGCTTCGAATCACTCATGTTCTTATCCAAAAATAAAACCTGACCACTCTAGTTTAACGCAAAACTAATCAATTGTACGGACCGAGCCGCCAAGAATCATAAAACGACTGCGTTCCCGTCGTTCTTTAACGAAACAATCAGAACCTTTGCGGCTGCCCAAGCGATAGCAGCCCAGCCGGGTTAACTGCATCTAAAATTTGGCGACATCAAGAATCCAATGCATCGCTAGACCTCATTCCATCGGAGACGGACGCACCAAGCTGTTTTTCCAGCAGTTTTCCTGCAAGTTAACACCAACATCGGCTTCATTATTCGCTTCCTCGATTGACCAACCGCGAAAACCGTCGATAATCATCGGCAGAATAATAGATAAGAAACAATCGAGCTCCTACCCGGATCACGTTAATGATCGTGATTCTTGTTACAAAGCCACCGCTTTGTCGAGCCGAACAAATGGAACTTTTTAGCAAAAGAAATCTGATGACCTCATCCAACGCAGAAATCCAACAAACCGCCGTCAACACGATTCGCACGCTCTCCATGGACGCCGTTCAGGCAGCCAACAGCGGTCACCCAGGCACACCAATGGCTTTGGCTCCGGTCGCTTATTCGATTTTCGCCAACAACTTGAACTACGATCCCGCCGACCCAAATTGGTTTGCTCGTGACCGTTTCGTATTGTCTTGCGGTCACGCGTCAATGCTTTTGTATTCGATGATCCACTTGTCAGGTATCCAAAAAACCGACGACAACGGAGCCGCTACCGGCGAGCCATCGATCACGTTGGACGATATCAAAAACTTCCGTCAACTCCATCGCCCGACCGCCGGCCACCCAGAATACGGTTATGCTGCCGGCATCGAAACGACCACCGGTCCACTCGGTCAGGGGTTGGGCAACAGCGTCGGCATGGCGATCGCCGCCAAGTGGTTGGCTGCGACTTACGATCGGCCTGGCTACGACCTGTTTGGTTTTGATACCTACACGATCTGCAGTGACGGCGACGTCATGGAAGGCATCGGTTGCGAAGCCGCTTCATTGGCTGGCCATTTGAAGCTCTCCAACCTTTGCTGGATCTACGACGACAACAAAATTACCATCGAAGGCCGTACAGAATTGGCGTTCTCCGAAGACGTCGCTGGTCGCTTCGAAGCTTGTGGCTGGCAAGTCATCACGGTCGCCGACGCGAACGACCTCGAAACGCTCGATGTGGCTTACAAGCGTTTCAAAGATTGCACCGACAAACCAACGTTGATCATCGTCAAATCGATCATCGGTTACGGGGCCCCTAACAAACAAGACACCTCCGGTGCCCACGGTTCTCCCCTCGGCGACGAAGAAATCTCACTGACCAAAGAAGCCTACGGTTGGAGCCATGAAAAATTCAGCGTGCCCGCCGAAGTGGTCGAGCACTTCCAGTCTACCATTGGTGCTCGCGGCGCAGCCAACCGAGCCGATTGGGAACAAAAGTACTCGGCCTACAAAGCAGATTTCCCGGCGCAGGCGGCCGAGCTTGATCAAATGAAGTCGGGCGAGCTACCTAGCGGTTGGGAAGACTCGATTCCGGTCTTTGACACCGACGCTAAAGGCATGGCAACCCGGGCTTCATCCGGCAAAGTCTTGAACGCGGTTTGTGGAGCGATTCCATTCTTGATCGGCGGTTCTGCTGATTTGGCGGGATCGAACAAATCAAACAATGACGACCCGACCGCTGGCCACTTCGGCGCCGACGATTTCAAAGGTAAGAACTTCCACTTCGGCATCCGTGAACACGTGATGGCCGCGATTGGCAACGGCATGTCGCTGTGTGGCATCCGCCCCTACGTCGCGACCTTCTTTGTCTTTACCGATTACCTGCGTCCGTCACTGCGTTTGTCCAGCATCATGCACCAACCGGTGCTGTACATCATGACCCACGATTCCATCGGCCTTGGCGAAGACGGCCCTACGCACCAACCCGTCGAACACTTGGCGGCTTGCCGAGCGATCCCGAACGTGTTGGTGATGCGTCCTGCCGATGCGAACGAAGTCAGCCAATGTTACGTCGCCGCGATGAAAAATAGCCACCGCCCAACTGTGATGGTGCTGTCGCGACAAAACCTTCCAACGGTCGATCGCTCAACTCATGGTGCTGCCGCAGGAGCAACCCAAGGCGGCTACGTGCTCAAGGATACCGACGCAACTCCAGACGCGATTTTGCTCGGCACCGGTAGCGAAGTGCAAATCTGTCTGGACGCCGCTGATAAACTCGCCGCCGACGGCGTTAACGTTCGCGTCGTCAGTATGCCTTGCTGGAAGCTCTTCGACGAACAAGACGAAGCTTACCGCGAGTCTGTTTTGCCTGCCGCCGTTACTAAACGCGTTGCTGTTGAAACAGGAATCAAAATGGGCTGGGACAAATACCTCGGCAACAACGGAGCGTTCGTCGGCATGGACAGCTTCGGTGCATCGGCACCCGCCGAAGAACTTTACGAGCACTTTGGCATCACCGTGAACGCAATTGCTGCTAAAGTAAAGTCAATGTAATGCGTTCTCTGACCATTCGATTCTGATAAACAACCGGTCGTTCGTCGACCGACATCACGGCGTCACTCAGTGACGCCGTTTTTTTATATTTCAGCAAACAACCTGTTCATTCAAACGGACCAGTCCCAATGCTTCAAATCTCCATCGTCCCCGTCACCGACTTCCAACAAAATTGCTCGATCGTATTCGACGACCAAACCAAAAACGGCGTCGTCGTCGATCCCGGCGGCGATCTAGAACGAATCGCCGCTGCGGTTACTGAACTCGGTGTCACCGTTCAAGCGATCTGGCTTACCCATGGGCACCTCGATCACGCTGGCAACGCGGAGCTGGCCAAAAAGCAATTCAGCGTCGACATCATCGGGCCTCACGTCGACGACAAAATGCTGTTGGACAACATCGAACTGGCCGCCGCCAACTACGATCTCAAAGGCTACTTTAATGCGACGCCAGACCGTTGGCTTAATGGCGGTGACAAGCTAACCGTTGACGAACATGAATTCGAAGTGCGACACTGTCCCGGTCATGCACCCGGACACGTGATATTTATCAACCACGCCAGCAAGATCATCTTAATGGGCGACGTGCTGTTCCAAGGGTCCATTGGTCGAACTGATTTGCCCGGCGGCAACCACCAACAATTGCTCGACAGCATTCGCGACCAAGTGCTAACGTTAGACGACGACTACAAATTCATCTGCGGGCACTCAGCGCCGTCGACGATTGGAGAAGAAAGAAAGTCCAATCCGTTTCTAACAGATATCGTTTAGCGGGCTGCCAGTTAACTTGGTCCATCCGGGTTTATCGTGGGTGGCTTAATAAGCAGACAATTGTTTCCGCTGTAACCTTATCGAATAAAGGTGCCAGGTTTACGCGATCAGAAAAGGAGTAATTTAAGAAAGCCCCTTTGAACAACATGCTCACGGGATTTCCCCAAGACCACATCCGACGCGTAAGCATGCCAACACTCCAGAGACACCATTGCCCTCAAAGCCGTGAAGCATGGCACCCGGACCATGATAAAACTCTAGTGGACGGATTTATTGACTAAATCAACAAGCCCTCACGTGTCGGGCTACCATTTTCTTGGACTAGAAAAACTGCCAGCCTCTTGGGTTTAAGCGATTCGGCTTAAGCGATTCTCCGTATTGGCTATCCAACGGCTGGCGGGTGATACCCGCCCCACTCAATTCGTGGAAGAGCCAGGTTTTCTACTAGGACATGCGTTAAAACCGCTTGAGCCGAGCACTCTCTACCTTACTTTTTCTCTAATTCAACATTGGGCTGCAAGGAATCAGATCACCAACGACATCGGAAATGATCCCATTTCCGTATTGCTCGCAAGCCTGCTGCCAGAGTTCCGAAGGATCGGAAAAAATCAGAGAAGAAGAGGCATCGGTCGCGTACCAACCGCCACTTCTAATTTCATCTTCCAGCTGCCCCGGAGCCCAACCTGAATAGCCTGAGAACATTCGCACGCTAGACTGAGACCGAAGTAAACGCTCTAGGTTGTTTGGCTTGACGACCATCGCGACGCCAGGTAGCAGAGACAATTCGCTGCACTCTGTGCAAGAATGCAGGGCGAGAACGGGACCAGTGCAAGGGCCGCCAATGTTCACCAGCTCATTCACATCACCGGCTGGAGTCTCGTCGAGCTCAGGCATCATCTTTTCTAGTGGCACGTTCGAGGGCTTGTTCAGCACCACTCCGGTAGCACCCTTGCCTTCAGAGTGTTCGAGAACAAAAACAACCGATCGCGAAAAGAAATCATTTTGGAGTTCAGGCGATGCGATCAGTAACTTACTGGTGAGTGAATTCATTATTAAGAGAGTTAAGAGAGTTTATTTTATGGCAGTCAAATTAGGGGCGCTAATCCTAGGGGTTGCAGGGGAAATCACACAATGCGAATGCGACCGCAATTTGACCACGTGATCCAATTTAAGCGATCTTTTCTCTTGCTTGCTTAAAAGCCGTCAAAAACGCTCAAAACCCCTCATTAGATGTGGAAATTGAAAAAAATGTGCCGCTCAACTTTGCTGGTGTGCGGTGGATCTGCAGCCGACATGAAGTGAGTATCCGTCTTGTTTTTTGAAAATTTTCCGACAAAAAATTCCAAAATCACCATCAGAAGTCCGATTTACACTTGGATCACACCAAGGCATTAGATAGACTCTGCGGCTTCGAAAACCCAACGAAAATACTGGTTAAATAGATGAAAAGCGACATTCACCCCGATTACCGCCCGGTTGTTTTTAAGGACAAGCTGGCCGATTTTGCCGTTCTGAGCAAATCGACAATCAAAACAAAAGAGACTATCAAGTGGGAAGACGGCGAAGAGTACCCGGTCTACTACGTCGATATCTCTAGTGCTTCACACCCGTTTTACACTGGTAAGCAACAGTTCGTCGACAGCATGGGTCGCGTCGAGAAGTTCAAGAAGAAGTTCTCTGGCAACTACAAGTCGCTCGACAAGAAAAAGAAGTAAGCCCTCGGGTTTGCGGACGCAATCTGGCAGGGTAGTGAGAAACTGCTTTTTCCAGATTGTTAGCAGTACATCAAACAGCCGTGGGCGATTTTCGTCACCGGCTGTTTTCGTGCGCTCTACTCTCCTAAATTTTCCAGTCCGGAAAGTGATCAGACCCAGAGCACCACCACAAGTCTCGCCACAGTCTGCTTACAAACCTTAGGAACCGTCCTGCCCCACCCAAAGAGCCAAAGAGCCAAAGAGCCAAAGAGCCAAAGAGCCGGTCGGCGGTGGACCAGATGCAGCAAATAGATCTCCAGCTTGAGCGAATCACAGTTTAGCTAAACCTATCTTTGGTTAACTCGATTCGTGTCCGCTGCACTCCACAAAGCAATCACTTGGCCGAATCAAAAATCGCTTGATCACCCTCAAAGACCACATCATTGATCAGCTCTTTCTGGCCAATCGATTCCGCGATACAGCACCAGGCAAGATTATGAGATCGTGATCTCAACTGGGCAGTGATCCGAGCCAAAAATGTCTGGTCGAATGACAGCGCTGGAAACCTGATCCATCATCTTCTCCGCCACAAAAAAGTAATCCAACCGCCAGCCGATGTTCCGTTCGCGGGCATTGGCTCGATAAGTCCACCAGCTATAGTTTTCTGGACCCTCATCGAAATGGCGGAAAGAATCGACAAACCCAGCCTCTGCCATCGCGTCCAGTCCCGCTCGTTCCTCCAGTGTAAAACCGGCATTCTTTTTGTTTGACTTTGGATTGGCCAGATCAATCTCCGTGTGAGCACAATTCAGGTCGCCACAGAAGATCACCGGCTTGCTCCGATTTAGCTTCTTCACGTGGTCTAAAAACGCCTCGTCCCAAACCTGCCGGTACTCCAGGCGCTTCAAACCCCGTTGCGAGTTCGGCGTATACACGTTGACTAAATGGAAGTCATCGTACGTCGCCGTGATCACTCGGCCTTCTTGGTCGTGTTCTTCGATCCCGAGGTCCATCTGCACTTTCTCTGGCTTCTCTTTGCTCCAGATCGTCGTACCGCTGTAGCCCTTTTTCTTCGCACAGTTCCAACTCTTGTGATAACCCAAGGGCTCGGCCCACAACAGATTTACTTGATCAGGATGAGCCTTGGTTTCTTGCAAGCAGATGACTTCCGGAGTCTCCGTCGTGACAAAATCACGAAACCCCTTTTCCATCGATGCGCGAATTCCGTTTACGTTCCAAGAAACTAATTTCATCAGGTTGTCTTTTATCTATAAAATTAAGTGAATGGCCGTCGCCAGATCGCAACGGGTAAGTCTCGATATGTGCCCCATGACATCAGCCGTCAATTTAGCCGCTTTGGCGATCAGGGTGGGTTTAGTTTGAAAAAATGGGACGGGTCAGCAATGGTAGCCCGATGCGTGATTGGTTTTCGCATGAACGGGATTTAAGTTTTGGTGAAGCAATTTCTCACAAGGTAATTTAAAACGCAAAGCCACTAAGGCGCAAGGTCGCCAAGAAAGGTATCGCACAAGTTCTTTGCACCTTCGCGTCTTTGTGTTAATTTTTTTGAACATGAATTTCGCTCGGTTACTATTTGGAATCCTAAACCATAAGCTCTCAGTAACTTACCAGGGACGATGCAAAAGCCTAGTTAGCGAAGGTTTTCACGTGTTCCAAGCTAACGGGCCCGTTGATTTAGCATGTTTTGGCGAAGCCCAAAAAATGTGGAGATGGGCTTCCAGCCTGTCTGCGCGCATGACAGGCTGGAAGCCCATCACCACATTTCCTCGCTAACGCGTCGGGCTAGCAGAGCACCTAGCTCTGGCGATGGCCGCGTTTTCAGAACCATAGAAACGCAAAGCCATAGAATCGCAAAGCCGCAAACCGCCGTGATCGTCAAAACGGCTCAACCAATCAGCAACTTTAAGCCCGCCCCAGCAACACCAGCATCTCGGGCCAAGTTAACGTGTTAGCAACATCCGCGCCGGTCAAACAACCTCGCCGTGCCTGCTTGATTCCGTACTTCATGTTATCCAAACCGGCGATCTTATGAGCGTCGGTGTTGATGACGATTGGGATGCCGTGGCTCTTGGCCGCCAGCAACAGACTATCATTCAAATCCAAACGAATTGGATTCGCGTTCAATTCCAAGAATTTCTGGTTCGCTTTTGCGGCTTGAAAAACTGCGTCCATGTCCACCTCGTACGCCTCTCGCTTATTCAGCAAACGTCCGGTCGGGTGAGCCACCATCGCGACGTGCGGGTTTTCGATCGCACCCACGATGCGATCGGTGATCTGTTGTCTTGATTGGTTTTGTCCGTAGTGCACGCTGGCGATCACAAAATCGGCCTGAGCCAAAACGTCGTCCGGCAAGTCCATTCCACCGGCCTCAAGAATATCGCATTCGATGCCCTTCAAAATTACGAACCCGTCCTTCGCCTGCGCATTGATCGCATCAATTTGTTTCCACTGCTCAAGAGCTCGTTCGCCGTTGAGCCCATTGGCCATGGTGACGCGTTTGGAGTGATCGGTGATCGCGATAAACTCGAGTCCTCGTTGACGAGCTGCATCGGCCATTTCTTCGATCGAATTTTTTCCATCGGTCGCGGTGGTGTGCATGTGCAAGTCACCGACGATCTGGTCCAGCGTAATCAATTCGGGAAGCCTGCCCTGCTCCGCCCACTCGACTTCTTTTCGAGCCTCTCGAATCTCAGGTTCAAAGTATGGCAAATCCAATGTTTCGTACACGTCTCGTTCGGTTTTACCCGCAATCCAAGATTCGTCATCGCCGTCAACTTCGTAGACACCCCACTCATTGATCTTCAGTCCCATCTGCTTCGCGCGGCCGCGAATGACCACGTTGTGATTCTTCGAACCGGTAAAGTACTGCAGCGCGGCGCCGAAAGAATCCTTGGGCACGACCCGCAAATCGACTTGAAATTCATCTTCCAACCGCACCGACATTTTGGTCGAACCGCGAACGATCACCGACGTGATTTCCGAGAAACCAGCAAAGTGATCCATCACCTGTTCGGCTTGCTTTGAATCCACCAAAATATCTAAATCCCCGACTGTCTCGCGTCCACGTCGATAGCTTCCGGCAAACTCGAGTTGTTCGATCGCATCACAATCGGCCATATAATCTCGAATTCGATTGGCGATTTGATCGGCGGCCGCCCACAAAATTCGCTCATTGGCCGCAGCTGCGATCGCGATGCCGTCAAGAATCTGTTGTTCCGTTTTCGCGCCGAAACCGGACAACGCCTGCACTTCATTGGCCTCACAAGCGGTCTTGAGTTGCTGCAGGTTTTCGATACCCAGTTCGTTAAACAGCGCCGCGCATTTCTTGGGCCCCAGCTTGGGGACGTTCAGCAAGTCCAACACCGACTTGGGCACGACTTCGAACAGCTCGTCCAACTGCTTCAAGCCGCCGGTTTCCACCAGTTCGTTGATCTTCTCCGCGACGCCCTTCCCGATGCCTTCTAGCTTGGTCAGATCTGCGTTATCACCAACCAGCTTGGCCAGAGGTTCGGGCATGTCTTTAATGATCCGGGCACCGTTGCGGTAGGCTCGCAACCGAAACGCGTTTGCGCCAGTAAACTCAAGCAAGTCGGCCAGTTGAGCCAACGTTTTGGCGATTTTTTGATTGTCCAAGGTTGGGTTTTCCAAGGTTTGATTTTTCGATTGGTCGTGGATTGCAAAAGTTGCACTTGCTTCAGGAAAGCATGCCTTCAACAAGCCTATATTTTGACGGTTCAAAACTGCTTTGCCAATCCTTGTTGCAAATTCCGCGCGTTTGGTCAAAGAGGGTGGATCAGTTTTGAAAACTAGAAAATCGCTATAAATAAATGGTAGCCTCACGCGTTACCGAGGAAGCGGTGGTGATGGATCATTCGCGCAGACAGACGGGAAGCACCAGCACCACATTTTTTCAGCTTCGTTGAAGCTTCTTAAATCAATAAACCCGTTTGCGAGAATTTCCAACGGCGCGTCAGTACTTCCTCAGAGATATGAGTTACAATCAGATTTGCCATTGGACAGTCAAGAAAGCTGCCTGAATGCTAATGAAAGACCGAGATTAAGATTGAACTTCCAAGCACCAGGCGAAGTCTTCGGGTTCTAACAAGAAGTTGTGTTTAGGATTTAAATTCCTGCTCAACTTATCGCCGAGATATTCGCGACCCAATCGCTGATGATACGAATCTGCAAACAAGGAATATTCAGGGACAGCCGCCGGATTTCGATACCGGGCATTCAGGTCGCCGTCTGTCCCCGCTTCATTCGGGGTGAGGGATGCTTGTTATTCGACGATGCTTACTGAAAGCAACGCAAGGATGCGACTAAAGGCTGCGTCTAGTTCGGTTGTATTGTCGGCGTTCAAGAATAATCCTCCGCCAGCGGCTGTGACGGATCGTAGCTGTGCTGCCCCTCGAGCGGCGCCTGCAAAGTAGATCGCATGGATGGTGGTTCCTTCGAGGCCTAATTCTTGAGCGGCTGCAACAGGCGAACCCGTAGTTGCAAGGCCGTCAGATAGAAGGATACAGATTTTTTCCGCTGTAGGGAGGCTTTCATCTTGGAACGTTTTCTGGGTTAGCTGTAACGCTTCTTTGGTCGGTGTTTGCCAAGCAAGCACTTCGCTTGAAATGAAGTCCAAAGATTTATCAATCGGTCCCCGAGCGGCACCGATGAATTCGAACTCGTTTTGAACGCGTGTGACTACAGTATCCCACGGCGTATCAACGTTCACGCGAACTCCGCCGCCGATAGTGATCAGTGAAATCCGAAGCGAAGGGGATTGTTCTTCGGCTTGTTCAAGAAATCGGTTTACCGAATCGACCAAAGCGATCCAACGTGAGCCCTCGACGGGTGGCGCG
>JALZWN010000235.1 GCA_023300235.1 Mariniblastus sp.
AGTTACTCCAAACGTTTTACCAGTCTCGGGGGCCATGCTTCACGGCTTTGAGGGCAAAGGTGTCTCCTGAGTGTTGGCATGCTTACGCGTCAGATAGGCTCTTGGAATGATCCCGTGAGCATGCATTAAAAAGGGGCTTTCTCGAATTAGTCCTTTTCTGATCGCGTAAACATGACGCCCTTATTCGATGGTCCTTCCGGGAATTTAGTGGTTGTTTTCACCCCGGAGGGGGTCGACGTTGAGAGCTCGGGCTGGGAGGCCGAGCAACCACCTATCAAATGACCTACGCCCCGGATGGGGCCGACCTTGGCTTAATGCCAAGTCTACAGCGGGCCGAAGTCGGCCCCATCCGAGGCGAGTGAGATGTTGCCAACACCAACTCGGGGCATCCACCCCGAGCTACCTAGGACGGCCCCATTCGGGGCGGGCGGCGTTCGTAAAACTAGCCATACGAGCACTTGCCACTCATTTACCGGAAGCGCCTATTCGATGAGGTTACATGGGACCAATTGTCTGCTTATTAAGCCACCCACAATAAACCCGGATGGCCCCAACAAACCCGGATAGACCAAAACTATTTTTGGAAGAACGTTCACGATAGATTGACGTTCGAATCGTTGGAAATCCAACAGCCAGACAAAGTTGCGATACTGGTTAGTTGCGATACTGGTTATTTCTGATTCAATTCAAAATTGGCCGATGCGGTGCCATCTTTTGGCACTGTAAATTGGTGGATCACGTTGGCAGGAACCTTGACCTGCGATTTGATTAAACTCTTGAGTTCATCAATTTGCTGCTTGATGGCTGGCTTCGATTCATCGTCGGCTTCCCTCAACTGAAACTTCAAATCGCTCAACTCACCCGTAGCAATGTACTCGATTCCGACTCGATGAGGCCCTGGGACAGCACCTAGATCGCCACGGCGAGTTCGCAGTGTGAAATTACCTTCATCGTCGGTAACTCCAGACGAGTAAGGTCCGGGATTGGGAGCCGTAACAGACCCCACAGGGGTAAAGACCACGGTGATCGCCGGTACTGGCTGGCCCTTGTAAGTCACTTTCCCCGACACCGGCGGATATGCGTCTCCGCTACAGCCAGCGCACAACGCAACAAGAATCAAAAGCAATGATGAGCGATGCGTGTAGTGGTTCATAGTTGGTTCTATCCGTTATAAAAAACCCGAGCGAGTTAAAAAACCCGAGCGAGTTGAAAACCCGAGCGAGTTGAAAACGTGAGGGAGTTCGTCGTCTTCTGTGAGCGAAAGGCTCGCCGAGCAACACGACGAAAATCATCCCGTTGAGAAATACAGCCAGGCGTATGCTGGCGATTATCGACTGACGACGTTTCCGTCACTCATCTGTGAAATGTGGCCGTAGATTTCGTAGTCAATATCCTCACTAAGGAAAGTCGTCGATCCATCGGCGTGCACGATCATCGCACCGCCTGAATGAAAGCTCGACGCGAGTAACTCGCTAGCTCGGGTTCCGTTTACACCAAATGAAATTGCAAACCCAGGACCTGTTCGCGCGACGCTACCAAGGATTGCCGAAACACTGTTTCGCGGCGTCGAGCCATCGTTGATGCCGAATCTCTGAGCCCCCGGGTTGCCCGCCCAAACAGCTCCGTAGGCTTTCACTCCTGCGTTGCCGCCGGCCTCCGCTTCGGTTTTACTCCAACGTTCACCAAACGCCATCACGTTACTGGAACCGTCTCCAATATCGGAAAAGGTTGTTTTTGAATTGATCCCATAAATACCCCACTCCGTACAAGCATCGGGATTACTTGGATTGTTGAGGGAAACAATATTTGATGTACTGAAATCTCCTGCTGTGCCTCCCATGCAGGCAATGTAGTTCGACTTCGCATGCAGGCCAATGTCGACTACATCTTCGTGTGTGTAGTACATATTGAAGTCACCATCAGGACTGACATCGCTCGGGCAGGTATAAAATGGAATAACGGTCGATGCAAGCAATTCACCGTTAGAACCAATCTGTGTCCGAAAGTCGTCTTCCCAATTGTTGGTGCCCGAGATGAACTGAAGGTGGAGGTTGTTTTGTTCAATGAACGGGAAGAGGTAAACGCTCCACGCAATGTTTTGCGCCACTGAACTGTTGCTAGGTTTCGGAGTTACAGGCCCGCTGGTGCGACTGTTGTCGTTTACTGAAAAATTCATTCCCGGTGGGAAACGCATATGGGCGCTCTCGTAATTCAAAGACGCCAATGCACATTGACGAATGTTATTCGAACAAGCCGTCCGGCGAGCAGCTTCGCGGACTTGCTGTACGGCCGGCAGCAACATTCCAATCAGAATGCCAATGATCGCAATGACCACCAATAGCTCTACTAATGTGAAGCCGGCTTTCGACGGTTGAGGTTTCATCTTATTTCCTTGGTACAATGACGTTTTATAATAGATAGATAATCGAGTCCTAGACTCAGTTTCATTATACCGTTGTGATGTTATTTACTACAATCCGGCTTTTAGGGAACTACCGGCAACATTAAGACCAAGACCCGCAGAATCGTCAACTCAAGGGCTAGCCCCCTCAAAAAAATATCAGAAAGCCCCACCGAATTTTTTCTCAATTCTAGCGACACTCTGTCTATCGAGATGTTGCTGGCCTAAACGTTATACGGAAAGAGTCGTATGCGATGGGCCCGGAGGACGGCAGAAGGCGCGTTGTTGATGTCAAGTTTCTGATAGATCCGGCCGACGTGCGTGTCGACCGTGAAGTAGCTAACCAAAAGCTTTTGGGCGATCTCTTTTTTCACCAGTCCCTCTGCCAACAACGAAAGGACCTGAAGCTCCCGGTCGGTCAACAAACTCGACTGGTCGCTGGCGCCACCACCCGTTTGAATTGATTTAAGAGTATGCAAAATCAATTTGGCGACTCCTGCATCCAGCGACGCGCCGCCGTTGGCGACTGCGCGAATACTGCTGATCTGTTCGTCCAGCGTCGTTGACTTCAACAGGTAGCCTGCCGCGCCAACTGAGATCGCCCGCAGGATGTCCTCTTCTTGCGAAGACTGAGTGAGAATTAAAATCCGTGTATCACGAGCGATTCGGCGGAATTCCGGAATCGTATCAAGACCGTCTGCGCCCGGCGAACGAATGTCAAGCAAAATCAAGTCCGGAGTATTTTTCTAGCCGGCTTTGATAAAAGGACCGAATGGCAATTTCCAACGTGCCAAACTGGCTAATTAAATCAATGTCGTCTTCATCAGCAAACGCCAGTTCGACGACCGACCGGTAATCCGGATTGTCATCGACCAGCATTACCTTGATCGTATTGGAGGCTGGAGCATTCACGATCGTTTCCTAAACTGGACTCCCATTCGGTTCAACAAGTGTTGTTTCTTCCGTGGCACGCGGAGCTTCATTGCAACTCCTTTGCAACCAAAGGGTTCAGCAATTACATGGCCACGCAGAAATCGGACGCGGCGTTTCAATGCCGGTGGAAACGGAAATTCCGAGACGCCATCCATACCATCGCCGTTATCAGACACATTAAGATTGATTTGTTCGGCATCGGCAATGACCTCGGTGATCACTTCGGTGGAGCCCGAGTGTCGAATCATGTTTGTCAAACATTCCTTGTAAAACAGAAACAAATCAAATCGTATTTTGGAATCGAGCAGTCCAAGGTTTTGCTCGCCTGTAAAAGTTATTTCATGTTTCAGGTCGGCAGTCACGCGTTTGGAAGCTCGCAGCATGTCTTGTTTTAGGTCATCGCAAAGACCAACCGATTCAAGCAGGTTGGTACAGTGCCGCGCAGCGATGCTCGTACGCTCTGTTAGCTCGCGCATCCGCTGCCTCAATGGCGTTAGTTTCTCAGGCGATGTGGTTGAGTTCTAAATCAGGTCGCTCAGCAAACCAATCGCAGACGCATTTTTCGCCAAGTTCATCGTGGAGATCTGCTGCGATATGGCTGCAAGTTTCCACAATGGCTTTTCGCTGTCGTGCACGCCCAAACAAAATCACAGCAATGACCCCGATCGCCAAAACAGTGACCAATGGCGATCAGGTTCGTAGTGACATCGAGGAATCTAAAAAACTCGCGGTCTCGATGCCTGGAAAAGCGCAAGCCTTGAATGCTGAACTGACGAACAGACTGACCGAGATGAAAGCCAGCTATCCCTATTACAATCCGCATTGCAAATATCCGATTGCGAATAAGGAAAAGGTTCCAACCGTTCTTTCTTTTAAGCAAAATGGGGATATCATAGAGCTCAACTATCAAACAGGGCCATGGTTGATCGCGTGCAGTTGATTTACACGACCAATGGTGGAGAATTTCAGGAAGAGTGGTCACAGATTCCTGCGACGCTGCTGAGCGAAAGAAAGATCTCGGCCACCTTGCCCGTTGGAACAACCCATTACGTAATCAACTTGATTGACCAGAACAATTTCTTGGTCAGCTATCCCGATGTGGAAAAATCGACTTGCACGAACCAACCATCCGACACGGCGCAGGCCGTTGTATCCTCCAAATAGGAATAAATCCAATGAATCGAGCATCCATATTTGTGCAACTGATCGTCGGTGCAATTTTCGTATTGGTATCGGCTGCCTCCGCCAACGCCGAACGTCCGAATATTGTTTTTGTGCTTTGCGATGACTTAGGATTCGGCGACATTCAATGCCTCAATCCGGATCGCGGAAAAATCCCAACCCCCAGTGTTGATAGACTCGCCACTGAGGGGATGACCTTCACTGATGCACATTCAGGGTCGTCGGTCTGCTCGCCAACGCGTTACGGTCTGTTGACAGGGCGCTACAGTTGGCGTTCACGATTACAGCAAGGGGTGACACAAGGGTATACGCCGAATCTGATTGCACCAGACCGACTGACGGTCGCGAGTTTCCTACAAGACCAGGGCTATCACACGGCGGTCATCGGCAAATGGCATTTGGATTTTCAGTATCAGAATCCATCGTCAGGCGAGCTACTAAAGAAACCGAAGAAGAGAGGTACTCTTTCGCCGGTCGGCACAAAAATCCCTGACGGCCCCATCACCCGCGGATTCGATTTCTATCATGGCTTCCATCATGCCGGCGACATGGAAGGCGTCATCGAAAACGATACAGTGATCGAACACGACGACACCATCAACATGCTTCCGCGCCTGAAAGCTGAGGCTGTGAAATACATCGATCAACGCGCCAAGAGCAAAGAGCAGCCTTTCTTTCTCTATGTTCCGCTCGGATCGCCGCACACCCCGATTGTCCCAACACCTCAATGGCAAGGCAAAAGCGGTATCAATCCGTATGCCGATTTTGTCATGCAAACCGATGCCGCTTTCGGTTCCATACTCGAAGCTCTAGAGCGTAACGGATTCAGTGATAACACACTCGTGATTTTCAGCAGCGACAATGGATGCTCCAAAGCAGCGAATTTCAAGCAACTGGAGAAGGCTGGTCATTACGCGAGCGCCGACATGCGTGGTTCCAAAGCCGACATCTGGGATGGCGGCCACCGTGTGCCGTTTATTGCCCGTTGGCCAGGCAAAGTCGCTGCCGGTTCTGACAGTGACCAGCTAATTTGTCTGACCGATTTGATGGCGACACTTGCAGAAGTGACCAGTACGCCGCTGCCCGACGGAACCGCCGAAGATAGCGTAAGCTTTCTGCCCGCGTTGTCTGGGAAACCGATTGTGTCCACCCGTGCTGGAGTGATACATCATTCGGTCAGCGGACATTTTGCCTATCGCTTGGGCAAGTGGAAGTTATGCTTGGCGAAAGGATCCGGTGGATGGTCGTCTCCCCAAGAAAAGAAAGTGCCAAAGAACGGTTCGCCCAAGGCCCAGCTCTACGATTTGGAGAACGACCCTGGCGAGACAACGAATCTCTACGAAAGTAATCCGACAGTAGCAAACCAATTGCTTCATCAACTAGAGATTGATGTTCAGCGCGGTCGCAGCACCGATGGCCCCGAACTCAAAAACGATACCGACAATATCCGGCTTTGGAAAAGCCGCAAGTAAAACATCACAGCGCTTAGATCAGACAGGAAAAAAAATGAGCATCATAAAACTACTTACCGTCTTGAGCCTTGTTGCGGTTTCATTGGCATGCACTGACGTTGCTTCTGCGGAAACCGACCGCCCGACGAAACCGAATGTGGTTCTCATCTTAACCGATGATCTCGGCTGGCAAGACGTGAAGTGCTATGACATCGACGAACCTTCGCCGATGGAAACGCCCAACATCGACGCCTTCGCTAAAAAGGGCGTCATGTTCTGGCAAGGTTACTCGCCGACTCCAGTTTGTTCGTCCTCTCGGTGCGCTATCATGAGCGGCAATCATGCGGCGCGGGCGCAAAAAACAAGCATCGTCGGCGGGGCACCGCCGACCGCTAGTAGAAATACCCGTGTGATGGCCCCGTGGTACAGTGGCCGGATGCCAGCAGACGAAATGACAATCGCCAAAGCCTTGCGACAGAACGGTTACGCGACCGGTCACTCCGGCAAGTGGCATATCGCGATCAGCCATAAAGCTTTTCCACAACCCAAAGATGTGGGGTTTGATTACACGAAGGCTAGCCGCGGCGCCCGGCGTAATATGGGTGACCGCCTGACTGGATTCGCGACGACCGAAAAGGACGATGCTTTTCGCCTGGACGAAAACGGATTTCCATTTCACCAAACCAACGATGACGCTATCACCTTTTTGAATGAGAGCAAGGACAAACCGTTCTTTCTTTACTATGCAACTTGGCTCGTTCACGCACCGATCCACACTCGCTCGCAGGCTCTGCTGGATAAATACACCAAGCGTTTGGGAACTGATCCGAAACACCCGCCCACCAAGGACACGGCCGGACAGCAGAATCCGTTTTACTGTGCGATGGTCGAGGAACTGGATTACTACGTCGGTACGATCTTTACCTACCTAGATGAAACAGAAGATCCGCGTTGGCCCGGGCACAAGCTGAGCGAAAACACTTACGTCATCTTCACCTCCGACAACGGCGGCATGGAAGGCAGTTCTAAAGAACGCTACACCGACAACGAACCTTTGGCGCGAGGGAAAATATCGGCGATGGAAGGCGGAACACGAGTGCCACTGTTGATCGCCGGTCCGGGCATTGGATCAGGTGAGCAAACCGACGTGATGGCCAACGGGCTTGATTTCTATCCAACGATTTTGTCGATGACGAAAACGCCCAAGCCAGCTGACAAGAATCTTGACGGATGTGATCTTCTTCCGCTGCTGCAGAACAATCCTCAAGACGCCCAATTGGTCAAACACGCCGACGGAACGACACGTGACTCGATGGTCTGGCATTTCCCTCACGGATCGGCGATGGAAAGTACGATTCGCGTTGGCGACTACAAACTGGTTCGCAACTACGACCACATTAACAACCCGCAAACACCTCATTTGGAACTGTTTCAACTTTACGATTCGTCCGGCGGCAAAGCAGTTCGGGTAGATATCGAGGAAGCAAAGAACCTCGTCGATTCGATGCCCGAGCGGGCAGCGAAACTCGATGCGCAACTTTCGTCCACGTTGAATGGCATGAACGCAAGTTTCCCTTATTTCAATCACGCTTGTTCGACGCCACTACCCAACGCCGAAAAAATTTGCACCGTCGAATCCCATGAAAAAGACGGACAGAATGTTAAGTTCACGTTTCGTGAAAACGGAGCCAGCGTTAAACGTGCGGACTTGATTTACACGCTCAACGGCGGCCAGCAATACGAAGAGTGGCACCGTGGCCCCGCGACGCTGAAGGGCGACGGCAAGGTAACCGCGACGCTTCCCGACGGGGCGACGCATTACTATCTAAATTTGGTCGACGAGAATCAGTTTCTGCGCAGCTACCCTGACGCACGCAAGAAAGACAAGTCCTTTGCGGGCACAGCACTCAGTGCACAGGGGGCCGATCAAGCCAAACCGATGTCCGGCGAGAAAGGCGAAGGCAAAAAGGGTAAACCTGATCGCGTCAAAGACGATTCAATCAAGAATAACGGCAAAGATCGCAACGTACCTTTCGATCGCTGGGACGCGAACAAGGACGACTTTCTATCGCTTGAGGAATATCAGACCGGCCAGAAGGGCAAGCCCGATCTTGCGGCGCGCTACCAACGCTTCGACAAAAATGGCGACGGAAAAGTCAGTCGCGATGAATTCGTCAGTAAAAAATAAGACTCTTCGGCGGATTCAGTGGCAGCGGCGTTTAATTTGGCGAAGCCTAAAATGTGGTGATGGGCTTCCAGCCTGTCATGCGCGCCGCCAGTCTAAAAGTCATTCTAGCGGACGCATTTGTTGACTAAATCAACAG
>JALZWN010000236.1 GCA_023300235.1 Mariniblastus sp.
CAGGCACCCCTTCGATCCAAACTCGATCGTCATCTCATCAACTCGCTGCGCAAAAAAAGCATCTTCCTTTTTCTGCCCCCAAGGAATGTTGTAATTGAATCCGCCCATCTTCATCTTTGGTGTTTTTTTCTTCCAACTTGCTTCCACCTGATCAGCGGCAGGTTTGTCCACGAATTTGATCTGAAGAAAGCATCCATTGGTCAACGCTTGCCACGCTACCGATGGAAACACAGGAAAATCTTTCAGCAACGAGTTTTCGACGATCTGATTCAGCGTTTCAATATCTTTTGGCAGGCTCGTCGCCCCATAAATTCGCTCGACCTGGGAAACGCTAGTTGCCGCCAGAGGGCCGGACAGCTGCATGCCTTCGAATCGTTCTTTTTCAAACCCCGCCGCGACAAACTCTTCAATCAATTGGCCAATTCGCAGATCAAGCACCACAACCGCCCGTTGATCCTCACGAAGTGCTGTCCCACCCTGAGCCCAAGTGAAGGTCGGTTGTACCAATAGCCCGATTGCCAGACACACCAACAACGAAATGTTTTTAGTATTAATCATTACTGTTTCAACTTGCTTCGTTTTAAATTTAAAATTCGAACAAGCAAATAAAGTAGCTACCACACGCGTCGCCGTCAAATTGCGAGCTCGACTTTTTTGGTCCTTCCGGAGTTTCTGTGGCGAGAGCCTATCGAGCATGACTTACCAGTGCAGCTCGCCCCCGGAGGGAGCCATGCAAGGTAGCTCGGGGTTCAAGTGCACACTAAATTCGGTGAAGGACCAGAAAGCAGAGCCTGCAGCATCGTTTCATCATCTCAGGCCCTGCGTCTCCGAAGTCTGCAGCGATTCACACTAGCCGCTAGTTAACGTCCTTAAGGCTCCAGACCTTAACCGTCTTATCCAAACTGCTGCTAACAACCCGCTTGCCATCGGGCGTAAATGCCAAACCAGTCACATCAGCTTCGTGGCCCTTGAAAGTATGCAGGTCCTCACCCGTGTCGACATCCCAAACTTTGATCAAGCCATCGGCACTACCGCTAACAACCCAGTCACCATCGGGAGAGAAAGCCGCTGCATTGACTGTTCCAATGTGTCCTGAAAAAGCCTTCAGTTCCTCACCAGACACAACATCCCAAACGACAACCGTGTTGTCGCCACAACCGCACACGAGTTTTTTACCGTCTTTAGAAAACCCGACGCTCAAGACCTCCGATGACCGCCCTTGGTAAGTCTGCAACTTTTTGCCATCCCTCGCTGACCAAACCGATAGTTTACCTCTGCTGCCGCCAACGACAATCAACTTACCGTCGTCAGAAAAAGCGACGCGTCTGTAACCCGACGACACCATTTCTTTCCCACTTAGATCGGCAACCAGCCAGAGCTTCACAGCTCCACCACTATCGCAACTGGCAATCTGCTTACCATTAGGAGAGAACGCAACGCTACAAACCGCCGAATCGTGGCCGGTAAGCGTTTGCAGCTTTCGCCCCTTGGGAGCCGCCCACAACTCAATGTCGCCGTCATCGGTTCCATTGATGATACACTTGCCGTCAGGTGAAAAACCAACCGTTCGCGATTGCGCAGCAAGATCATCGTAAACTCTCCTCTGCTTGCGTTTTCTGGCATCCCATAGGATCAGCGTACCGTCCGAACTAGCACCAACAAACCATCGGCCGTTAGCAGAAACCGCGACGCTCTCTATCGCTCCGGCGTGCCCCTCAAAAGTAAACACAGAACTGTCGGCGACCGTGGACGTTGAATCCCGCATGGTGGATTTTTTGTTTTTCTTGCCGGTCGCCTTTTCATCCTCAAAGAACTTCGGCATGTTCTCATCGGCAGCCACGGCGACATCAACCCGAGCTAGACCGGCAATATCCCACGTGCGAACCGATTGATCTTTTGAACCACTTACCATCCGCTGACCATCAGGAGAAAACGCAATGCTCGTCAAATGATCGGTATGCCCATCGAAGGCCCCTATCTTTTTACCGCTTGCTACATCCCACACCAAAATCGACTTATCACCGCCGCCACTGGCAATTCGTTTCCCATCACTCGAAAACGCCACCGACAAAACCGCGCTGACATGCCCAGAAAACGTTCGCAGTTGTTTACCGCTATCAGTGGACCACAGAATCAGAGTTTGATCCCAACTACCGCTAATAATCTGATCGCCATCGGGAGAAAAAGCAACGCTCGTAACTTTGTTGTTATGCCCGGTTAACGTTTTCAGTTCGCTGCCGCTGGCTGAATTCCAAATCTTCACGGTCCCGTCATTACTACCGCTGACAACTTCTCTTCCACTGGAAGAAAAAGCAACACTCGTCACGGTATCCGAATGACCCGTCAATGAACGCACCGCTTGGCCGCTGGCAACATCCCACAACTTGACTCCGTCCTCGCCTCCGCTAACGATCTGCTGACCAGTTGGAGAAAAACCGACACTCCACACCGGAGCCGAATGCCCGGTGAACGTTCGTAGTTTCTCGCCACTGCCGGCATCCCACAGGACAAGCGTCTTGTCCCAACTCGCCGTAACGATTCGGTGCCCCTCAGGCGAAAAAGCAACGCCCTTCACATTGCTTTTATGCCCCTCAAACGTCCGCAAAATCGTCTGCTGCCCATTCGTATCCCAAAGCTTAAGCGTCATGTCATCACTAGCACTCGCAACCCGCTTGCCATCAGGCGAAAAGGCAACCCCTGCGACAGGCCCTGTATGCGACTGAGAATCAGATCGGTCACCTACCGTAGACTTGTCCGCCAACGACGTGGCTTCGGCAATGATCTTTAGCCAACGCTCCTCGCCTTTTTGGGGCAGTCTGCGTCTGCGCAAAACCTTATCCAGATCACCCGGCGTCATCTCCGAAAGTTGCTGGTAGGTTTTAACTCCCCGATCGTAAAGCGCCGATTGAGCCATCTGCCCAACATCGTTCAGCGCAGCAAACTCATCCGGCGTCACACCAGCAGCAACTGCCGGCACCAGAAGATTTACCAAGCCACCATCATTACCGGTCGATGGCAGCTCAGGCGACGAAACCACATCCAGAGTTGGCGTTTCAACTGGCTTGGGTGTTCCGGCGTCCGTTGAATCTCCCTGATCGGCCACATCCGTATTCTCCGTAGCCGAGGCTACGCTTTCTCCGTTGTCTTGTTGACTCCACCAGTAAGCGAACGTTCCTCCAACAAAAGCCAAAATTCCAGTGAGAAACAAAAAAGTTGGAACGCTACTGCGCCTTCGACGCCTAGCCGCTGCGCCTCTCTTGATCGATCCGCTGCGAACCCTTCCCGCGCCACCAACAATCACCGGCACCGGCTCGTCCAAATCAACCGTCGACTCATCCACTTGGTCATTCACCGATTGGATCGAAATATCGTACTGTGTTTTTTTTTTCAAATCCAACAACGTCACTTGAGCCTGAGACAGCTCGTTCAGGATCCTGTTGGCGGCATCGCGATGCGGACCACTTGAATACTGTTTGATATGACCGATCTGACGGTACGAAGCTTCCGTGATGACTTCCTGGTCGGATTCAAAATCCGAAATCCCCAGCAATCGATACAGAGTGGCAGGTTGTTCGTGTGGTGGAATACCCAGCCAGCGGTGATGGGGATCGAATTCTTGCATCTTGGAAGGCGTTTCTTACTTAAACGGATTTGATGAGCTGACTTCGAAAATCGATTTGCTTTCGAAGCCCTAAACGTTTTAAACGAGGAACTTGTAATTTTACGCGTTGCCTCTTTCGATTGCAACAAAGGCAAGCGCCAAAAAGCGTTAGCTATCAAACAGTGTAAATCATCACACATTGCAAATCAGTTTTGAAGCTGAGCATTCTGATAGCCAGACGCGTTAGCGAGCAACCCGTGAAAACCCTCGCTAGCAGGCCCGTTGATTTAGCATGGCTTTGCGAAGCCTTAAAAATACGGAAGACGGGCTGAATTTCCTCGCTAAAGCGTCCGGCTACCACTTAAAGGACGCAACAGGTTCGCAACAGGTTCGCAACAGGTTCGCAACAGGTTCGCAACAGGTTCGCAACAGGTTCGCAACAGGTTCGCAAAACCAAAGCAAAACCACCAACATGTCGCAATTCCAGCTACTTCTTTGCCGCCCCAGGGCTCAACGCCTTCAGCTCAGCCATCAACTCACGCGCCTCTTCCGCCTGAGCCGCCTCGCCAAACCCTTCCTTGCCCGCCAACACAATCTGCCGACCGCACTCAATCTCCGCGTACTTGATCTCGGCTTCGATCGACGCAATGCCCTTGGAAAGCTTCGACAATACACTCGAATACTGAACCGCCTCGGCGCGACTTGGGGAAGTAACTTGCTTTTGCTCGGCCTCCTGATGTTTTTTTTGTTTCGCTTCAAGATCCTTGTCAAGCTGATTGATCCGCTTCTCGATCTTCGGATCACCCGACGAACTCGTGCTCGCAATCTCGCGGAACAAAGCATCCAAACGACTCAGCTTGTCCGAACTACTCGGTGGATTTTTCTTGCTAACCTGCTTGCCCATCAAGCGATCTTTCCACTGGCTCAAACTCTGCTTCTCTGCCGTGTTCTTACGATCGATCACCGTCGACGCAGATTGACGAGTCGCGGGAATCCGAGCGGACACGGCAAGACGACCGCTGGAATCGTAAGAGAAAGAAACCGTGATCTTCGTGCCCACCGGCAGGCCTTTGGGCAAATCTCGCACGCTGCACTTGCCAATCTGCACGCACTCTTCAGGCCTTCGACTTTCACCCTCAACCACCGGAATCGCCACCGAAGCCTGACCAACCTTGCCCGTCACAAAATTCTTGATCGCATTGAACGGCAACGGAGTGTTCTTAGGTATCACGATGTGATTGAATTTTTGTTTCGTTTTGGGCTCCATGCCAATGACCCCCAAGCTACGCGAATTCACATCCACTAAATTAAACCGCTCGTCCTCCTTGGCATTGGTCAACGAATGGCACAGCAACGCAGCCCCATGACCGACAACCTGATCCGGGTTCATCGAATAGTTCGGTTCCTTACCCGACATCGTTGTCAACATTTCTCGCACGGCCGGAATCCGCGACGACCCACCAACGATCAACAAGTCGTCGATACTCTCCCACGACATGCTCGCCCCACGCAACAGCAGCTCGGCGGTCGAGCAACTTCGACGGACGAGATCAGCCGTCAGATCGTTAAACTTTTCTCGCGTCACGTTAACGCGATGTCGCTTGCCAGAAAAGAACATCACATGCGGGACTTCTTCACGCTCGGATAGACTTCGCTTGGTTTCTTCGGCATCGCACCACAGCTGCGACAAATCAGAGCTATCTTCCCGCGGATCAACACCGTGCTCTTTTTCAAACTCTTCGGCCAAAAAGTTAATCAAACGCTCGTCAAAATCTTTTCCGCCCAACTGCACATCGCCGTCGGTTGCGACCGTCGTAAAGTTGCCGTCTTCAATTTTCAAAATAGAAACATCAAACGTACCGCCGCCAAGGTCGTAAACCAAAACCGTTTTATTACAGCCCGGCCCCTGATTAACGCCAAACGCCACCGCCGCAGCGGTCGGTTCGTTGATTATCTCCAACACGTTGATCCCAGCCAACTCGGCCGCCGCCACGGTCGCTTGCCGTCGGTTTTCATCGAAGTAAGCCGGAACCGTAATCACCGCATCTCGAAACGGACCGATTCGTTTCTCCGCATCCGCCTTGAGCTTCTCCAGCACCAACGCGCTAAACACTTCCGGAGGCGTCTCAACGCCGTTGCACAAAAACTTTTTGTTCTCGCCCATCTCGCGTTTGAAACACTCAAAATATTTGTCTGGCGAAAACGCACTCGATTTGACCGCATCGCCACCGACCACAATGCCAGTCGCTTCCAAGCACACCGCGCTGGGCGTCAGAATCTGGCCGATCGAGTTTTCTATACAAACCGGCTTACCATGATCATCAATGTAAGAGATGGTCGAATAGGTTGTTCCGAGGTCGATACCTACGGCAGTTTTGTCTGGCATTTTTGCGTCATCGAAGAGGGGTGTGAACAATCAATCGGGCCACGATTGATCAAAATAGTTAACCGTATCTTACTTCATTTCGGCCTGAAGCTGAAACATCTTCAAAACGTGTCCCACTTTTTCTATTAAAACACGTCCGTTGGGCGGATTGACACTGCCTAGGTTGCCACCGCCACAACCGCCGTCTGACCAAAACAAAACCGACCGCCAGCAACCGCCAGACTGGACGCCAAAATCGCCGCCAGCTCATTCTCGCCAACAAGCCTTCACAACCACCAATAACTCCTCCAACAAAGCCACCGCCGCCGCTTCCGTTTTGGCTCGGCTACGCACCGTCAACAACGGCCGTCCCGCTTCGATTCGATCACCGACCTGGGGGATATCCGCAATCGACACGCCGACTTGGTTGCTTTGAAAAAAATCCGCCACGTACAAACGCGACAACCGCTTGAAACTCGCTTGGTCGATTTCCCAAACCCCCGGCCCATCAAAAAACACAATCCGCTTCGCCTCGCAAATCTCTATACCGCAACCAACCGACCGCTCCTTGGCCAGCTTCGCAAACTCTTCCGCCCTCGCTCCTCGCTCTGAATCGCAAGCCGACCAATGCAAATCAACCACACTCCGAAACCCACTTCCCGAGCTCGCAACCGCCGTTTCAAACAACTCTGCCGAAGCCGTGATTCGTGGATTCAAATCCACCGGCCAGACCTGCCCATCCGCATCCAACACAAAATCTCCCCCCCACACACCCACCAGCGAAAACGCGTCCGCCAACACATTGGCGATTCGATCGAGCTGTTGATTAACTGACTCACCAACCACGATCGGACCAACTGAACCGCGATAAGTGAACGGTCGCACTCGGTCTCCAAAATCGCCCGCCAACCATTGCCGAGTACACCCCAGCGAAAAAGTCCCGCCAGCACTGTCGTTGCTCAGCCCGCGTGAAACAAAAACGGCACTCAACGACTCACCGCAAATTCGTTTTTGGTAATAGCAATCACCCAACAAAACAGCTTCGCTCTGGCGCTCAATCGCTCGGACACCACTGCCGCCACAAGCACCGCGCTGCTTCACCAACCAATCGCCCCGGCTATCCGCAGGCAACTCCCGAACGGATTCCGGCACGCGAACGCCAGCGTCACACAAAACCTGCAACCACTCAATTGGATCAGCAACCGCAGCCAACGCCCCCGCGCGGGCGCCCAACAAAGGCAACTGCCGGCCGACCGCAACCACCAACTCCGCCCGCAACTCCGCCCCTCCGGCCAAAATAGCCGCATCCCCCAAGCCCGCCATCTCTCGCCCTATCAAATCCCCATAGCCGTCGATCTTCGTCAAACTCGCCCCGACGCAATCCGCAGACTCAACCAACCGCCGTGCATCCCAGTCCGCAAAAAAATCGAACGCCACCGGCACACACCCCGCTCGCAAACAACTCGCAATCAACGGGCGTGCACTGGCTCCAATCAACACGATTTTCTTCGGTTCACCGTTCACTTGCCCCACACCTACCATGCCACTTGAAATTTAAAACCGACGCAATCGAACCGTTCGACACAGAAATGAAGCAGGGGAAATACGTTTTGGAATCTGGGTGCTCTGGTAGCCCAACGCCTTAGCGAGGAACCTGCTAAAATCCTCGCTAACGCGTCGGACTATCATTTATAACGCCTTCCTAGTTTGTAAAAGTGATTCACTCACAGAAATAACGCGAGTCGCTTGGCAATGTCGCTACTGTTTGTTAGCTTGTCAAAAAATGGTTGGCTTACAACCGCCCAAAAACTTAAAGTAATCCCTCAACAAGCCTCGTTTGGCTCGTAAGATAAACTGGAGAAAAAAATGTCGATGTACGTTGGTGAAGCCCTAGCTGGCGAAGGAAACGAAGTCGCTCACATCGATTTGATGATCGGCAGCAAAGACGGCCCAGTCGGAATCGCATTCGCCAACGCGTTGTCAACGCAGAGCAGCGGACATAGCAACCTGCTGGCGGTCTTGGCTCCCAACGTCGCCGTCAAACCCTCCACCGTGATGGTCACCAAAGTCACCATCAAAGGCGCCAAGCAAGCCGTTCAAATGTTCGGCCCAGCTCAAGCCGCAGTCGCCAAAGCCGTTGCCGACTGCGTTGCCGAAGGCATCATCCCGCAAGACCAAGCAGAAGACTTGGTCATCGTATGCGGCGTCTTCATTCATTGGCAAGCCGAAGATAACGAAAAGATCTACGACAACAACTACCAAGCCACCAAAGAATCGATCGTCGCGGCGATGAACCAAAAACCAACCGCCGCCGAAATGATCGCCCAAAAAGACACCGCCGCTCATCCGTTCAAAGGCTTCTAGCGGTCTATCAGTGTTGAACTTTAGAGTAGCTGGATTCACCAGAATTCAGTTTGGGAGAAAACCGAACTCTGGCGAGTCCGGCTACATATTTCGATCCCAGTTTTTATCTTTGACAGATCACTAGCCAAATCCAATGGCCAAACCCACGATTTTGCTGCACATCGACTGCGACGCTCAAGCCAGCTCGTTCGACGCGATTGTCGCGTTGGACGTCGGCGTGCAGCAATTAATCACTCGTAGCAATGTCCAGCCCAGCCAAATTCAGAGTTTGATTCATGGAACGATATTCACTCGCGGGCCAGCGGATCTAAAAAACACGGCCGTATTCATCGGGGGTAGCGAAGTCGCCGAATCGGATACGCTCTTCGCTGCTGCGCAGAAGTGTTTCTTTGGACCGATGCGAGTATCGATCATGTCCGACCCCAACGGCTGCAACACCACTGCCGCCGCTGCCGTTCTCGCCTGCCAACGCCACATCAATCTCGACAACAGACGCGTCGTCATCCTTGGCGGCACCGGCCCGGTCGGTCAACGAATCGCTCAAATCATCACCGCCTTAAACCTGAACACCGAAGTCGTGATCGGTTCCCGGCGGATAGAAAGAGCCCAAGCGGTCATCAAACGAGTCGTCAACCATTTGGGCAAATCCGACTCGAATTTCACGAGTGACCTTCAACCCCAGCTAACTCCTGCTGCCTTGATTTCGCCTAGCGAAGCCTTGGCCGTTGCATCAAACGCGGACGTCATTTTTTCCGCCGGCGCCGCGGGCGTAGAGTTCTTAGACGAACGTTGGCCCGAAACCCAGGCCAGCGTGCTGATCGACCTAAACGCGGTTCCGCCGGCAGGAATCGCCGGCATCGACGCAACCACTGCCGGCACCGAAATCAACGGCAAGATCTGCTACGGCGCCATCGGCGTAGGCGAGTTAAAAATGCGAATCCACAAACAAGCCATCCGCAGGCTGTTCGAATCAAACGACCAAGTGCTCGACACTCAAGCCATCTACCAAATCGGCGCATCACTTCAGGCCGACAAACAATGCTAACGCCCAACAGACCAACAGCAAGCTTCAGCGACCAATGGAAGCCCGCCGCATAAGCAAGGAACCCAATGTCGCCTTTCGCTCCGCGAAAGTAGCGTTACCCAACACGGACTTTCTCGAAGAGTAGAAGGTTTAATGATCAGAAGTGTTTTTTGAGTCTATTTTCATAGAAGTGGCCGGTGCCTCCGAGGCTGAATGAACGCTACTTTCACGGAACGAAAAGCGACTATCTTCGCGCGACTAAATCAACAGGCCCGTTAGCAAGGAACCGAGCGTCAGCGAGATTAATGTAGTAGGATTCGGCAAGAATTCCTGTGCTTCAGACGTCCTTTCAATTAAGTGCGACTGCTTCGGCAGGACTTCTGACGATAGTCCACTACAGTTGAGAACCGCAAATCAACGCGGATACTGTAATTTCAAAATCCGCGTTCATCCGCGGATAAAAATTCCATCCTCGAATTCATGTTCGCGATGACCATCGCGAACATGAATCAAAAAAGCAGCCGACTTCATTCTTTGCGGCTTGGCGTCTTTGCGTTAAACCAGTCCACAATTCAAAATTCTCTCACTAACGCCCCGACGCCTTGCGAATCAAATCGATAAACTCAGACCGATAACCAGATTCATCATCTCCAATCGCACCGCTGGCAATCCGCTGCAACAACTTCGCACTGATCGCCCCAGCATGCTTCGAATTCCGCAGGTACATTCCCAACCCCGCCACGCTGGCGGCAAACCGGAAATCATCCGACGCTTCCTCAAACCGCTTCGACTCGTTCTTGATCGAAACCTCTAACCGCTGGCTCTCACTCGCCTCGGGCTGCTTGTATCGCAGTGCCACCGTCGCCAGTTCGCCTGACATTGCCGCTTTTGACAAACCGCCTTTGTCAGCATCGCCTTTACCATCAACTAGAACATCAGCATTCACATCCGTCGGGACTTGGTACTTCATGCCCGCCGGCAACGAAACCGACCGAGTAACCGCCTTGGCCGGCTCGATCTGATAGATCGCCGTCACCGTGTGCCCCGCGCCGATCTCGCCAGCGTCTTTCTGGTCGTCGTCAAAGTCCTTCGTCTCCAACATCCGATTCTCGTAGCCCAACAACCGGTAACTCTTAACCTCCGCCGGATTGAACTCAACCTGAATCTTCACATCCTTGGCAATCGTGACCAACGAACCCGACAACTGATCGACCAGGACTCGACGAGCCTCCCGCGTGCTGTCGATGTAAGCGTACATGCCGTTTCCGTTATCAGCCAACTTCTCCAGCTTGCCGTCTTTCAGGTTCCCGGTTCCAAAACCAAGCACCGTCAAGAACACACCTTCGGAAGCCTTTTCTTTGATCAGAGAAACCAACGCATCGTCGCTGGTGACGCCAACGTTCAAATCACCGTCAGTGGCGAGCATCACTCGGTTGACGCCGCCTTCGATGAAGTTTTGCTGAGCCAACTCGTAGGCCAGCTTGATACCGGCACTACCATGTGTCGAACCGCCGGACGAAAGCCGTTGGATCGCATTGTTAATGGTTTCAGTCTGCGTGCCGTTGGTCGGAGTCAGCACAACGCCAGCGTTACCGGCGTAAGTCACAATCGAAACCCGATCGTTCTCCCCCAGCTTTTGTGACATCATTTGAAAACCCGACTTCAACAACGGCAACTTATCGTTGGAGCTCATCGAACCCGACACGTCGATCAAGAAAACAACGTTCGTGGCAGGGCGTTCAGCCACGTGAATGTCTTTGCCCTTCAAACCAACTCGCAACAACTGATGTCCGTCTTGCCAAGGGCAATCGGCTAGGTCGAGGTTCACCGAAAACGGATGTTCACCGGTGGGTTGCTTGTAATCGTACTGGAAGTAGTTGACGAGTTCTTCCAAGCGAATCGAATCCGCGGGCGGTCGCTGCCCCGAGTTCAACAGGCGTCGCATGTTGGCGTAAGAAGCCGTATCGACGTCGATCGAGAAAGTCGAAATCGC
>JALZWN010000237.1 GCA_023300235.1 Mariniblastus sp.
CGATGGGCTCGACGACAACTACGAGGTTGCCGCTGGCACCGCGGGATTCAACGCTGACGGAATTGGACTGCTGCCGGTTGACACCGACAGCGACGGTGCAGTCGATTACCTAGACACCGACAGCGACAATGATGGAATCGACGATGCGGTCGAAGCCGGACACGGGGAAACACTCGCATCCATCGACGCCTCTGCGGACACTGACGGTGATGGTCTGTTGGACGCTGTGGAAGGAAGCGACGCCGATGACGGATTCGATGTCAATGATGAGAACCTTGACGCCACTAATACTAATTTCCTGTTGGCTGATGTCGACGACGACACAGATGCTGATGGAAGAAACGCTGTTCCGCTGTTCACTGATTTGGAATACCGTGACGAAGACAATAGCGACCCAGTTGTCGATCTAAATGGGCCACCGACTATCGGCGTTAACCATGACGACATCTTCATTGAAGATGATGGCGTATTCCTGTTGGCACGGGATGCGGTCGTCGAGGACGCCGAAGAGAATATCATTGGAATCAACATCACTCCGACTATCCCCGGAGCAAACGACGGATCCGATGAATTCCTGATTCTTGACGAACCGGGTTTGCAATTGTCGGTGAATCTGGCAACGGGTGTTGTTGTCGGGGGCAATTCGCTGACCATAGGTAGTACCACGTTTGCCGTCACCTCGAACAACGGTGTGATCGAAGTTCGCAGTGCGGATTCGGCTAATCCCGAACTCCTTTCAGCGGACCTAGAAGACTTCCTGAAGAAACTGGGCTATTTGAACGTCAATCAGGACAACACACTAGGCGCTCGTGTATTTGAATTCGAGGTCTTTGACCGCGACTTTGCTGTTTCTGCAACGACAACGATCACGATTGATCAGGTCAATGACGCACCGGTAGGCACCGTTACGGGCGACGGGACGGTTGTCCTTTTAGGAGGGATACCAAGTGCGATTGCGGGATACACCACCACAACTCCCGCCGAGTTTTCCGTGGCGGATCTGTTGGCTCAGTTGGACATTTTCGATGCCGAGAGCGAGCCGATCGGGATTGGAGTCATTTCGGCTGACGAAACCAATGGTGTCTGGCAATACTTCCGCACCGACATTGCGGGTTTTGAATGGACGGACTTCCAGTTGGGCGATCCAGGGAATACTGATTCTGAGCCGGTGCCTGATGGCGAAGTATTATTGATGGATCCAGACGCGTTGTTGCGGTTTGTTGCGAACGATGGTTTCACGGGGGATGCAACTATCGACTTCCGGCTGTGGGATGGAACTGTGGGTACTGCTTCCAATCCACCTGAGACCACCACCGATGATTCCGGCGGCACAGCGCCCACGGATACGTCGTCCTTGTCTGTAAATGCGTTTGCTGCATTGGTAGGCTTTGATAAAGACGGCGACGGAGTGGTTGATCAGCTTGATACCGATGACGACAACGACGGTATTCTGGATGCGGATGAAGGCCTATCCGTCACTCAGTCTGTCGACGAACTGGTCTTACCAGTCACACCTACCGTTGGGCTTGGCGCGGCGCCGATTTCGACGGTGATCAATCCGGTCGGCTATGAAAACACTCCGTCTGCTCCTTCGGGGACATTTACAGCGACCGACGTGCGCTTTGCCAACAGTGACGCCAACTTTCTCCGAGCTCAGATTTATTCGGACGCTCAGCAGTCGGCTGCCAATAACGGAGAAGTTCTGCTGCAGTTAAACGAGGTCGATCAGACTACTCTTCCTGATTCCGAGGTCACCAGCAACACCTTTGAGATTCTCGATTTCGATTCAGACAACGTCACTTTTACACTCGAGCTATTTGATTTAGCTGGCAACACACTGACCGATCTGTCAAACGTCGACATCAGCGCTAGCGCTGGAACGGGTACACTCTCTGGCCCGACTAGTCTTGGTGGAGGAGTTTTTGAGTTTACTGTTAGCAGCCCAACGGACTTTCACAATACCAGGGTAACTATTACGTCAGCGGACGGCACTTTCTTGTCAGGAATGAGATTTATAGCCACCAGTGCGTTTGATGCAGACGCGCTTGCCTTTGTTGCAAGCCGCAACGTAGAAACCGTGACTGTGCGAGACACAGATGGGGACGGAGTTGCCGATCACTGTGACTTTGACAGTGACAACGACGGCATCAGTGACTTGGTCGAAAGTGGCAACGCGGCGGCGATCGCGGCTGACACGGATATGAGCGGTGAAATCTCGACTGCCGAAGCTGCTGCAGCTGGATTCACCGATGCCGATGGCGATGGTGCCTGGGATCAACTCAACGCAGCCCCAGTTGATTCAGATGGCGATGGCGTTGCCGACTATCTGGATCTGGACAGCGACAACGATGGCATTGCCGATGCGATTGAAGCTCAACCAACCGCTGGCTATCAATCGCCTGCGATTGGTACTGACACTGATGGTGACGGAGTGGTCGACACGTTCGACGATCCGAGCGTAGAACGTGGTGGTGTATTCACCGCACCGGTCGACACCGATGGCGATGGCACGCCAGATTACTTGGACGAAAACAGCGACGACGATGATCTGACCGACGCTGAAGAAAGCGGACTTGTCACCGATGGTGTGGATGGCAACGGCGATGGCATCGCTGATGACCTTGCCCCTGTCAGTTATATGGATACGGATGGAATCGTTTCGTCGCCGATCGACGATCTGGAGAATGTCGACTCCGATCCATCAGACGCCGACTACCGCACGATCAATCTAGCCCCGACGGATGACTTCTATGTGACCAACGAAGACACCCCAGTCGCGATTGACCCATTGGCCAACGACGATTCAGGGGTCGGGATCGTTTCACTGGAAATCCAGAACGTACCTGACGCGGCCACCGAAGGTTCCTTAACCTACGTGGACGGCATCACGGGGGGCACAATCGCAGTTGCACCGGGTAGCGTACTGACGCCTGCCGAAGCGGCGACGTTGATGTTTACGCCTACGGAGGACTTCTCAGGGGCGGTGCCGACGATCGATTATGAAATTACCGATGCGTCCGGACAAGTGGAAGCCGCCGTTATCGCTATCAGCGTCACTCCAACTCCTGATGCGGTTGATGATCCATTCTCGACCAACGAAGACACGCCAGTGAACGTGATTCCGCTTGGCAACGACGACGATGGAGCAGGTGTTGATTCGGTAACGGTCAACAGCGTTCCAGATCCAGCGACAGAAGGCACACTGACCTACCTAGATGCCGCCGGCAACCCTATCACAGTGGCACCTGGTGATGTTCTGACTCCAGAACAAACCGCCACGTTAGAATTCACACCCGCTGAAGGCTTCAACGGCACCGTTCTTCCGATCAACTACACGTTGACCGATATCAATGGTGAAATATCAGAAGCCGACATCCTAATCGAAGTCGTTCCGACTCCCGATGCGGTTGACGATGCTGCAGTCACCTTCGAAGACACGCCAGTGGCTGTCGATCCGTTGGCCAATGATGACCTTGGTGCGGGTGCGGACATTGTCACGATCAACAACGTTCCCGATCCAGCGACAGAAGGTGTGTTCACTTACACCGACGACATGGGTGTTGAGCAAACAGTCAGTGCTACTGATGAACTAACTCCAGAAGAAGCCGCGACTTTGGTATTTAATCCGGTTGAAGATTTCAACGGCATGGTCACAACGGTTGCTTACACCGTTACTGACGTCAACGGCGAAACATCTGACGCCAACATCGACATCAC
>JALZWN010000238.1 GCA_023300235.1 Mariniblastus sp.
GTTCTGTGGTTCTGTGGTTTGTTGGTTTGTTGGTTTGTTGGTTTGTTGGTTTGTTGGTTTGTTGGTTTGTTGGTTTGTTGGTTTGTTGGTTTGTTGGTTTGGCGAAGGCCGCGGTTTGCAATCTGCGATCTGCTAAGCCGAGGCGATCGCCAGAACGGCGCGCAGGGTTTTTGAGAATTCGACTAAGTCGCCAATCGCTTTCGGTTTGGAATTTTGGGGGTGTTGGTGGAGTTGTGAGGTGTGGGCTCGCGCCTTAATGTCGCACCTAGAGGTTAGGCATGGCAGGAAAGTTCGGACATCGTGAAAAAATTCTCAATCTTCTTCCGGTGGCTCTTGTCGTTCTAGGCCTTCTTGTTAGATTGTCGGCGTCTTTGGAGAAACCGATGGTTGATGACCGATCACCGACAGCCAAAGCCATGTCCATCGTGTCTCAGATCACTACGATTGGCTTGTTGGCGATAGTGCCAATAGTCATAGGGAATTGGGTCGATAGCTGGCTTTGCACGAAACCAATTTTTATATTGGTCAGCGTGGTGTTTGGTTTTACAGCCGCTGGTTTTCAGTTGATGCAATTAGTGCAGAAGCTGGAACGAGACAGGAAGTCAAAGCACGAGTGATAAGTTATGGTGGTGGACTTGTGTCTGGAAATTCGGATGAAAGCGATTCAGTCGATCGTCCGGAGACCGGACAAAAGTCAGATCAATCGACTACCAAACTTACGATGACGTTGGGCAGGTGCCTGGCGATTTTAGTTGTTGTTCAGCTTGTGTTGGGTGTTGTGGTGTTGCTGCTGGCGACAGCCTTTCAAGTGGGTTTGCTAATGGCAATGGTCGCTTGGTTGGTTTGTGCAGTTGGTTCCATGGTTGCTCACTTGTTTTCCTGGTATCCCCAGGGCAATGAATTCCTGATGGCACGTTTGGCTGGTGCGATGGTTAGCCGGACAGCGCCAGCGTTGGGGTTCGCGGTGTGGGGCTCGAGATTTTGCGAGCCGCGGATCGAGAAGTCCACCGTATTGATTTTAGTATTAGTTTACATGGCCGGGCTGGTTGCGGATTCATATTTGAATTTGCGTCGCAGTCGTGCTGGAGTCGAACTCTAGTTTTGGTGTGTAGCTTTTATTTGTTTCGTTTGAGTTGATTCCAGTCAAGATTTAAGCACATGGCTCTATTTTTTCGCCCTGAAGGCACGGATGACCACGTCACAGACGATCATAAGTCTGGCGGTATCGACGCGCACGTACATGGTGCTGGGGCTGCAGTTGGCCACGATCAGCACGTAGCGGAGTCTCACGGTGGCGATCATCTTCATGAGGCACATGCGGGTCATGGTCATCATGATCTGGCCACGCCCGAAGGTTTGAAGGCTCATTTCCTTGGGAAACGTCACTTGCTCGATCACGTACTGGATCAGCCGTACTTTGAGTATCCAACGGGAGACGGTGCACGCCACGGGAAGATCCCTATTCCCAATCCACTTGGCAAAACTTGGGAGAACCCAATGATTGCCTCGCCGAATAAATTTATTGCTCCAACGACTTTTCAGCCGACTAAGTTTGTCGTGTTGGAGGTGTTGGCTGCGTTGCTGGTTGCTGCCGTCGTGATTCCATATGCTCGTCGAGTTAAAGACGGCGATCGTCCTAAGGGGCGGTTTTGGAATCTGATTGACGTAGTGGTCTGTTATATTAAGGATGAAGTTGCTGTGCCTGCGATTGGTAGCAGCGACGCTAAGCGGTTTTTGCCGCTGTTGTGGACGATTTTCTTTTTCGTGTTGACGCTGAACTTGCTCGGGATGATTCCTGGTGTTGGGGCGGCGACTGGTTCGATCACAGTGACGGCAGCGTTGGCGCTTGTCGTGTTCTTGGCGGTGGTTGGTTCCGGGTCGAAGAAGATGGGGTTGTTGGGTTTTTGGAAGGCTCAAGTTCCGCATATGGAACTGCATCCAGCGTTGGCCTTTTTCTTGGTGCCAATGATCTGGGCTATTGAAGTATTTGGCTTGTTTGTTAAACACGCGGTTTTGGCCGTTCGATTGTTTGCAAACATGTTTGCGGGCCACATGGTGTTGGCGGTGTTTATCGCTTTCATTGGTGTGTTCGGATATGTTTCGTCGGTGTTGGTAGGGCCTGCGGTTTTGGGGATTAGTGTTCTCGAGCTGATGGTGGCTTTTATTCAAGCTTACGTGTTTACGTTTTTGTCTGCTTTGTTCATTGGTGCGGCTGTTCATCCTCACTAGTGTTTTGATAAACAATTTTTTAGAAACCAAATTTAGGTTTGGAGACATTTGATGTTTAGGTTAGTTTTTTCAGCTGTATTCGTTTTGGGCGCGTTCGCCTTTTGCTCACCTGCAATGGCACAAGATGGCGCTGGCCTTCTTGGTCAGACAGAAGGCCTTGACCTTAAGGCTATCGGTGCTGGCTTGGTCGTGATCGGTGCCGCTCTTGGCATTGGTCGGATTGGCGGTTCTGCTGTCGAAAGCATGGCTCGTCAACCAGAGGTTGCCGGTCAGGTTCAGACTGCAATGATTATTTCTGCTGCTCTGATTGAGGGTGCTGCTTTTGCTGCGATCCTGTTTACGTTCTTTATCTAGGTTCGTTGGCGCTTGAGTGCGTTCGCTTTAGGGTGTTGCTATGTTTTTGAATTCAATCGGGTTGTTGGCCGACGCGGCTGTCGAGAAATCGGCAGTTCAGCTGGTTCCTGACACGCTACTGTTTTCCTTCGTTATTTTTGGTGTCCTGTTGGCGATCTTGTATAAGTTCGCTTGGGGCCCGATCGCTGAGGGGCTGGAGTTGCGTGAAAAGAAGATGGCTGATGACATCGAAGGTGCACGTTCTGCTAACGAAAAAGCTCAGGCTCAATTGGAGGCTTATGAAGCCAAGATTGCCGGTGCTGACTCTGAAGCGGCTGCGTTGATCGCCGAAGCTAAAAATGATGCTTTGGCAGCCAAGGACAAGATCATGGCTGATGCCTCGGATGAAGCTCAGCGTACGAAAGATCGTGCGTTGGCCGATATCGAAGCTGCCAAGAATGCTGCTGTCCGTGATTTGGCTGAATCAAGCGTTGATTCAGCGGTTTCGCTGGCTGGAAGTATTGTCGGGCGTTCGCTAGACAAAAAAGATCACAAGGAATTGATCGAGAAGTCGATCAGCCAGTTCAACGCTGGCTAGTTTGCTCCTCCTTTAATCAGCTATTTGCATGAGTGACATGGATAAGAATCCCCAACCTCCAACCGTGTTTGACACCGATCAACAGCAGCTAGGCGAAACTTACGCCAAAGCTTTGCTGGGGCTTAGTGATAAGCCTAAGGAAGTCGATACGTTCGTCGATCAGCTGAGCAATGTTGCTCAGGTGGTTCGTGAGATGCCCAAGCTGCAGGCGATTTTCGAATCGCCTCAGATTGGCGTGGATCAAAAGGCGGCCTTGATCGACAAGTCTTTCAAAGGCATGGAGAAGAAGGTTGTCAACTTCTTGAAAGTGCTCGCTCGCAACGGTCGTTTCAATTGCTTGGCAGCGACCGCAGTGTCTGCTGAGAAGCTTCGAGATGAGGCGGCGGGTCGAGTTCAAGGTGAATTGACGACTGCTGCAGAAGTCGAGGCCGCGGTCGTTAAGCGAATCGCTGATCGCCTAGCGAAGGTGATCGGTAAAAAAGTCAAACTCACCACTAAAGTCGACTCCGAAGTGATCGGCGGAATGGTGATTCGAATCGGTGATACCGTCTACGATGGTAGCGTTGTTAATCAACTCGCCCAGGTTCGAGCCAAAGCGGTTCAGAAGGCAGCGGATGCGATCCGCGAAAAATTGGATCGTTTCGCAAGCTCGAACTAACGAGTAAGCATGTATAGGTTGCTGGAGTCAGTAGGCTTCAGATTGATTGAATCGACGATGGGCTTTGCTCTCGTTTGTCGCATCGGCACTTGGATTCGTTTTAACTCAATCACAAAAAAACAATTTGGCTTCTAAGCGAAGCCCTACGAGGATTTCAATGAAAATCAGTGCTGACGAAATTGCATCGGTAATCCAACAAGAGATTGCCAATTTTGAAAGCGAAATCGACGTAAGCGAAGTCGGTACCGTTCTCGAAGTGGGTGACGGTATCGCTCGTGTTCACGGGCTAACAAATGTTGCGGCCGGTGAAATGGTCGAGTTTCCAGGCGGTATTATCGGCTTGGCGTTTAACCTCGAAGAAAACTCCGTCGGTATCATTATTCTTGGTGACTACCTGAAGATTAACGAAGGGGATACTGTAAAAGCCCTCGGGACTCTTCTTTCGGTTCCTGTCGGTGACGGTATCGTCGGTCGCGTGCTTGACCCTCTTGGTAATCCGCTTGACGGCAAAGGCCCCGTCAACAGTTCCGAGACTCGACCTGTTGAAATCATCGCTGCGGGTGTTGCTGAGCGTAAGCCAGTGACCGAGCCAATGCAGACCGGTTTGAAAGCCGTTGATGCGATGACTCCTGTCGGTCGTGGCCAGCGTGAGCTTGTTATTGGTGACCGTAAGACGGGTAAAACTGCTGTCGGTATCGATGCGATCATCAACCAAAAGGGCTCCGATGTTAAGTGTTTCTACATCGCTGTTGGCCAAAAGGACTCTTCGGTTGCTGGTGTGATCAAAGAGCTCGAAGAAGCCGGTGCCATGGATTACACGACTGTGATCGTGTCTGGTGCTAGTTCTCCTGCTCCAATGCAGTACATCGCACCGTACGCTGGTACCGCGATGGCTGAGCACTTTATGTACAACAGCGGTCACTGCTTGATCGTTTATGATGACCTTTCAAAGCAAGCGGTTGCTTACCGTGAATTGTCTTTGTTGATGCGTCGTCCGCCGGGACGTGAAGCTTACCCTGGTGACGTGTTTTACTGTCACTCACGTTTGCTTGAGCGAAGCGTAAAGCTGAACGATGAGTTGGGCGGAGGTTCAATCACCTCTTTGCCAATCATCGAAACTCAAGAGGGTGAAGTTTCGGCATACATTCCAACCAACGTGATTTCGATTACTGACGGTCAGATCTACCTGCAACCGGACTTGTTCTTCAGCGGTGTTCGCCCAGCGATGAACGCTGGTATTTCGGTTTCTCGCGTGGGTGGTAACGCTCAAGTGGCAGCGATGAAAAACGTTGCGGGCGGTTTACGTCTCCAGTTGGCTGCGTTCCGTGCTTTAGAAGCGTTTGCTCAGCTTGGTACTGACCTGGACGCTGCGACTCAAGCGAACCTTGATCGTGGTTACCGCATGGTTGAATTGCTGAAGCAACCTCAATACAAACCGCTTCATGTTGCTGACCAGATCATGGTGATCTTCGCCGGTACAAAAGGTTTCTTGGATGATGTTCCTGTCGACGATGTTCGTCGTTGGGAATCTGAGTTCCTTGAGCACGTTCATGCTAAGAAGCAAAACGTCTGGGATCTTTTGGATAAAAATAAAGACACCAAGAACGCGATGAAAAAAGCTGACGATGAGACAACCATCGCAGTCACTGAAGTCATCAACGATTTCAACAAATCATTCAAGTAAGCGGACTTGAGGCGGGCTTTTGCTCGCTGAAACACCGCGACGTAGTAAATTAACTCGGGCTTGTCCCGAACTCCCCGTTCCCACCATCGACCTTGTACCATGGCCAACGCCAGAGCACTTGACAAACGACGCAAATCCATCCGTAACATCAAGAAGATTACGCGGACCATGGAATTGATTGCGACTGCGCGATTCAAGAAAGCAATGGATCGGGCGACTGCCGCCAGCGATTACACTCGCCGGATCACGTCAGTTGTTTCCGATCTAGCCAAAGCTGGTTTGGAGGTTTCTCACCCGCTGCTTGAAGAACGCGAAGAAATCAAGTCCGCGACGTTGCTTGTGTTGACTGGTAATCGTGGTTTGTGTGGTGGCTACAATGGCAACGCAATTCGTTTGGGGGTCAAAACCCGCGAACGTTTGCTGGAACAAACCGAATCGCTGCAGGTCGAAGTCAGTGGCAAACGCGGTGTTTCAGGTTTCGAATTTCGTGACCTGCCTGTCGATCAGCAGTTTTTGCAGTTCGATGACCAACCGCAATACGCTGAAGTCGTTGAGATCGCTGATCGATACCTTCGCGAGTACGCTGCCGGAAAACTGGATCGCTTGGAAGTGACTTACACGAAGTTCCATACCGTCGCGAAACAGGAGATCGTTACCGAAACGCTGTTGCCTTTGGGCAAGCTAGAAGGTGCCGATACACCGGTGGAAGACGGCGAAAAGAAACAAGAGAATTTGTACGACTTTGTCCCGAGTGCTGAAAGCATTTTGGAAGAAGTCGTGCCAACCAGCTTCAAGGTTAAGCTTTTTAAGTGTTTCCTTGATGCAGCGGTCAGTGAGCAAGTTGCTCGGATGATCGCGATGAAGAGTGCGACGGAAGCCGCCAACGACATGATTAAAGATCTGTCGCGGACCTACAACCGTGCTCGCCAGTCTCAGATTACTGGCGAAATCATGGAAGTTATCGGCGGTGTCGAGGCCCTAGAAGGCTAACTGTAGCCGAGCGAAAGTCTGTTGGCTTTCGTTCAACCGTTAGTTCAGTCGCTTTGGCGATCTGGACTGACACCCACAAAACAAACTATAAAAATTACTTCTGTCATTCGAAGCAATCCCATGGCAAACACCGGCAAAATCACACAAGTTATCGGCTCGACTTTTGACGCTGAGTTCAGCGCAGAAGCAATGCCCCCGATTTACAATGCGGTCACCGCAGAAATCGATGCAGGCGGACAAAAGCGTACCCTTTGGGGAGAGATCGCAAAGCACCTTGGCGGCGGACGTGTTCGCTGCGTTGCGTTGGGTTCGACCGAAGGCCTGCGACGTGGTTCAGATTGCGTCGACACCGGAGGCCCGGTTTCGGTTCCAGTCGGAACTGAGACTCTTGGTCGCGTATTCAATATGCTCGGCGAAACAATCGATGGTCGCGGCGATGTCGGCACCAAAGAAGTTCGCTCGATTCACCGTCAAGCCCCGCCATTGGCCGAGCTATCGACCAATACCGAGTTGTTCCAAACCGGTATTAAAGTGGTCGATTTGCTAACTCCGTTTGTTCGTGGTGGTAAAGCTGGTTTGTTCGGTGGTGCTGGTCTTGGTAAGACCGTTATTCTAACCGAGTTGATCGCTCGTATTGCTTCTCAGCACGGTGGTTACTCAGTGTTCGCCGGTGTTGGTGAGCGTACTCGTGAGGGTACCGACCTTTGGTTGGAAATGCAGGAAACAAAAATCGGTGACACCGATGTTGAAGTTCTGTCAAAAACAGCGATGGTCTTCGGCCAAATGAACGAGCCACCTGGTGCTCGTCTTCGTGTTGCTTTGTCGGCTTTGACCATGGCGGAACACTTTCGCGATTCAACCGGTGCTGACACGTTGTTGTTCGTTGACAACATCTTCCGCTTCTCGCAAGCGGGTTCTGAAGTATCTGCGTTGCTTGGTCGTATGCCATCTGCGGTGGGTTACCAGCCAACACTGGCCACCGAAATGGGTGCTCTGCAAGAGCGAATTACATCGACTAAAACGGGTGCGATTACTTCGGTACAAGCGGTTTACGTTCCTGCGGATGACCCGACCGACCCTGCTCCTGCGACAGCGTTTGGTCAGTTGGATGCGTTCTTGTACCTTGAGCGTTCAATCTCCGAAAAGGGTATTTACCCTGCGGTTGATCCACTGGCTTCATCCTCACGTATTTTGGATCCAGCTTACGTTGGTGACCGTCATTACGCGATTGCTCGTCGAGTTCAAACGACGTTGCAACGTTACCGTGAACTTCAGGATATCATCGCGATTCTTGGTGTCGATGAATTATCAGAAGCGGATAAGACGATTGTTCACCGTGCTCGTCGTATCGAGCGATTCTTGTCACAGCCGTTCTTTGTTGCTGAAGTGTTTACTGGTAAGCAAGGTGAATTCACCTCGCTGGAAGACACGATCCGCAGCTTTGAAGAACTGTGCGACGGTAAGTGGGATCACTTGCCCGAAGACGCGTTCATGTACGTTGGTTCAATCGAACAAGCTGCGGCCCAAGCCGAAGCAATGGCCAACAAGTAAGCCATGCCGAATGTTTTGCCGAGGTGATTTCGTTTCGGCAGAGCTGGCTGTATAGGAAATATTGGAACGGGTTGGGTCGAAACATCTAGCCTGCTTCCTTTCGATTAAGAAGAGAAACTTTTTTACAGGGCAGGCCGGTTTCAAATTTTAGAGTTTGAAGCTGGCTAACGACTCCAACCCACCGCACGAACCATGGCTCAACTTCAACTTGTCATCGTAACTCCCGAGACAACCACTTTTGATCAAGCGGTTGATAGTGTGGTATTGCCGTTGATCGATGGTGAGGCTGGTGTCTACGCCGGTCACTCAGCGATGATCGGCCGTCTGGGCCCCGGCGAACTACGAGCCAAGGTCGGAAGCTCGACCGAACGTTTTTACGTTGACGGTGGCTTTGTTCAGATTGAAAACAACGTCGTCACGGTTTTGCCAGGCGTCAGCATGCCGTCGGCCGACATTGTGTTGGGCGACGCGAAAGCAGCCCTTGAGCAAGCAAAAGCCGAATCTGCCGGCAACGCTGAACTCGCCGAAATCAAAGCCAAGAGCATCGCTCAAGCTCGGGCCCAAGTCCGCATCGCCGAGAAGTCTTAGTAGGCTCTCCGAGTGAGGGGCCTGACCGTTAGACAAACCGGCGTTAGCCGATAGTCGCCTTTCGCTTCCGCGAAAGAAGCGTTACCCACAGCCGACTTGCTCGAGAGGCCGTTTAACGATCGGGTGTTTGCTTTGAGTCTAATTCTCAGTTGCTTAGAAAACTGCACTTTTTGGCTTAAACGAGTTTAGGTTGGTCGCGGTGTATGGAAGTGGTTGGTGGCTTCGAGACTGAATGAACGCTACTTTCGCAGAGCGAAAGGCGACTATCTTCGCGTGGCTGAATCAACCGATTGGGCGTTGCCGTCGCGGACCAGTTCTTATTGCTTGATTGCCCAGATCGTGTCACCCGAATGCGCTCACGTTTCGAAGTTGCACTGGCTCGTATCTTTCCGGAGGGATTCAAGCAATTAGCCGGTGATAAGCCAAGCGACATCATCGGATTGAGCCGATTGCAAATTTTATCCTAGAGGGATCACAGTGCGCGGTTGCTGCGATCCCGCCAGGATCAAACAATCTAGGAGGTCAATGTTCCGGAGGTGTTCACTGCGCTCGACCGCCGGCTAATGGCTGTGATTCCTCCTGAGTAAAAGTGTGCAAAGGTGCTGGTGTTCCAGTTTTGTCTTTGTGGCGACCCCAGTTGGATGTCTCTAGCCATCCACTTCAACACCGTAGCCCATCAACTTCTCAACTTCAGCATCTTGCTCGTTAACCTCCACAGATTTTTCAAACCCCAGCGATGAAAATGAAAACTCCGCTTGGACGTGGTGCATGACCAAACCCAATCCACAGAGTGTTGCAAAGGCCTCTAGGAACCGAACGGTCTGACGAGGCGTAGACTTGTCTAACAGCAATCGCCATTGTTCTGGTTCAACTTCCACTGCAACTGCTAATAATCGTTCGGCCGCATCAAAGCCATCCTTCTTCGCACGGATCTCAAAGGTGCCTCTTTGCTGAGCCAGCCGCAGCAACACGCGGGCCTCAGCCGGCAACGTTTGCACATCCATCTGCGGCGATCCCTCCGGATTGACCGTCTGCGACTCAACCAACGCTTGCGAGCACAGTCGAGCTAGCGCGGAAATGGTAGCAGCCCCGTGACTTAAATCTTGCCACCAAGCCTGGCTGCTGGAGTCGATGAGGTTCCTCTTAAGCATCGTCATCCCTTCGGTAATTGCGTTTTTTGCGCGGTATAGAGTTGATTTCTGCCGGAGCATTGATGTTTTTAAAAAAAATCTTCAGCAAATATTTGTAACGCTGTCCGATCGAAATCGTTATCGTAGTTTTATTGTACATCTTTTGTTGGGCGAAGTTTTTCGTCAATTACTCCTAATACCGACCAAGTCGCTACGTAATCGTTTAACGGGCAGCCGGCAGGCGTCCGTGTTGTTCGTCGCAAAAATCACCGACGACTGCCGGCTACCCGTTAATCGATATTACTCACGTTAAAATTTCGAAGAACCAATACTCAAGGCACTGCAATGGACCAGCATCGTCAGCTCAACACTCGGTTTCTTTCTTTTGTCTTCCTGTTGCTCGCCATCATCGCGAACACGGCGGTCGGGCAGGACACAAACCTGCTGGAAGAATTCGTGCGGTCCACCGACCGTGAAGTGGTGCTGAAGAAGCTCGTACCAGGTACACAGCAGTATTATTACTTGCATGCGTTGCAGTATCAAAACACCAACCAAATGGACAAAGTCGATGAGACCTTGGCCGCTTGGGAGAAGCGTTTTAACAATCGGTCTTCGCAATGGAAGCAGATTAAGAATCGCCAAATGCTGCTCAAATACTCCGACGACCCCGAAGCAACGTTGAAGTACTTGCGAGAACAGCTGAAGCTTAATTTCAATCACCAGCGTGAGCTTCCAACCGCTCAGCGCAAGCTGCCGACTAAGCTCGATCCAAAGCTGATCGACCAAGATGCTTTGCTTAAAAAGACCCTGAGAAAGTCAAACCTCGGTAAATTATCCGACCAAGGCATCCGCTTACTGGCTGGAAAGAAACTCAACAAGCAACAACGTCGTGATCTACTCAAACGACTCGACCGGCCAGACTTTCCGGGCTTGGTTGGATTGATCGTCCGCGAGATAAAGGAGGAAGGGGCCGTCGGATTCGGCGACCTCGCCATCCATCGACAATTGACGTTATCGCAACTAGACGAACTCGCCGGCATGATGCCGAAGTTGGCCAGCGAAACCAACTACGTCAACATCTACATGAGCAAGTTGCGGCCTTCCGAAGACGTGAACTGGGTGGCCGACCGTAAAGAGCGCCGCGAGTACTTGGGTCGCTTGAGAACCTTTACGGGTAAGCTGCCAGGGAAGTTCAACAGCCTAAAAGCTAACGTGCTGTTCCAGATCCTGCAGCTGAATCTCAAAGAAGAAAAGTTCGACAAGAAGTTGTTCTTGGCTTACCTGAAGTTGCCTTGCCGAACGAATTACGTCAACCCAAAGTTCATCAAGTCAGTTGCCAGTCAATCGTACTTGGTGCGGCAAGACAGCGATTATTCCAAGCACATTCAAATGCCGCCGATCAATCGCGATCAATCCGTTGTTGACGCGCACTTGCAGTACTTCTTGAAAGACGCCAAAGGCTATAAAGCCTTCGGCGAATACATGAGCGATCAGTATCTCAAGCGTCAGTTCGCGACGGCCAAGATTCTTGCCGGTGCGGGAGACGTCGAAAAGTGGGCTTCGATGCTGTCCCCGAGCGAATACAAAGCGTTGCTTGAGCGAGTCGATATTGATTTCGCGGCCAGTAATCCTGAGTTCTTTGGCCCCGATGACCCTGTTTCTTTGAAGCTGGACCTGAAGAACGCGAGTAAGTTGATCGTGAAGGTCTTTGAGATTAACACGCAGAACTTTTACCGAAAATACAAAACCGAAATCGACACCGACATCAATCTGGACGGTCTCACCGCCAATTACGAAAAGTCTTACACCTATGATGCCGCTCCCGCAATTCGCAGCCGCAAGAAATTCGAGTTCCCGGAGCTGAAGGATCGAGGCGTTTACGTGATCGACTTCATCGCCGGTGGCAAGAGCAGTCGAGCGTTGGTGCGCAAGGGCCGTTTGCAATTGTTGAACCATACAACCGCTGCCGGACACGCGTTGACGATTCTCAATAGTAACCTAGGTCAGCTAACCGATGCTTCGGTGTGGGTGGGTGGTCGGCGTTACAAAGCCGACAAATCTGGCTTGATCATGCTGCCCTTTTCAACTCAGCCGGGCATGCGCGACGCGATCATCTCCAGCGGCGGTTTTCATTGTTTGCAAAAGTTCAAGCAATCCGCCGAAACGTATCAGTTCAATGCCGCAATGTTGCTGGACCGTGAGAACTTGCTGACCAGTAACGAAGCCAGTGTCATCATTCGCCCGTCCTTGACCGTGAATGGCTCCACCGAAGTCCCCGTCGACTTGCTAACCGATCAACAGTTGATCGTCACCGTAGTTGACTTAGATGGTGTAAAAACAAGGAAGAGCATTTCGGATTTCAAACTCCACGACGACCAAGAAGCCTCGGTTAAGTTCACCGTGCCGCCACGTGCGAATCTGATTTCGCTGGGGCTGACGGCCAAGATCAAAAACGTTAGCCGGGGCCAAAAGGATTCTTTGTCGGCGGGTAAGTCGTATCAGATCAACCAGATCGATGCTTCGACGACGATTCAAGACTTCCACTTGATGCCGACCAGCCAAGGTTACTTCATCGAAGCGTTGGGCAAGTCCGGTGAAGTCCGACCTGGGCAGGCGGTTCGAGTTGGTTTGCAGCCTGATGCCTTCACGGAAAAAATCTATGTCGACTTGCAAACAGACAAACGAGGCCTGATCGAACTTGGGCCGCTGGCGAATATTCGCTCGCTTGAAGTGCATCCCACAGTGGGGCAGGAGAAGAGTTGGGCGTTGAACCGGCAAGACCAAACCTACTCCCGAACGATTCATGTCGCCGCAGAAACGGCGATCGAACTGCCGGCTCCTGCTGGGGTTAACAAGATCGATCCGTTGTTGGTTTCGTTGCTGGAACTACGGTCTGGAGCTTACGTTCGCGACTTCGTGGATTCGGTGACGGTTGACAGGGGGCTCGTCAAAATCCAGCCGCTGCCCCCGGGCGATTACCGTTTACGTTTAAACGCTACGGTGACAACGCTGTCGGGTAATCCATGTAGAGACATTTTGATTCGCGTAAACAAAGGCAAGCTGGCCAACGGTGTCCTTGTTTCACCGACACGGCACTTGGAAACTCGCACCAAGCCCGAAGTTCAAATCGGCACCATCGCCGGTAATAAGAAAACCATTCGAATTGAACTCGAGAACTCAGACAAAAACACTCGTGTGCACGTGCTTGCCGGTCGTTATCAACCGGCCTTCGATGCTTATGCAGTATTGGCAGGCGTGCGTCCGATCGAACCGTGGAGCCTCGTGCCGTCGTTGCGTCGTTCGGCGTATCAGTCTGGGCGTACGATTGGCGAAGAATACGAATACATTCTGCGTCGTAAGTATCAAACCAAATTTCCCGGCAACATGTTGACTCGACCGTCGCTGTTGTTGAATCCTTGGGCGGTTAAAGAGACCTCCAATCAGGCTCAGGACGCGAAGGCAGGGCAGGACTATGGCCGAGGAGGCAACGAAGCCGACCGTGAGAGTGAGCGGGGGGCAGCTGGGGCGGTTGCCAAGACCGGCACCGACGATTTTGCGAACCTAGATTTTTTGGGTGACGGCTCTGCGATGCTATTGAACCTGCGACCGAACAAAGCTGGCGTGATCGAAGTGAATCGCGCCAAGCTTGGGCCGAATCAGCACATTCGAATCGTTGCGGTCAACGGTTTGCACACGGTGCAGCGCAACATCAGCATGGGCTTGGAAGAACTCAAGCCTCGCGATTCTCGTTTGGCGAATGTGTTGGATCCGAAGAAGCACTACTCGCAGTCCAAGCAGACTCAGGTTCTGCAAAAAGGCGATACGCTTAAGATCGATGACTTGGTGTCTGCCAAGTTCCAAATGTACGACGATCTGGCGGATGTTTTCACGTTGATGCAAACCTTGAACGGGAACACGCACTTGAACAAATTTCGCTTTATTTTGGAGTGGGACAAAAAGAAAGCGGCAGAGAAGAACGAGCTGTATTCAAAGTATGCTTGCCATGAATTCAATTTCTGGTTGTCTCGAAAAGACAAGAAGTACTTTGAAAAGGTCGTGGTTCCTCATCTGAAGAACAAACGCAGCAAGACCTTCGTCGATCATTACTTGCTGGGACATGATTTGAGTGCCTTTGCCAAGCCTTGGGAGTTTGCTCGGCTGAACACGACCGAGCGAATCATGCTGGCTGAGTTTTTGAAAGATCAACGAGTGGAGTTGCTGCGGAGTGTGGATGAGAGTTATTGGTTGAACCCGATTACGCGAGCCAATGACGATCGATTGTACGACATCGCGATTCGCGGATTGGGGTTGAACAAAAACCAAGAATTATTTCGTGTCCAGAATGAAATACAAAAAAAACTGGCTGAATCAGGTACTGTGATGAGTCAAGTCAATAGACCTGTTCAATTAAATAGCGCAAGTCAACTCTTCAGTGGGCAAAAGCAGTCGGGAAGCAAGGGCAAGAGGGAGTCGGTTGTGCTCAATGGTACCGTCAGGGGAAGGAACGGTGGGATTGGAGGTGGTTACTTGGGCGAGAACTCAGAAGGCAGGGGAGATCGCAGCAATTACTTCTTCGCTTTGCCGACTGAGGAGTCGAAGCCAGCAGCGCCCTCGGTGCGTTTTCGAACGGAAACGAAAACCCGAGATGTTCCTGTAACCAGAATGCGTCTTGAAACTAAAACGCGTCAAGTGATGGTCGGCGGGCGGAAGGTGACTCAGAATTACACCGTGCAGGTTCCGTACACCGAAAACGTGACACAGAATTACACGGTCCAAGTGCCAGTCATGGATGAAGCTCTGGCACCCTACGCACAAAACTTATCGCTGGTGACTGGCGATGCCTCTAGGCTCGGCAGACTACGGGATAAAAACAAGCGTCTCTATCGACGGATCGCAGCGACACAAGAATGGATCGAAAACAATTACTACTTGCTACCGTTAGAGCAGCAAAGCCCTCAGCTTGTCTCGATCAATCGGTTTTGGCGAGACCTAGCCAATCACAAAGAAGGGCCGTTCCTGTCGCCTCACTTCGTTGACGCTCATCGCAGTTTCACCGAGATGATGTTTGCGTTGGCCGTTCTTGATTTGCCGGTCACGGCTAAAGCAGGCGAAACCGAATACGAAGACCGCAGCATGACTTACACCGCCGCCGGTCCAACGATCGCGTTGCACCAGCAGGTTCGCGGCGTGAAGTTAGAAGAAGGCAACACCAAGATTTTGATCAGCGAAAACTTCTATCAACAAAACGATCGCTACCGCTACGAAGAAGGTGTTCGCTACGACAATTTCATTTCCAAGGGTTTCATCCCTCATGCCCTCTACGGCAGTCAAGTGGTGCTGAGCAACACGACCTCGACGCCGCAGTCGGTCGAGTTGTTGATTCAGATCCCACAAGGCAGTATTGCTTGCAAAGGATCGCAAGCCACTCGTACGATCAAGTACGACTTGACGGGTTTTAGTACGAAAACGTTTGAGTACAGTTTCTACTTCCCGGCAGCGGGTGACTTCACGCACTATCCGGCTCATGTTTCTGCCGTTGGTAAAGCGTTAGCGGTTGCTGATGGTATCGATTTCAAAGTCATCGACGAACAAGCCAGTGTCGACGAGTCGTCATGGGATTATGTTTCGCAAAACGGCGAAGAGGATCAAGTGATCGAGTTTATCAATCGCGAGAACGTTCAGCGTTTGGATTTGAACAAAATCGCTTTCCGTATGGCCGACAAAGATTTCTACGATCGTGCGATTGCCACGCTACGCAAACGATTTGTTTACCGTCCGATTTTGTGGTCTTATGCGATCAAGCATAACGATGTGGAAGCGATTAACGAGTACATGACCTACCCGAATGCGATCTCAAATAATTTGGGTTTGGTGTTTGATTGTGCGTTGGTCAAGATCGACCCTGTGCAGCGTAACTGGTATCAGCATCGCGAGTACTGGCCACTGGTGAACGCTCGAGCGAATCAATTGGGGGCTGAACGGCGGATTTTGAATCCCGACTTTGCGAAGCAGTATCGCCAGTTGTTGCTTACGTTGGCTTATCGTCCGGGACTCGATGACGATTCGCATTTAATGCTGACGTATTATATGTTGTTGCAAGACCGCATCGAGGCAGCATTGGAGCACTTTGGCAAAGTCAAAGCGGATAAGTTGAATGGCCAGATCCAGTACGACTACTGCGATGCGTATTTGGATTTTTATCGCGAAGATCCGGCAGGTGCTGCCAAGAAGGCTTCGAAGTGGACCAAGTACCCAGTTGATCATTGGCGGAAACGCTTTCAAGAAATCTTAAGCCAGGTCGATCAAATCAACGAAGGTGCGGTCCAAGCGACCGACGAAGACGATGCCGATCAGCAGCAAACCGAGTTGGCGGCGAAGTCGGAGAGTATTGATTTGGAAGTTGTCGGAGGCCAAGCGAAGTTGACGTTCCAAAACGTGAAGCAAGCGAAGTTGAATTTTTACGAGATGGATATCGAGCAGTTGTTCAGTCGTAGCCCGTTTGCCCAGAACGACTTAGAAGGCTTCTCGTTAATTCGCCCAAACATGACGACTAATTTAAAGTTGCGAGCCAGTAAAAAAGGGCAGGGCGTTAGGAAGTTGACGATTCCGGATTCGCTTCAGAACAAAAACGTTTTGATCGAAGTGGTCGCCGGCGATCAAACGCGAGCCAAACCGTTGTTTACAAACAGCTTGAGCATTGGGATGTTTGAGAATTACGGCCAGGTTCAAGTTCGCGTTGAAAAAACGGGGCTGCCGTTGGCCAAGGCCTATGTAAAGGTTTATGCTCGATCAGCAAACGGAGTGGAGCGTTTTCACAAGGACGGCTATACGGATCTTCGAGGGCGTTTTGATTACGTTTCGCAGAGCAACCGGGCTAACGACGGGATCGTGGAGTATTCGATCTTGATCATGTCCGAGGAAAACGGATCGGTGATTCGCCAAGCCAAGCCACCGCGAGAGTAGGCATCCAAAGATAGTCGCCTTTCGCTCCGCGAAAGAAGCGTTTGCATGGCGGACCAAACAAGACCCGCGTTTCTACAAAGCTAAGTTCGACTCAATAAATCGCTCATTCATTTCGACCCAACAATCCTTTGCATGAATGCCAAGCTAAAAGACGTCTGTTTATTCTGAGTTAACCGATTTATGGAAGTCCGCTGAGGGCAACGCTACTTTCGCGGAGCGAAAGGCGACTATGTTCCGAGCTTTGCTCGCAGTTGGCTTGCGATTTCGCTGTATTGTTCCTGTGGTGCGTTGCTGAATACGGCCGTTACGGCAACGCGGTTGCAGCCAGCAGCCGCGATCTGTTCGGCGTTGTTTAGATCGATTCCGCCAATCGCAAACGCAGGCAAGCTGACTTCTTCGCAAATCTGCTGAACCAGTTCGGTCCCTTTATGTTCGGAAAAGGACTTGGTCTGTGAAGCAAACACCGGCCCGACGCCAATGTAATCGGCTCCATCCAAAACCGCGGCTTGAGCTTGCTCCAGCGAATGCGTCGAAACGCCGATCCATTTATTCGGACCTAAAATCCGACGAGCATCCGCGACGGATAATTCTTCTTGTCCGACATGCACGCCGTCGGCGCCGCAAGCGATCGCGATGTCGGCTCGGTCGTTCATGATGAAACTCGTATCGGTACCACGAGTCAGTTCCGCGATCACTTTGCCCGTGGCGATCAATTTCCGGTCGCTTAGCGTTTTGTCTCGTAGTTGGATGAGATCAACTTTCGCATCGATAAGTGCACGAACGGTTTGGGCGAGTTGAGTTTTTTGCCATCGCTCTGCGGCGATCTCGTTTTGATTGGCAGCGCAAACTTCACTCCACTGGCAACCATCGATTAAAACGTAAATCGAAGTGGCGTTAAAGTTCTTGCTTGACCGCAGTGCCAAGCTGCAAGCTTTCTCTAGCGTGTAACTGCGATACCGAATCTGCTCGATCGCTTTGGCAGCGTGCTCAGATTCGGTTTTTGAAAACTCTTCCAGCGTGCGGAGTGCTTGCTGGGCTCGTTTGAAATTCGCAGTCAGGATCGGCTCAAAGCCTGAATCATTTTGTGACTCAGTTTCGGAGGCGTTCGACCGCTCGTATTCTTGTTTGGCTTCGATATTCCGCCCGACGTCCCCGACGCTATCCCGAGCGGCGATGGAGTTCGCGGCGGGCAAGGCGGACAGCGTTTCTGTCAAGTCATGCCGCAGTTGCTTGAGTTGTTTCGCCAGATGCCGATCGTTCAGATGCATTCGCATCACGTCCTCGGCTACTCGAAGGCCCTCGGAAGTCCTGTTTGCGGCGGCGTCCACGATGCGAAAAAAAGAATTTTGTGACATGGAAACTGAGTTCGTGGTTGAGTCTGCTGCCAAGTTGACAGGGCAAGTTCAGGCCAGTTGAAGCGGGGGTAGATCAAAAACGCGGCGTAGGAGATGCTCCAAACGCCTGTCTCAGATACAAAACTCGGCAACCTGCACCCGAGGCTGGAACTAAAATTCGGGTACAAAGCCGCTTCGTGCCCCCGCACGGAGCATGATAGCAACGTGGGATCGTCCGGGAAGTAACGAAAAACCCGATTTGTTAAGAAAAAACAACCAACTAAAACACGACGAATATCCGCCTTTGTTTCATCTGCGGATCGATTGAGATTGACGTATTTTTGGGATGATCGGATACTTTTGGAATAAGGAATACGAAGGCTGGAGAATTTAACGGATAACCAGCCGGTTGAGTGCTATTTTTCGACAGGGAAGTTGTCTACCAATGCGTTGGGGACCAATATTGCTATGCGGCTGGCCAGGATTGCCGGGACTTTGGTTCCGAGGGCAATGGTCATCGCTGTTGATTGCGATCGGTTTTTCGATTTTGTTAAACCTGACACTGGTATCCAGTTTCCTGTGGCGTGAACCTTTGGGAGAAACTTTCCCTTTGGTGGCTTGGCCAGTGATTTTGTTAGTGTGGACGCTTTCGGCTTTTGTCGCTTATCGACGATTGCCTGACTTGATGGCAGTCCCGACCAGCGAAAAAGTTGCCAACGAAGATGATTCGGACACCTTGTTTATTCAAGCCCAAAGCGAATACTTAAGGGGCCATTGGGAAGAAGCGACTGGCTTGCTAGATCGTCAAATCCAACGAAACCCGCGAGACGTGGAAGCTCGGTTGCTACTGGCGACTTTGTTTCGGCACTCGCGAGAATTTGAAAAAGCAAAAGTTGAACTGGCCAACACACAAAAGTTTGACGAAGCCATAGAATGGCGGATGGAGATAGATCGAGAGTTTGAGTTGTTGGAAATCGTTCAGCAACACGAACTCGCCGAAGCCGCTGGCATTGCCAGCGATGCAGTGGATCTGATTCCAACCAACAACGATGGCATTATTGATACTGTCGAGGCGTTTTGAGCTGAACCGATCAGCTCCAGCACTCGTAAAACTGACTTGATATAACCAAAACCAAACCTGATCTAACTAATCGCTCGCCGAACGACGTTTTTACAAACGTCGTTTGAGTCTTTTCGGATCAACAGGGGGAAAAATGTACGAACGCTTTACAGACCGTGCCCGCAAGGTCATGCAGCTTGCTAACCAAGAAGCGCAGCGTTTCAACCACGAATACATCGGCACCGAGCACATGTTGCTGGGGCTCGTCAAAGAGGGCACTGGCGTTGCCGCTAACGTGCTGAAGAACCTTGACGTTGACCTACGCAAGATTCGCTTGGAAGTTGAAAAGCTTGTTCAAAGCGGTCCTGAGATGATCACGATGGGCAAGCTTCCGCAAACTCCGCGAGCCAAAAAAGTCATTGAGTATTCAATGGAAGAGGCCCGGAACTTGAACCACAACTTCGTGGGCACTGAGCACATTCTGCTTGGTTTGCTCCGCGAGCAAGAAGGCGTTGCCGCTCAAGTTCTGATGAACTTGGGGCTAAAACTCGAAGACGTCCGAGACGAAGTCCTGAACCTACTGGGCAATGGCCTTGAAGGCGGCGAAGGATCAGAACGCGGCGGCCGTGAAGCCAGCGGCGTCGGTGCCGGCGGAGGTGGGGAAGGCGGATCCGAACGCAAGTCCGGCAAATCCAAAACACCCGCCTTGGACAGCTTCGGTCGCGACCTGACTGAATTGGCCAAGCAAGGAACACTCGATCCAGTCATCGGCCGTGCGGAAGAAATCGAACGAGCCATTCAGGTGCTCTGCCGTCGTACCAAAAACAATCCAGTCCTGTTGGGCGAAGCAGGCGTTGGTAAAACCGCCATCGTTGAAGGGTTCGCTCAACTAGTCGTCGCTGGCGAAGTGCCAGAGATTTTGGCCGACAAGCGAATCGTTGTACTCGACCTTGCGATGATGGTCGCCGGTACAAAGTACCGTGGTCAGTTCGAAGAACGCATCAAGGCGGTGATGAACGAAGTTCGTCGAGCCAAGAACACGATCTTGTTCATCGACGAACTCCACACACTTGTCGGTGCCGGTGGTGCGGAAGGTGCGATTGACGCAGCGAACGTTCTTAAGCCTGCTTTGGCTCGTGGCGAAATTCAATGCATCGGTGCGACCACGTTGGACGAGTACCGTAAGTACATCGAAAAAGACAACGCGTTGGCTCGACGTTTCCAAGAGATCATTGTTGAGCCTACCTCCAACGATGAAACCATTGAGATCATCAAAGGGCTCCGTAAGCGATACGAAGACCACCACCGTGTGCAAATCACCGACGATGCGGTTGCTGCAGCGGTTGATTTCTCCAGTCGCTACATCACCGGTCGTTGTTTGCCAGATAAAGCGATCGACGTGATCGACGAAGCCGGTGCCCGCGTCCGTTTGCGTACGATGACTCGTCCGCCGGATCTTAAAGAAATCGATGAAGACATCGAGCGTCTGAATAAAGAAAAAGAAGACGCGGTTGCCAATCAAGACTTTGAAAAAGCAGCCAGCTTGAGAGATCAAGCCGATAAACTTCGTAAGAAAAAAGACCAGATCAAACGCGAATGGCGCGAGAAATCGCAACAAACCGACGGCGTCGTCGACGAAGAAGTTATCGCAGAAGTCATCAGTAAGATGACCGGCGTGCCTTTGACTCGACTATCGACAGAGGACTCGATGCGTTTGCTGAAAATGGAAGACGAGCTTCACAAGAAGGTCGTCAGCCAGGACACCGCCGTTACCGCGATCGCCAAAGCAGTCCGAACCAGCCGCGCCGGATTGAAAGATCCTCGCCGACCAATCGGTTGTTTCATGTTCGCTGGACCGACCGGTGTTGGTAAAACGTTGTTGGCCAAGTCGCTTGCTGAATTCATGTTCGGCGACGAAGAAGCCTTGGTCACTATCGACATGTCCGAGTACATGGAAAAGCATAACCTGAGCCGTTTGATCGGTGCCCCTCCGGGATACGTGGGCTACGAAGAAGGCGGTCAGTTGACCGAGAAGATTCGTCGTCGCCCTTACAGCGTCGTGCTATTGGACGAAATTGAAAAGGCTCACCCGGACATCTTCAACACATTGTTGCAAGTGATGGAAGAAGGCCGTTTGACTGACAGCTTCGGTCGCAATATCGATTTCCGGAACGTGATCTTGATCATGACCACCAACGTCGGTGCTCATGCGATCAAGAACGAATCAGCCTTCGGTTTGCCGGGTGCTGGTGACGATCAATCGTACGAATCCATGAAAGAACGCGTCCAAGACGAAATGAACAAAGCGTTCCGTCCTGAGTTTTTGAATCGTTTGTCGGAAATGCCGATCATCTTCCGTCACTTGACCAAAGACGACATGCAGACTGTGATCGATTACGAATTGAGTAAGATTACGAATCGCCTAGCCGATCGTGGATTTGAATTGGTTGTCACCGAAGACGCCAAAGAGTTCTTGATCGAAAACGGAACCGACGAAGACTTTGGTGCTCGACCACTCCGTCGTGCTCTTGAGAACTACGTTGAAAACCCGATGGCCGACGAGTTGCTAAAAGGCAACTTCCAAGGCAAGAACAAGATCGTGGTCGACGGCGTTCGCAGCGAAAAAGGCAAGAAGAAAGTCAAACGACTTAACTTCGAAGGCGAGTGGGTGGAACCACCGACACCTGCCGCAAGTGAAGAAGAGGCCGTCGGCGTTGGTGCCGATTCGGATGAATCCAAGAGCGACGAATAAACAATTCAACGCTGAATAGATGACAAACCAAACGCCCTCGCCGGTTATCCAGCGAGGGCGTTTTTTTGTTAGGATGGAAGGGCTGGCAACTGGCTTCTTCGGTCAATGGATTTCCAACATGGCAGATTTCGATCAATCCACCAATCCTTATGCATCGCCAGCGTCGCCAGCATCGCCGGTTGAACCTGTGGCAGTGGCAGATTTGGTAGAACGAGATGCATTGCAAGAAGATCTTACGAGAGCGTTTTACGCGATA
>JALZWN010000239.1 GCA_023300235.1 Mariniblastus sp.
AACATGTAGCCGGACTCGCCAGAGTTCGGTTTTCTCTGAATCAAACTGAATTCTGGCGAATCCAGCTACCTTAAAGTTCAACATTGACAGACCACTAGTTTATAAGAACAGCCGGAAGATGAAACCGAAAGGCAAAGGCGAAAGGCGAAAGCGAAAGCGCCGAACTGGCAAACACCACCAATAAGGATCAGGCACGAAGTAAGCTCCCGATTTCAAATGAGCAAAAATCCCAACCCGAATGCGCAAGCGAGGGATTTAGCGAGACAAAATGATCCCTCGCTTACGCATTCGGGCTAGGAAAAGCGGAACTGAAAAGCGGTACTTATCCTGGGACAGTTCCTAATTAAAAACCCACGGCTCCCCCAAGCGAAAAGGCACCTCGACATCTCAGAAGCCCCCAACAACAAGCCATCGCTGCCGCTAAAAACCATCTTCCGTGTCGCGGTATTCTCCCTGACCGCGGCGGCGATCGGCTACCTAGTCTATCGCTCGGCCGACCAACTGGCAGACAAACAAGTCGACTTGGCAAAAATCGACTACCGCTGGTGGATCGGCGCGGTCACGGCCTACCTGATCTCAATGCTGCTCTCCGCCGCTTTCTGGCACCGAGTCTTGATCGCGTTCAAACAAAAACCAAAGTTTATCAACTCCGTTGCCGCCTTCTTCACCAGCCAACTCGGCAAGTACGTCCCTGGAAAAGCGATGGTCGTGGTGATCCGCACCGACATGATTCGCGGCGACCACGTCAACACAAAACCCGCCGCCGCCAGCGTGTTTGTAGAGACCCTGACCTGGTTATTCACCGGGGCAGCAATCGCGAGCGTCTTAATGATCGTGAAATTTCAAGAACACCGCGCACTTCAAATCACCGCCGCGGCACTAACCCTAGCTGCCGGCATTTTGACTTGGCCATCGGTGTTTCAAAAAATCGCAACCAAAGTCAGCTCGATCGGCAAATCAAAAACCAACAACATTTTCGCCGGCCTGAACCTCAAAACGATGGCACAAGGCTGGTTACTGCTGAGCATCGGATGGTGCTTCAATGGAGCAAGTTTGTGGATGGTGATCCGCGGCATCCCCAGCTGTGAACTTCCCCCCGAACACTATTGGCTAACGCTGACATGCGTTTCACTGGCGACGGTTGCTGGGTTTGTTTCGCTACTACCGGGTGGCATTGGCGTTCGCGAACTCGTTATGATTCCGCTGCTAGGCCCGGCGATCGGTCCTGCCAACGCACTCATCGCCGCCATCGTGATTCGACTCGTCTGGCTCGCATCGGAACTACTCGGCGCCGGCGGGTTTTGGGCCACTCGGATTTCACGCAGGCAAACAACCGAGCAAAGCGAGTAAGTAACGACCGTGCGTCAACACTGCCAACCGAATTCGCAACCCAACCCACTACAAAAATTTTCGCCGAACAACCGACAATTTCCGGCACCCACATTCATTTATTTAATTCACCGAAACAACCCCTAGCGGTTCCAGTTTTAATAATCACTCAACACACTTACCAACCAAAGGCAATTCAATGCCCGACCTCTCGATCATCGTCCCGGTGTTCAACGAAGAAGGTTCGCTCGACGAACTTCATCGACAGATCACTTCCGTTGAATCAGAAACCAGCCAAGCCTTCGAAATAATTTTTGTTGACGATGGTTCAAGCGACAAGTCATGGAACGTCTTAAAAAAATTGGCCACCGCGAACGACAACGTCCAATGCATTCGCTTCCGTCGCAACTTCGGTAAAGCCGCGGCACTACGAGCCGGCGCGGCCGTGACCTCCGCACCGCTGGTGATGACCATGGACGCCGACCTGCAAGACGACCCCGCAGAGATCCCTCGGTTTATCGAGGCCCTAGGCGACGACTACGATTTGATCAGCGGCTGGAAAGAAAAACGCAACGACCCGCTAGGCAAGACGCTTCCGTCGAGAGTCTTTAACTGGATGATCGGACTGATGACCGGCGTCAAACTGCACGACCACAACTGCGGCTTCAAACTCTACCGTCGCGAGATTTTTGACCACGTCAAACTCTACGGCGAAATGCATCGGTTCGTACCGGTCCTGGCAACCGCCAAAGGATTCCGCGTCAACGAAATCTCAGTCAATCACCGGGCTCGTGAACATGGCGTTTCTAAATACGGCCTCGAGCGTTTGCCGAAGGGGTTCTTGGATTTGCTGACGGTCAGTTTTTTGACCGGCTACAACCAACGCCCGCAACACGTGATCGGAGCGATAGGGCTGCTGTCTTGCTTTGCCGGTACGCTGGGGATTGTTTACCTGACGATTTACTGGCTGCTAAGAGTCAGCTTTGAAGCCTACTCGACGTGGCCGCCGCTACACGAACGTCCGCTTTTGATCTTCTCGCTGGGTGCCCTTTTGCTGGGAACGCAGTTACTATGTATGGGCTTTTTGGCCGAGCTGATTGTCAACCGGAACCAAGAATCCACTGAACCGTACACGATTCGCGAGAAGCTTTAAGTGAGGGCAGGGCCTAGTGGTCTGTCAATGTTGAACTTTAGGGTAGCTGGATTCGCCAGAATTCAGTTTGATTCAGAGAAAACCGAACTCTGGCGAGTCCGGCTACACGTTTCGCTCCTAATCTTTATCT
>JALZWN010000240.1 GCA_023300235.1 Mariniblastus sp.
TGACCAAGATCTTGGTCACCGGATGGAGACATTCGTGGCCTTGTTCATAGGCGGTGTCCAAGTGGGCGATAACACCCTCTAGTTCGTCCGCTTCGGATTTTGAATTCGCCTTCGCTTTGCCGGTGTGTTTGGCGGATACTTTGCCGGAATCTTTGGCGTTTTGATCAGGGGAAGATTTTGACATGGGATGAGTTGGCAAAATAATGTTTGCTGAGGCGGGGCAATGTGAGGTCCCGCGACCGATAAATTCGGTTAAGATTGTGAGGTCGAGTCGGCCGTGTTTTGCTGTCGCAAAAGTCTTGCTCTTGAAGGGCTGCGATTGCAAATGATTTTAAAAGATGACGTTGGGTTGTCGACGCTTGTAAAACGCTTTCAAAAAAAAATATCGGTGCGACGGTGGGTTGTGTTTGCTCAAATGCTGAGTGTTTGCTGGAAACGTAGTTTGTTTACCCAAACGCGAAGTGCGTGACCAAACGCAGAGTGCTTGACCAAACGCAGAATACTTGACCAAACGCAGAGTGCTTGACTTACTTAGATCGTCCGAAACGAAGTTTGTTCCATGAATATACGCTATAAAAATTCGATCCTGTTTTTCTTCGTTGGATTGCTGTCGGTTCCGCAAGCTTTGTTGGCAACCCCGGTTGGTTTTCAAGTCTTGCCGTTTGAGACTCCTAAGTCGGTAAGGTCTAAGGGAAAGAAAGACGAGGACAAGGGAGAGGACGCTACGGATGGTCCGATGTCGGCCAGCCGCTTTAATCCCGATCAGACGTCGGTGTTTTTAACGCCGTCGCGAGATTTTATTCGTCCGTTGGTCCGAGCGATCAGGATCCACAAAGAAGGTGACCATGTCCACGCGGCTGAGTTGATTGGTCAGTTTTTGGTGGACATGGGTGAGGAAGATTTCCTGATTTTCAAGGACAAGGTTGACGGCACGGCGGTGAGCGTAAGCAGCATCGCAAACGAGATGCTCGAAAGCTTGCCGGATTCGGCGATGAAGGCATATCGTGTTCGGTTCGGCATTCCGGCAAAGCAACGATTGAACTTGGCGGTCGCGGAGTCAAACTATTTTGAAATTGCTCAAGTTAAACAACGTTTCTTGCACACTGACGCTGGGCTGGAGGCGGCAATGTTGCTGGGGCATCATCATTTTGACGCCGGCCGAGTGTTGTTGGCGGCAGACAGTTTTCAAACCGCTTTGGATCTTGCTAAGCGACAAAAAAAATCGGATGAAAAGCTTTCCGTTTTGACCGCCGTCAGTTGGGTGCTCGCTCGCCGTTCAGAACTTGCCGAAAACGTGATGAGGGATCTCGCAAAATCCAATCGCGGCAAGTTGCGAATCGGCGATCAAGACGTCACGATCGATGACGCGCAACCGCTGTCAGCAATCAATTCGTTTGTCGACGCAGGACCACTCGTTTCTTCGGCGGCGGTTGATCAATGGCTGTTGGTCGGGGGCAATGCTCGCCGGAACGTGACGACGGCCGGTGGTTTTCCCGTTGGTCAGCCACTGTGGGAAGTTGACGTGGACGCCAAACGCGAAGATCTTCAGAAAGTTAGAAGGAACCGAGAGACAATTTCGAGTGATGTGGTGCACGCGAGAACGTCGAGCCTCGTGCCGGCGAATGTGCCGTTGATCGTCGATGGCTTGGTCCTGGTTGGAGATAAAAACAAAATTCAGGCGGTGGATTTTAATAGTGGAAAGCGTGTTTGGTCGGTTAAAACGGGCGTCGGGTTCAGCGAGTCAGCCGGCAAGCAGGTGGGAATTCAAGTTCCGAATTTCCAGGCGCCAATCACGAGGGTCGACGTGTCGTCGAATTCGATTGACCACTCGCCATGGAACGACTTTTTACAAGGCCATGCGAGTAGCGACGGGAAGTTTATCTTTCGTGTCGTTAAAGGGCCCGGCGAGTCGACGAATCAGCAACCGGGAGCAGTTGCTTTCGGTGTCGTGTCTAGTTCGAACGCCACCCAAAATACCCTGCAGGCGATTGATGTGCTCAATGAAGGCGGATTGGTTTGGGAGGCCGGCGGTGGAAGAACGACCGGAGACCCGCGTCTGACGGAAATCAATTTTTTGGGAGCTCCGCTGCCGGTCGACGGTGTGTTGTACGCGATCGGACGGCGATTGGAAGAAGTGATCTTGGTGGCGATGGATTCCGCCGATGGAAAGTTAATGTGGATGCAGTCGTTGGCTTCAGGTGAGAATCTGCCGCGGCAACGGTACCCGCGTCCATCGGTTTCTAAAACCAATCATTCGCTCAGGCCATCGTACTCGGATGGCATCTTGGTTTGTCCGACCGGAAAAAATGCTTTGGTCGCAATCGATACCGTAGGACGACGAGTGTTGTGGGGCATGCAAACGACGATCGGCACGGTCCCGAAATCAACCTCATTCAGCCCCTTAGGAAGGCTGCAAAACCCTCAGGTCTTTATCGAAAACTCGCGAATCGTTGCGTTGGATGTTAGCACCGACACCCGATTGCTGGCCATGGATCTACTCGACGGTTCGCCGTTAATGAAAATCGGCAAGGCAGGCTTGAAATGTGAAGATGTGTTGCATGTCGCCAGCGTTGACGACGATCAGGTTGTTTTGGTTGAAAAGAAACGCGTCCGTGCGATGTCTTCAGGTAGCGGTCGAAAGCTCTGGGAAGTTTCCATCGCGGATTACGGTCCGCCGACAGGACGCGGCTATGTAGCCGAAATAAACGAAGATGGAAAAATTAAACACGCGTTGTATTTGCCCACCGAAGCGAATGTGATCATCAAGTTGGACCTCGAAAATAACGGCCAAATTGTAGACGGCATTCATGCGGACCGATCGTTTGGTAATTTGATCGTTCACCAAGGCCGCGTGATTTCTCGCCGCGAGACATCGGTTGCTTGTTTTGAACTGGATTCAAAGGTGGTGGCCGAGTTGAAAACGGCGGTTGAAAAGGCCGGCGGTAGCGAACAGCTATCCCCTGCACTCAGAATCAAACAAGCTTCGTTGCTGCGAAATCAAGGGAAGCCTCGGGAAGCAATTGAGCTTTTGAAAACGATGGATGGCAGTGGCCATTCTGATCGTTTTAAAGTCGAGTTTTTGCATAACGCGACGTTAATGTTTGATCTAGATCCGGAGTTCGCGTTGAAGTTGTTTAAAGAGCACGAACGCTGGTTTCAGTATGAGACCAATCCAGAATTGTTTCTCGGCTACGTTGAGTTGCTGGTAGAAAATAATCTCGTGGATGACATGCTGAAGCAAATTTTCGAGGACGATTCTTTCTTCACGCCAGTGGCTTCTGCTGAAAAAGCACTCATGTTGCAACGCCCAATCGCGGGTTACAACTTTCCAGGATCCGATCAGGCAAAAGTAAAAGTAAAACCAAGCGGTGGCGAAGGTGCACCGGTAAGCGTTGATGCATCGCAAAGCAAGCAGGACGACGATCCCGCTGGCGACGGCGATGATGACAAAAACGCGTCGAACGAAAAAGCGTCTTCGTTGTTTCTTGAAAGCCAAAAGAAGTTTTCGCAGAGTAAGATTTCGTTTGATCCAAACCACTGGGCCAAGACGCAGTTGATTCGAACCGTTCGTGAGTTTCCCGAGTCCAAAGCGAAGGTTCAAGCGGCCATCGAAAAACAACTGCGGGCCGCCGATATTGTGGACGTCGTTCAACGTCACCGGCTGTTTCGGATGTTTCCGCTGGAATTGATCTCGCCGACGTTCAGATTCGAGCTTGCCGAAGAATTGATTGCCAAGGAACACGTTGCGGAAGCCGAGAATATGTTGGCGTCGCTGTTGGGGGGGCTGCCGGCCGAAGCCGCGGAAATCAAAGCAATCGAAGATGGGCCGTCAGAGGAGGCTTTGGTTGCTCTTTGGCAGCAGGTTCGTGGTGCTCAGTACGGTGCCAAAGTCGATGTGCCGGCGGCCAGCGACAAAGCTCAAACGCCAGACGCACTGGACTTTGATCGCGTAGCTGTGAATGCCGTTCGTGTGCCTAGCGAATATCAGCGAGACTACCCAACGAGCATTGAGGCTCGGGGAGAGTTGGCGAGCCAGTTGTTAGGCGACAAGCGGCTGGTGATCTGGGGGGACGGGCAAGAGATTGAATTTCTCGATGCTAACGGAGAGTCATTGAGGCGATTCACTTTGTTCGAGGACGCGCCCAAGAATCGTATCAATTTGAAGGGCGGGATGGGGTGGATTAAAGCAAACCATTCCTTGGCCGTGTTGCGCATTAAGAATTTGATGATGGCAATCGATTTGTCCAAGCTTGAACTCGGGCAATCGTCTGTGCTGTGGTACAAAGAGGTTTCTTCTTTGCGGTCGTCGCGATCGGAGGTCGCTGACGAAATGGACGTGGTTGTTAGTCGTAAGCTTCCGGTCGAAGACGTCGTTGTTTCATTCCCAACAACAGGTTGTTGTTGTTGTTTTGAACAAGACAAATTGGTGTGTGTCGATGCGTTTACTGGGAAGACGCTTTGGCGACGCAACAAAGATATACAACATGTAAGAGTTCTTGGGAACAAAAACCAAGTGGTGACCATGGATTCGAAACAGTCCAACTGCACCGTTTTCGATGTTAGAACCGGTGAGCGATTAAGAACGGATGTGATTTCTGATTTTACGGAATTGATGTGGAGCGTCGAAGGAATGCGAGTTTTGGCATCCAGTGTTTCGAAAGCCGCGAGTGTTTTGGAGGGGTTGGAAGATTGGGTGGATTATCGCCCAGCGGAAGTGGCCGTAGACGACGGGAAGGACGGAAGCAAAAAAGACAAACAGAAGGTTCGAGTTTTGTCGCGGTATGACGTTGAGTCAAACGAATTTGTTTGGAAAAAAGTGTTTAGTGCTGAAGCTAAGGTCTGCCGAATGGCGAGGGGCCGAATGCTGGTTTTGTCAGGCGACAATCAGGTTTACGTTTTTGATGCGAAATCGGGCGAGCAGTTGACGAAGATGCCCAGTGGCTTGACGGAAGATCAGCAGGAAAAGATTAAGTTCATTGGAGCGATGGAGCACTTGGGGCAAGATTTGGTTGCGTTGGTGAGGACAAGGTCGAGTTCTGTTTCGTCGCAGGCGTATCGCGTGCGGGCGTCTCGTTCGTTGAACACATTCTTTTCGGGGCATTTGTTGTTGTTGTCGCGAGGCGATGTTAAACCGGTTTGGTCGCGACCGGCCGAAGTGGTTGGGTTTCAATTGTTACCGATGTTGCCAGCGGCCAGTCCGTTATTGCTTTTTAATCGCTCAATTCAATCGGCTCGAGTAGCGAACGATCCGAATCTTGCCGATCCGCCTGTTATTTCGAGCGGATCGTTTCAGCTGCTGGGGCTAGATATGCGAACTGGAAAGGTGCTCGTGAACAAGATCTTCGGGTCGGTGCACTCTGTTCGGTTTTACTCGCCGATAATTGATCCAATAGAGAGTACGATAGCGATGAAGTTTTCCGGTTGGAAAATCAAGCTCGGCATGAAAAAATCAATGGACGAACCACCGTCGCCGATAGCGTCAGTGACCAAAGACAATCCAGTTCCGCGAAACCACAACGTGGAGAGAAATGTTGTGCAGGATGCGGGCGATAAGTTTGATATCGAAGAGGCCAACGAGCGTTTAATGCGCCAAGCGGAAGAGTATGAGGCTGGGTTGGAAGAGAAGCGAACAAAAGAGCGGGAGTTGCTGAAGGCCGAGGCCGGACAGAGTCAATGACGGGGCGTCAGAGAATGCCGTGACCGGAGAGAAGCTTCTGGCCGAGGCTCTGAGTTCTGAGTTCTGAGTTCTGAGTTCTGAGTTCTGAGTTCTGAGTTCTGAGTTCTGAGTTCTGAGTTCTGAGTTCTGAGTTCTGAG
>JALZWN010000241.1 GCA_023300235.1 Mariniblastus sp.
CTGTTTCGTTGGTTGTTGACATTGCCGTATTTGGGATCTTGCTTCTTTCATTGACTCGTTATCCTGCACTCTCTTCCAGCCAGCTTTGGATCGCAACTGGTCTCTATTTTGTCATCGTTTCTTTACTTTCGTTCCAGTTGGTTAGGTCTTTCAACCCGCTTGACCAAACCCCATTTAATCTCAGGATTGTCGGATCGGATCGCGGCATCGATTATGCCATCTTTCTTACCTTGTTTATTTCGCTGTTCTTTTTCATCGCAAGAGTGGTTGCTGTACTGAGCGACTTCACCCGTAAACCGTCGGCTGGGAAATCGGAAATCGCCAGATAACGATGCGATGGATCGAAGTGCCGAAATCGAGCAATGTTGGAATGGTTAATTTAATCCCGGCACTCGGGTATTGGAGACGTTATCTGCTCCAATCAATCGCGCAAGAATAAGACAGGACTAACTGAAAAAAAGCCTGCCAGCTTAAACGCTATTCTTTTGCTAACACGATCTTTTCCAGATAGGATTTCAGAAATTGTCGATCTGCTAACCCCCGCATTCTTAGCGATCGCGACTTGTGTTATCCCGCGTGCTTCAAGTAGATGCTTGAGCATTTGCTGCGGTGTCGATTCTTCTATTTCAACATTACTGTCTTCATATGCTTCAATCAAATCTGTCAAAGCGTCGAGATACTCATTTTGTCCGGAGTCCCGTTCCATCGCAATCAATTCGTCGACGATACCTGAAGCATACCCAAGGTGCTCGTCGTTTTTAATTGATGTCAATGGCAAGAAATTCACCAAGCATTCCATGTATGAATCCTTTGATTTGCCTTTTAATTTATACTTGGTGATCATCGTTTTCTTCTCGCTTTCTTTGCTGTTCTTTTGGTCGGCTTTTTGCTTGATTTCTTCGTCGCTTTCTTCCGTATAGCCTTTTTCAAATCTTCTTGGCAATTACATTCAACAATCCACTTCTGGTCATCATATTCTGCGTGTGTCATAATCTTTCTGATGTAAAGCAGTTGGGAAGCAGTTGGGGACACCCACAAAGTTAACTGGGGCGACCAGTTTGTGCGTGTCCCCAGTTGTGTGCCAGTTGTGATTTCAAAACCAACTGCGCGGTCGTCCGTAACTATCAAACCAAGGACTTACATGAATTCTTTATCCCGCATGAAGCCTTATGTTTAGCAGCTTAACCGAAGAACGAGAAGTTGTTGGCAGTGCCGAGCTTACAATGACTTGCGCGTCGTGTGCGGAAACGAGCCTAACGGATGTGTTTCGATTTAAAACTGTGGACAAATGGCTGGGAATCGTACCAGTTTGGGTTACGCAAGAAACCGTCGCTAAATGCCCGAATTGCGATGCGACCGTTCGTAGTGCTACAAGGCTAGATGAATTGCTTGAGTTGCTTCCTCACCAAGTCGGTGACAGATTTCACGTTAGAGTTGGGTTCGTTGAGAAGTTTCTTGTTGTTGCAGCTTGGGCGTTGATCATTACTGGGCCGGTCTCATTCATCTTGTTTCTGATTTCCGCTTTTTGTGTCCCTAAGGCGTCTGCTGGCTGGCGAAAGTCAATTAAAATCGGATTAATTGCTTCTGCGGCGTTCCTCCCGATCGTTTTTGCGATAGCATTGGTTGCCGACCTAGTTGCTTGGCTTGTCCGCTAGGCCGAGTTTGCGGGGTAACAATGAGATGGACCCAGGTCGCGTTTCACGTCGGTTTTAATGTTTAGTTTATTTGCTGCGACTGGGTTATCGCAGACGTTATCCCGCTTAAAGGATTTAGCAGAACTGACTTAAAATGGGATGGCAACGTGAGTTTATAGTTTCGTTATTCGCGACAATGTCGCACACCGCTTTAGCAAATCACCTCAAATGACAATAACTGACCTTCTCCTCGATACCGCACGATCCGACACTGACTTGCTTATCAAGAATGACAGTATAGGCGACCAGTTTGCTGTGCCTCGCAAGGTTGACTTCTTGTTGATTGCCGATAGCGCTGAAACTGCGGAGACAGTTTGCAGTTTTATTGTCGATAATCAGTACGCAGAATGTCGCGTTGATCAGAATGAAGACGGCAAGCATTGGGTCCTTGCCGAGATTGAAATGCCTATTACTCAGAATGTCATTTGTGCCGTGTCGGGGCTTTTCGCTTGCATAAGTAAAATTTTTAATGTTGAATACGATGGCTGGGGGAGCGTGATTTGTCCCGAGAAAGAGGGCGCTGAATGAAAGGGCTGTTCAAGGTAAGGCTTTGAACGGGCTTTGGCTTCCAACGCTCGCGGGATAACAAAGCGATGGACCCACATCGCATTTGCCGCGGTCTTTAATGTTTTGTTTAATTGCTGCGACTGGGTCATCGCAACCGTTATCCCGCTCAATCAAAATCCAATGAAAATCTCGGCAGGACGTACAGATTACACAGCAGTCGAACAAGAGGTTTGCGGCCTGCACCTCGTCGTTGACGACCAAGCCATTGACAACGAGTTTCGGGCAGTCAAATCGCAATTTATCGCGAAGTTTCCTGCCTTGAACCTTGACGACGATTTCGAGTTTACTGATTGGCATCACAATATACGGATGCTGTGGGTGTACCTTTACTCCGATAAATTTTACACGGCCGATCTACTATCAAATATTTACGGGATTCTGGAAACTACCGAATTTAAATGGTTTGCACAGTTTGAGTGCTACTCTCCCAGAGTCGAGAATGTCGATAGTCAATCGGGCTTAGTTGGCTCATTCTTTATCTATAAAGAATCGGCAGTGTTCTGCGATCATTCAGGGTGGGCAGGTATCCTAAGTAGAATAAACGCGGGATAACAATGTGATGCACGCGAAGCCGGTCTTGCGCGTGGTTTAGAAAATGGAAGATCGCTCGTCCCGGCTCGGTGATCACGGACTTTATCCGCTTAAGGGCCACATGAGCTTCTATGTCTTTACAGCATCGGATGGGACACATTATCGGCACGACGACCAGCCTGTGGCCGTTTCTGTGTTCGATGCCAAGATGAAATCTCAGAGCGCGGTATTGCGCGTCGAAAACGACTCTTTCGATGGTGCAGCGCATCTTGGTTCCAACCTTTTCGCAATTGGCTATTGGTCCGGGCACGACCTTTCTCTGCACGACCTGAAATCTGGCGAACGTCGCGAGACATTTCCATTTCGCAAGATCGGCCCGATTGCCTGTTTCAGCGACTCTGGCTCACACCTGCTATTCAAATCTGGCTCAAGTGTTGTGCTTCTCGACCTGATAAATTCGGAGACAATTCCAATTCATGGGGTTGCATCGCTCGACCGACTAATCGTAATCGGAAATCGCGTCGTCGTTCCGTCGCAACGAAAAGACGAGCTGCTCATTGTGTCACTCCATGACGGACAGACGGTATCACGAGCTATCCCGTTCAATGCGACGGTCTTTGATCTAAAACGGAATCCCATAGCCAACTCGATAGTTGCGATAGACAAAAAGAA
>JALZWN010000242.1 GCA_023300235.1 Mariniblastus sp.
TTGGCCGACGATGCCGAATTCCGGAAAAAATGGCGAGACGTGAAACTTGCCAACAAACAGCGATTGTCTGACTACGTGGCCGAACACACCGGTGTGGTTTTTAATACCGAAGCGTTGTTTGACGTGCAAGTCAAACGCATCCACGAGTACAAACGGCAGTTACTAAACGTGTTGCACGTGATTCATTTGTACGATCAAATCTTGCAAGGCAAAACGGAATCGATGGTGCCACGTTGTGTTTTGATCGGTGGCAAAGCAGCGCCAGGATACTTTCTGGCAAAGCAAATCATCAAGCTGATCAACAATGTTTCGGACGTCATCAACAATGATCCCAAAGCGAATGAACTTCTCAAAATTGTGTTTTTCCCGAACTACTGTGTTTCCGCGATGGAAATAATCTGCCCCGGCACCGAGTTGTCAGAGCAGATATCGACCGCAGGTAAAGAAGCTTCGGGCACCGGTAACATGAAGTTTATGATGAACGGTGCGATTACGATCGGCACGCTGGATGGAGCGAACATCGAAATTCGTGAGAAGGCCGGAGCAGACAATTTTTTCTTGTTCGGGCTCGATGCAGCGGAAGTGGTCGAAGCGAAAAAGAACTACGATCCAAATTCGATCATCGCCGCCGACGAAGATATCAAACGCGTCATGGACATGCTAGAATCTGGCACGTTCTGCAAAGATGACCCTGGAATTTTCAAGGTATTGACCGCAGGCTTGCGTAACCCCAACGACCAATGGGTAACCATCGGCGACCTTCGCAGCTACATCAACGCTCAACAATCCGTTGCGGAAGCTTACCGCAACCACGAGCGTTGGGATCGCATCAGCATTGCCAACACCGCCAATAGTGGTTGGTTCTCTAGCGACCGGACGATTCAACAATACGCAGATGAAATTTGGAAAGCTCGGCCGATCGAAGTCGAACAGGTTAAATAAAGTCGCTTGTCTGCATACCTACAAAATCTCACCATTCGCTTAGCTCAAGGCGTCGGGGAATTACCTGAGCCAGTGCGGCAGCTACACGCCGACTATTTCTTGTCCGCCCAGCGTCCCGATGGAGGGTTCGGCGGGCGTGAGGGCGAAAGCGATTTGTACTACACGACGTTTGCCATGCGAGGGCTGTCGATTTTAGGCGAGTTGTACGGTGACGTCGCCGATCGCATCGAAGCGTTTCTCAAACCGATGTTGAACTCACATCAAACAATCGTCGATTTCTTTTCGCTGTTCTACGCCGCCAACTTACTAAAGGTCTCGGCGGGCAACGACATTTTTAAAGACGCCGATCCGAATTGGCCCGATCAAGTTGCTGAATTCTTAGAAACGCTACGACGTCCCGATGGCGGTTACGCCAAAGCGATGGAAGGACACGCCGGCAGTACCTATCACACGTTTTTAGTGATGCTGGTGCTCGAGCTGATCGAACGCCCGATCCCGAACCCAGAATTGATCGTTGCGTTTTTGGAATCCCAGCGAGAAGAGGACGGCGGTTGGCGAGAAATCCGAGCCAGCAAACGGGCGGGTACGAACCCGACAGCCGCGGCCGTCGGTTGCCTGCAAATCTTAAACGCGATCGATGAACAGAAGGATCCGGAGCTAGTCGCGACAACGTTAGATTTTTTGGTTGAAATGCAAACCAGTGAAGGGGGGCTTCGAGCAAACACACGCATCCCGATCGCGGATTTGCTCAGCAGTTTCACCGGTGCATTAACGCTGACGGATTTGGACGCGTTAGATGAAATCGACTTGCCGGCGTATCGACGCTTCGTCGATTCGATGCAGTTGGAGGCTGGTGGTTTTCAAGCAGCTGCCTGGGACACCGCTCATGACGTTGAGTACTCTTTTTATGGCCTAGGCTGCCTCGCGTTGCTTGCCAATGAAGACCGAGCCGGCTAGACGGCAGCGTTCCGACGATCCAACCCGTTTCGATCCTGCTCGCAATTTAGCGGCAGCGTTTAACAACGCCCACCGAGCTTCAACGAGACTCTCGCTGCATTGCGATGATTTGCTTTCGACGACCGATCGATTCGGTGATTTGGTTCCACTCTTTCGCCACGTCGCCCATCGCTAGTTCGGGCGTCTTTTCGCCGCTCAACGCCGCTCGCACACCTTGGTCAAACGCCGCATAGTAACGTTCGCTGCCGGGGATCCGCGGAAACACGACCACTAGTTTACGCTCGTGCACCGCCCGAACAACGTCCGCATATTCATCCAAAACCTCTAACGGCACGCTCTCGCCTGCCCAGCCTGACAAATCGCCCAAATGACTGGCACGCACGGGACCGGTAAGCTCCGATTGAGCCGCGGTTTTCAAAATGATTCGTTTTCCACTAACCCACTTAACAAAGTTAGTCGCGGTATCTTCATGGCGACTACCCGCAATCCGCGATGCGACCAAACCACCGAAGCCAAGGCAATCGACGCAAATCGCTTCGTCCGCCAAACGCTCTTTCCAGGTCGACCGCCTAAAATCATAAATCATTTTCGAACCGGGCACTTGACCCACGACCAAAGCATCTCGCTCGGCCATTTTGAAATCAGCTTCCTTGGTTGGCCAGCACATCGCAACCGTCGCTTCGTCGTTTGCGACGAGTTCAAAAACACCCCGTGGACTCAATTCTAACGAGCGTTCGGAGGTTGTCCGTTTTAAATAATCTAGCGCGTCAATAAATGGTTTTTGTTCAACCAACGGCTCCATCGTCGATCGATCAAACAAAAACGAAAAACTTCCCCGAGCACGAACGTTACAAGCGACTCGACAAATAACGCTGTGCCCCGCCCAACCGGCGGCCAGCGGCAACTCCAACTTCGCCCCGCGGGCGTCCAAATCTTGTTCGAGTTCTTCCCACGTTTCAGGCAACTTAGAATCGGCCACTGCAGATCCGTCTGCTTCGGTTTTCAAACCGAACCTAGCTCCGTTGTACATCATCGCAAAGTGCGGGTTCCCCAGCGGCACCGAATAGGCTTCGTTTCCATAGCGAGTCAACATCCGGCGATAGTGATTCAACAAAGAGTCCTTATCAATCTCGTCAGAGTTCCAAACCGCGTACTCGAGCTTGGCAATCTTCTTCGCTTCGGCCAGTTCACCCAGCATCAACGTCGGGTAGATGATCAAGTCGGTACCTTCACTGATTGGAAAGCCAGATTCGACCCATGCGGCTTGCTGCTGATTTTCGATCGTCAGATCGCCGTCTTGGTGAGCCTTCCACTGCCGGACTAGCTTCGGCCCAATTTCTGGGTCACCGATCACCAGCAACTTGAGGGCGTCCGGCGGAGCAACGGACAACGTGGCTTGCGTCTCTGGCGTTTGCCCATCGTCAGTTTTTGGGCAACCGCTCAAGCCCAGCAAAAAGATCGCCAATGACAGGCAGATGGCCAACCGCTTAAGTCGGCATGCGATGCTGGAAAGGCTGTTTTGTGATTGGCAATTCATATTGATTTGATTGCAAGTGCTAGGGCAAGGCGGCCGCAAAACAGGCTGAAGTTGCCAATGCTTTTGGGGCTGCGAATGAGCGGAGTATTGTAGCAGGAACTTAGCGTGCTGCCGACGCGATCAGTTTTACCATCTAGGGTGAATCCGATTTACAAATGAGGAAGTAAGTGGTAGCCCGACGCGTCAGCGAGGATCCGAATGTCGCCTTTTACTCCGTAAAAGAGCGCTACCTTCGGTGGACGTTCACAAAGCGGTTGGCTCTGAATCAACTGGTCCGTTAGCGGGGAACCGAGCGTCAGCGAGAGCAAATGGTAGCCCGACGCGTCAGCGAGGAACTGTGGTGATGGGCTTCTAGTGGTCTGTCAAAGATAAAGATTAGGATCGAAACATGTAGCCGGACTCGCCAGAGTTCGGTTTTCTCTGAATCAAACTGAATTCTGGCGA
>JALZWN010000243.1 GCA_023300235.1 Mariniblastus sp.
CCGTTGGCTACTTTGATGATGGCGAATCTGCCTTTGCCTGCTGTCTGCATTAACGACTGCTAGCACGCTTTGGTGCGGCAATGCTTGGTTTCTCTCGCGCCAGCTTCTCGCTTGCTGTGTTTTTCCGGCCCTTCTATACTCCGCCGCCCCAGATTTCCAATTTGCGTAATTGGCAATGGGCCTAACAAAAACATATCGTCTTGAATTCAAACAAACTTGAATCTGACTGCTGCAAAATTTGATCGCATTCGAAGTCGTTGGCGTCGCCGCTGTCGCTCAGCAGATTCGCGCCAAAAAAACGGCTTCAAAAGCGTTTCCGACAGAGCTTGGTTCGCGTTCGCTTCTGCTCGGCTCCTTGCTGACGTGGCGGGCTACCATGAACTCGCTTCGTGGGTCAATTTTTGGAGAGGACGGATTTTCAACGCCGCGTTCGCCACGAAAAATTTGGCAGCCGTCTTGTTGGTCGCCTGCTTGCTTTCAGCCAGCGGTTCCGGTTTGTTCGCCTCGCCGCAGTCGCCGTTTTCCAGCGACAATTCTGCACCGATTTTTAACGAACCCAGCTTTGGCCAAGCCCCCACGGCCGCACCGGCATTTAGCCAAACGTTCGAAGAAAACATTTCCTTTGAACTGCCAAAATCAACGCATTCGATTTCCGTCAAAGCTGACCAAATCAAACACTGGGTCGAAAACGGTTTTGAAGTCCTGCACTTACGCGGTAACGTAAAAATCCAACAAGCGACGCTCACCGCCTCTGCCAGCGAAGCGATCCTCTGGGTCGAAATGCCCAGCGACGACCTACCAGCGAAACCACATCAAGTGCTCGTCTATTTGGAGCAAGACGTCACCGTTGACCTCGCCGGAAAACCTAACAACCAACCCTCCGACCGCATCAAAGACCAAGCATGGTTTGGCCGCTTGCAAACCACAGGCACCATCGATTTAGCTCGACAGTCAGAAAAGCTTACCGGCAGCCCGCCAATGCTGTTCAACCGAGCCCAGCAAGCACGATCAAAGAATCTAGCGAACCCAGTTCGAGAAGTCGGATTTCTGCAATCCTTCCCGGTCGCCCCGCGCAGCGGCAGCTTCACCGGCAGCGGGCAAGTCTGGGTCGAAGACAACCAATTCGCCAACCGCAGCGGCACGACTCAACGACCGCAATTGGTCATCAATCCGATCACCGGCCAGGCATCGACGGTGCTACCGCCCAGCGGATTTCAATCCCCGCAATTCGCTCAGCAACCAACCGCACCTGCGTATACCCAAAGCACCCCCGCTCAGGCTGGCGGGCAGCTGGATCAAGGCGGTTCGCCTTACAAAATCCTGTTGTCGCGGCGAGACCCGTCGTTCAATTTGAATTTGAAAAACTTTGTTAACCCAGACAATCCCAACGAAAAAATCACGTTGCTGACCGGTGGAATTCGATTAGCCTTGGAAACGCCTGCGATCTCGGAGTTGCGAGCCTTTCAAGCCGATACCGATCGCAAGCTTTACTTGACCGCCGACAACGCCGTGCAGTGGCAACTCACGCTGCCCGACGGGACTCGCCGTAATCAGTTTTACCTTGAAGGCGATGTGATCTTCTCCAAAGGCACACGCATCATCAACGCGCAGCGGATGTTTTACGACGTCGAATCACAGCGTGGCACGATCTTGAAAGCCGACATGCGGACCAACGTCAGCGGCATCAACGGTCCGGTGCGAGTCAAAGCGGATGTCGTCCAACAGTTGGGCGAAAACGACATGCAGGCGTACGGAACCGCGGTAACGACCAGCCGCCTTGGCGTGCCGCGGTATTGGCTGCAGTCGGAATCGATTGGCTTGCGGCAGACTCAAGTTGCTCAACCGTCCCCGGTCTTTGATACTACGACCGGTGTGGCTTCGGCCAACTTGAGCGACGGACTTTCAAACTTTCAAAACGACGCTCCGACCACGGACTTTACACTGGATGGCCAAGGCAACCGCGTTTACGTTGGCGGAGTGCCCGTGTTTGCGTGGCCACAAATCCAAACGACGCTGAGCAATCCGACGCTGTACCTTGAAAGCTTCAACCTAAACTCGGACAACATTTTTGGCACGCAGATTCGTACCGGCTGGAACATGTACCAAGTGCTTGGCATCCAACCGGCAGCGGGAACGCAGTGGACTGGCAATCTCGATTACTTGTCCGAACGCGGATTCGCATTTGGCAGCGAGTTTAAGTATCGCCGCGACGAATTCTTGGGAATCCCTGGTCGCGTGTCAGGCAACTACGACAGCTGGTTCATCTTTGACGACGGCACGGACAATCTAGGGCGAGGCCGCACGGCGTTGACGCCCGAGGAAGACTTCCGCGGCCGCACGGTTTTGCAGCATCGCCACGATTTCGCGCCGGGATATCAACTGCGAGCTGAGCTGGGCTACATCACCGACCGAAACTTTTTGGAACAGTTTTACGAGCGAGAGTGGGATACTAACAAAGACGCCACGACGGGTTTTTGGCTTGAACGAAACGTTGGCACGAACAGCTACAACTTGACCGGCGACTTGCATCTAAACGATTTTTTCACACAAACCAGCGGCATCGAATACAACCAGTTCAAGCTTGGTGAACCGATACTCAACAACCGCGCGATCTGGCACGCGAGTGCCCATGCCGGATACCAGCGCTTGCGGCAAGCGACCACGCCTACCGACCCGATCGACGCGGCTTCGTTTGACCCGTTGGCTTGGGAGACCGACGTCGACGGCATCACCGCGGGGACTCGACATGAGATTGATTTCCCATTGCAAGTCGGACCGGTCAAAGTCGTGCCGTATTTATTAGGCGATGTTAGCTACTGGCAAGAAGCTCGCGACGGCAATGATTTGGTGCGAGCGTTTGGGCAAACGGGTGTTCGAGCCAGTTTACCGATCTGGCGAGTTGATCCATCGATCAAAAGCATTTTATGGAACGTCGACGGGCTGGCTCACAAAGTGTCTTTTGACGTCGATGCGTTTTTTGCCGAAGCGAGTCAGGACTTAGACGAGTTAGCACTTTACGATCAGGTGGACGACGACGCTCAAGAACACTTTCGTCGTCGGTTCGCGTTTGACACGTTTGGTATTTTGGCCGGCGACGATATTCCGTTGCAGTTTGACGAGCGTTACTTCGCGTTGCGGTCGGGGATTCAAGGCAACGTGACCGCGGCGTCCAGCGAGATTGCGGACGATTTGTTTGCGGTCAAACTTGGCGTACGACAGAAGTGGCAAACCAAACGCGGCTTGCCCGGCCAGCAACGAATCATTGACTGGATCACGTTGGACACGCAAGCCACTTTGTTCCCGAAGGCCAACCGAGACAACTTTGGTTCGGATTTTGGGATGTTTGATTACGACTTCCGTTGGTACCTGGGCGACCGATTGTCGTTGGTGTCCGACGGTTACTTTGATTTCTTTTCTGACGGTTTGCGAACGGCAAGCTTTGGCGCAAACATCAGTCGCCCCGGAAATGGCAACGCGTATCTGGGCTTCCGCACGATCGAAGGACCGATCAGCAGTAACATCCTGTCCGGTTCACTCAGCTATCGGATGAGCGACAAGTGGGGCTTGAAGGCCGGCGGGCAAATCGACTTTGGCGACACCGGCACGATCGGTCAGACGCTCAGCTTGATCTACATCGGCGAATCATTCTTGTGGCAGTTTGGGTTTAACTTTGATCACAGCCGCGACAACTTCGGATTCCGTTTCGGCTTCGAACCTCGGTTCACGAAACGGCCGCAACTGTTCCGCCCCGGCGGCGAAGCGATCCTGCCAGCGGGCTCGCGATGGCTGGAGTAGCATTGGCCGGCTTGGAGTGCCATGCTTCTGTGATCAGAAATGGACTAGCGTTAGGATGCTCTGGAAAAGGTTCTGCCAGGGTTTTAGTGGCAACGGCCCGCATGGTGCGATTTACGAATGTTGCTCGCTAAGGAGCCGCAGGTTTGAGCGCATTGATTTAGCATGTTTTGGCGAAGCCCATCACCACATTTCCTCGCTAACGCGTCGGGCTCCCAGAGCACCCGGCTCTCAGAGCACCCGGCAAGCGACATTACTCGGCGGCGTAAGTTTCCAGCAGCCCTTTTAAGGTTTCAGCTGAACTCTCGCACACTTTTACCATTTGATCCACGTAACTCGTCTCGCGTCCTAGGTCGAGTTCTTGCGGCGTCGGATCGCCATCACGAATGCGAACGTCAACATCGACGAGCCCTACGTTCGACTTCTCGAGCAACCTGTCCAACTCTCTGATGGTACCGCTGGCCAAAGTATCTGCTTTGGGGGCCAGTCCACGACGCAGGCCTCCTTGCTGATCGACACCGATGGCTTGCTTGCAGAAAATCGAAATCGCACGGATGCGATTTCGCGAGAAATTCAATTGATAGTTTGGGAGCTCGACCAGAGGGGTCTTGCGAGTGGCTCTGGTATCCGAGCCGAAATCCCTTCCACCGGATCCGTCTCCCCCTTGCGGCTGAAAGTCGATTGAATCCTTGGACTGCATCAAGTCAACGTCGCCAAACAAAATTCCGTTGCGAATCATTTTTTCACGAGCCGCGATAATGTTGGTGGCTTCGCTGGCAACGGCTATTCCTGCAAACTTACTGACTGACGCGACAACCGTTCCGTTGGTTCTCGAGTCCGCTCCCATAGAGCCGGCTTGGATAATGGTTTTGACCACGTCAAGCTTGAGTTCAAAATTGGAAACATCATCATTCAAAATCGCCAGCAGAGGCGGCAACGTTTTGGCGTCCCTAAGTACGCCCGCCATTTGAACGGCTTGGCGTTTTTTCCAATAGCCAGCGGCATCTTTCGTCGAGTCGACTTCGGCTGCCAGCATTTTCAATACCGCTTCCGCCAGTTCGGACCTGACGGTGGAATTGACCGATTGACCTGATTTGGAATTCATTTCTAGCTGGTTCTTCATTCCCGTGAAGGCAGCGATCTTTAAGTATTCTGGAAACTGTTTTTCGTTTTGGCTGCTGAAGATCTTTTGCAAAACAACAAACGCTTTACCTGACGCCGCTGGAGCTTGCGCAGATTTGACCAACGGGCGGTCGGTCAGTTGACTCATCAAAACCACCGCGTTCAATCTTGCCGATGGATGCAAGTTCGTGTTAGCGCAATAACCTTGCAGCGTTTGGATCGTAAAGTCGATCATCTTTGCTCGGGCGACGCCGGTTACTCCTTTGTTCAAGAAGTTCTTCAGAAAATCCTGCCGCTTAATTCCTAAAGAAGCCAGGTCGTTGGGGCCTGTTTGAGTCATCGCAGGGAAGACAACCGTCTCCAGATACTTGCGAGCTTCGGGGTCTGCTTTGACGTCGCCACCCGCAGCCAGCACTGCCTTGACGTTGTTGTTGCCAGCACTGATCCTCTTCTTCGCCGGACCGTACTTTTTCTTCCAAGCTGCCCGGTCGTCTTTGGAAGCTTTGGGCGTGAGTTCCGGGCCGACAGCATAGCCAGGTTTTATCGGCATACCTCGGTACTTCTGCTGAGCGGCCAGCTCACCAACGGCAAAGCATGAGCACGCTATGATCGCGGCGAAAACGAAGGTCAAAAATCGTTTGGAGATAGACATCAACACCTCAACTCGTTGGCTGTAAAGTAAATTTGGCTTTGAACATTAGTTCGGCGACTCAGCACAAAAACACTTTGCTGAGCGGCAGCTACATTTTTTTACCGGCACCGTTGGTCCAACCAAAATCTAATTCGGTTAGCAAGTGGCACTGGTTAAGACGTGTGTTCAATGTCTTCGACAGATGCGAAGCCGGCCATTGGCGAACGTTACGTTAATTTGGCAGCGTGGTCGCCTTTGAGTGGAAACGCTTCATTGTACCGCGCATGCGGTCTGTGTTGTAGCAACCAAACCCCATAAGCATGGTAAATCAGTTCTTGAACCGGTAGCACGCCGCCGTTAGCAAGGGGCTCGTGAGAATCCTCACCAACGCGTCGAGCTACCACTGCGGGGCCTTTCTAATTTGCAAAACTTAATTTGCAAAACTAATTCACCCTGCCCCCAAGAGATCGCAATCACACCAGCAAATAAGCAAACGCCTCCCCCCCCGGGAGCACCGGGGAAATAGCCATGCCAATTGGACAGTTGCAAACAGAGGTTTCGGCAAACTGAGGTTTCCGTCTATGCCTAGGAGTCCTTATATTTGGGCTGCCCCTTAAAATCGCCACCAGTTCGTCACCTTCAGGATCGCCCAACCATGCTTAACAAAACCGGCCGGACCGGCTGCTCTCTTTTGACATTGGCTCGCCCAATGATCGTACTCCTCGTTTTCGCCGCCAGCTTACCGGCGCAAGACAAGCCGATCATGGCACTGGGAAAAGCACCACAAACATCTCCCACCGAGCACACCGAAAAAGCCCCCCCAAAACACACAGAAACGCTGACACCTCAGCAAATCATCGACTTAAGGCAGATCGCGGCGTTACGAGCCCTAATGGGCGGCGGGGTCGCCGAGCGACTGCAAGGCGCGATTCCCGGATCCGATCCGGAACAGCAATTCCAACAATCGCTTGAAAACCTTGCCATCCAAAACAAAACGGTACCCCCGCTGTTTCGCCCCGTATCTCATGGTCGAAACTACAGGCCCCCGACAAGATCCCCTCAGGACGCTTTACGTTCATCCGCTAAAAAACTAGAAGACCTCGCTGCAGAACTTGAGCTGGTTCAGATTTACGACAAAGCAGACGAACTAAGAGAACTGGCGGTCAAATATTGGTTGCAAGCCCGTAGCTTAAAGTGAATTGAAGTGATTTTCCCTGCTTTTGCCGCATCTTGAATCTTTCTCTTGACGAGGATCGTCTATACTTGCATCAGCAACCACCTGACCGCTGAACCCAGCCTCACAACGGTCAGCCAGGTGCAATCCAAGTGCAGTCAGGGTGCAACCAAAGTGCAACCAAAGTGCAACATTTCCCCAGAAGATACACCCGGGACTAAACGGAGAAGAGAATGGCAAAGAAGCAAGTTCCAGAGTATTTGAAAGCGTTGCATCAGGCTGGGGTTATTTCAAAAGAGCAAATTCTCGACGCTCAAGCACAAGCCAAACAAACCGGCAAGACGATCGCTCAAGTCCTCGTTCAGCTCGGCTATGCCACGGACGAACAAGTCACCAAGGCCTTGGCGAAAGCCCATCGGCTGGAATATGTGGACCTGAAGCAAGTCGACATCCCAGAAAGGGTCATCGAGCTAATGCCTGAAGCGGTGGCTCGTGAAAACAACGTCATCCCGCTGGACGAAACCGACCGCGGCCTCAAAGTCCTGATGAGCGACCCCGAGGACGTTGATACCGTCGAAAAGCTCAGGTTTATCCTGAACCGCGATGTTACCGTCGCCCTGGCCACTCGAGCTGCCATTACGCTGGAGATCAACCGGAAATACGGCCAAGTCGAAGGCGAATCGGCTGACTCGATCCTGCAGGAATTCACCGATACCGCGATCGACTTTACCGAAACCATCGACGATGACGCCGATAGTGGCGGCGAATCCGCCGAAGACAGCAGCGCCCCGATCGTGCGTTTGGTCCAACTGATGATCACCGAAGCTGTTCAACTGCGGGCATCTGACATCCACGTCGAACCCTTCGAAGACCGAGTTCGAATCCGCTACCGAATCGACGGCGTGCTGCACGAACGCGACCGGCTCCCCAAAAGACAGCTCGGTGCCATCATCTCCCGGATCAAAATCCTGGCCGATATCGACATCGCCGAAAAACGCCGCGAACAAGATGGGCGTATCAAAGTGACGACAGGCGAGAAAGAACTCGACCTTCGCGTCAGCATCATCCCGACCAACCAGGGCCAATCCTGCGTGCTCCGTTTGCTGGACAAAGACAACATCAAGATCGGTGTTCGCCAGCTCGGCTTCAGTGAGAAAGTATACAAGAAGTTCCACTCGCTCATCCGCCGACCTAACGGAATTGTCCTAGTGACCGGCCCAACGGGCTCCGGAAAAACGACCACCTTGTACGCTGCGATGAACAGCCTCAATCGCCCCGACCGCAAGATCATCACCGCCGAAGACCCCGTCGAATACTACCTGCCGGGCATCAACCAGGTGGAGGTCAAACACAAGATCGGGCTCGACTTCGCTCGGATTATTCGGTCGATGTTGCGGCAAGCCCCGAACGTGATCCTGGTGGGAGAGATGCGTGACCAAGAGACGGCTTCGATGGGAATCCAAGCGTCCCTTACCGGACACCTTGTTTTCAGTACTCTACACACGAACGATGCGCCCACAGCCGTTACACGTATGATTGATATGGGAGTGCCGGCGTATTTGGTCGCCAGCTCGGTCGTAGCGATCCTTGCTCAGCGACTAGTGCGGACGATTTGCCCAAAGTGTCGCGCCAAATACACCCCGAGCAAGCAGGAGATTGCAGAGGCCGGAATGCCACCGGAAATGGTCGAGACTGCGACCTTTATGCGTGGTAAGGGTTGTAGCAGTTGTCAGAAATCTGGCTTCCGCGGCAGGATGGGCATCTATGAGATGCTGATGATCGATTCCAGCATTAGAGAGCTGATTTTCCGCCAAGCGTCGTCACAAGAGATCCGAGACCATGCGGTCGAAAAGGGCATGGATACGCTGTACATGGACGGGCTGAGCAAGGTCGCTCAGGGCTACACGACCTTCAGCGAGGTCATGCGAGTTGCCAAGCGAGGCGATGGCGACGGGGTTCACTAGGCCAAATCTAACGGGTTTGTTCATTCAATCGCCTCTGGCGAAGCCCGGAAAATGTGGTGATGGGCTTCCAGCCTGTCGTGTGCGCAGGCAGTCTAGAAGTAATTCTAGCGGGCGGGTTGGTTGGCTAAATCGACAGGCCGTAGCACTTTGGGCGGCTTGGTCGCTCGGCCAAACCGCTCATCACGGGGTGAAATCGGACCATAAATCGCCCAGAGTGGCAACGGCCAGCCCGCGGTGGCAGGGCCAGGCACCGGATAAATCAGAGCATTTTCTGGACTTGCGAGCCGAAACGCCCAACAATTCGGGTGTCCGAACAGAAGTGATAGCTGATTTGCGGGCGCAACTTCCGCCTCTAATCTAGCAGCAATGGCAACCTGCCTACCCAGATTCCTGCCGTTGCTCAACTACAATGAGCACGCTTTGGCAGGGGCTCGGCAGGACCCGCATTTAGGGCTCGGCTTTTTGATCCAATTAGCCGCTTTGGCGATAGTCGCGGCTTCCGGACGACCAAACCGCGGTCATCGCCAAACTGCGATCATCGCAAACCGGCCAACAGGCCAAACGACCAACAGGCTAAACCAACAAGCCTTGCCAGTAAGGGGATCTTCACCACAGAGGGTCCTTCGCTGGCCACCAAGGTTTTGCCGCGACCAAACCAACAATACATCCAGTTTACCTTTAGAGTTAGAAACGAGTCGAAATGGCAACCGTCCTGATTGATAAATTGCTAGAAGCCTGTGTGAAGCAGGGTGCCAGCGATATTCATATCACCACCGGGCAACCGCCGGTCTTCCGTTTGCATGGACGGCTGCGACAGCTCGAAACCAAAAGCTTGGAGTCCGAGGACACCGTGGCGTTGATGAAGTCCATCACGCCCGAGCGTTGCCAGCGCGAGCTCCAAGAAATGGGCTCGGCTGACTTTGGTTTTGCCTACGGCGAAAAGGCTCGCTTCCGCGTTTCGATTTTCAAACAGCGTGGCGACATCGCAATGGTGTTGCGACAGATCCCCAACGAGATGCTGCCGCCAGACGTTTTGGGCGTGCCTGACATCTTTACCAAATTGGTCATGCGTCCGCGTGGTTTGATCTTGGTCACCGGCCCGACCGGTTCCGGCAAATCAACCACACTCGCGAGCTTGGTGAACTTCATCAACGAACGAGTCGACCACCACATCATCACGATCGAAGACCCGATCGAATTTTATCACTACCACAAAAAATCAACCGTGAACCAACGCGAAGTCGGCGTCGACGTGCCAAGCTTCGCCGAAGCGATTCGTCGAGCGTTGCGTCAAGACCCGGACGTGATTCTGGTCGGCGAACTTCGTGACTTGGAAACGATCGAAGCGGCGATTTCGGCTGCGGAAACTGGCCACATTGTTTTTGGCACGCTGCACACCAACAGTGCCCAAGGAACCATCAACCGTATCATCGATGCGTTCCCTGGTAACTTGCAGGACCAAATTCGAACTCAGCTTTCAACGTCACTGGTCGGCGTGCTGGCTCAGACTCTGCTACCGAAAATCGGTGGCGGTCGAGTGGCGGCGTTTGAGTCGTTGGTCGTGACACCGGGTATCGGTAACCTGATCCGCGAAAACAAAACCTTCCGTATTAACTCGGCGATCCAAACCGGTTCGAAGTTCGGCATGAAGCTGATGGACGATTGCTTGTTCGAGCACTGGGCCGACGAAAAAATCGAACTAGAAGACGCGTTGGGCAAAGCCCAAGACCCTGACAGTTTGGCCAAGCGAATTGCAGCGGCCCGTCATAGCGAAGAAGACGAAGACGTGCTCGACGAAGACGATTTAGAGTTCGACGATTAAATTCGTTTTGCTCACGAACGTGGCGACAGCGTCTCCCGCCTGTCACCTGCGTCTCTTGAGCTAACCCGACCAATCAACCACTAAAGTTAATCCCCGCATTCCTGTTTTTTGAATTGTGTTTCGCTGATGGCAGCTAGAAAACTAGGTCAGATCCTTGTCGACTTGGGCTTTATTACCGACGATCATTTAGAGATGTTGGTAGAAGAGCAATCGCAAAACCCTGGTCAAATGATCGGTCAGATCGCTCAAGAGATGGGGCTGATCACGGACGAGCAATTGATTCAGGCGTTGGGCGAACAGTTCAACTTGAAGACGATCGACATCGACGGATTCACGCCTCCACAAGCCGCTCGCGAAGTCGTTTCCGACGCGATGGCTCAGCTTTATCGCGTGATTCCACTACAGCTTCAAGACGGTGTGCTGACGGTTGCCAGTTGTGATCCGCAGAACCTTGCGATGCAAGACGAATTGCGACGCTTTTTAGGTTTGGATGTCCGGCTGATGGTGGCTTCGGAAGCCGACGTGCTAAAGTCGATCGACAAGCACTTCAACTCGGACACCGAGAGCATTGAAACGCTCATCAAAGGCCTCGAAGAAGACGACGAACTCAAAGCGGCCTCCGAGATCCTTGGCGGCGATGGCCCAATCAGCATCGGCGATGTAAACGAACTGGTCGACAGTGCTCCCGTTCGCAAACTGCTGAACATGGTGCTGCTGTTGGCGATCAAAGATCACGCGAGTGACATTCACTTCGAACCGTTCGAAGATGAATTCCGAATTCGAATCAAAGCTGATGGCGTGCTGTACGAGATGGTTCCGCCGCCACGCCACCTTGCCTTTGCGATCACCACGCGGATCAAGGTCATGGCGAACCTGAATATTTCTGAACGACGGATGCCACAAGATGGTCGTATCGAACTGTCCATCGGCGGCCACCCGGTCGACTTGCGTGTTAGCGTGATGCCGACTTTGTTTGGCGAGAGCGTGGTTTGTCGTGTGCTGGACCGTAGTGTGGTTTCGTTGGACTTGAACAACGTCGGCATGCCACCAGAGATCATGGCCGAATTCCGCGAAGTGATGGAGCGGCCCAACGGAATCATTTTGGTGACCGGCCCAACGGGGTCAGGCAAAACGACAACGCTGTATTCAGCGTTGTCGGAGATGAACAAACCCGACGAAAAAATCATCACCACCGAAGACCCGGTCGAATACGACATCGACGGCATCGTGCAGATCCCGATCAACCACGAGATCGGCGTTACGTTTGCTTCGGCGTTGCGAGCGATTTTGCGGCAAGACCCGGACAAGATTTTGGTCGGCGAGATTCGTGACCTTGAGACCGCCGAGATCGCGGTGCAAGCGTCGCTTACTGGCCACACGGTTTTCAGTACGTTGCACACCAACGATGCTCCCAGCACCATCACTCGGATGAAAGACATGGGCGTTCCGACGTTCTTGATCACCGCCACCGTGGAAGCCATTTTGGCTCAGCGATTAGTCCGGCGGATCTGCGCCGAGTGTCGCGAAGAGACCGAGCCGAGCGAAGAGATGCTGCTTGAATTGCGAATCGATCCGGAGAAGGTCAAAGGCAAAAAGGTCTTCCGCGGGGCGGGCTGTTCGACTTGTAGCAACACTGGGTACAAGGGACGTATTGGTTTGTTTGAGTTAATGATCATGGACGACGAACTTCGTGAGATGATCAACGAAGACGCTAACTCAGATCAACTGCGAGACCGAGCGCAAGCCAAAGGCATGAAGCTACTCCGCGATATCGGTATTAAATACATGTTCGAAGGCATCACCACGATCGACGAAGTGGTCCGGGAAACCGTATTGGACGCGTAATCAAACACCTTATTCGACGTCTTAATCAGTAAGACGTCTAAGCAATACAACCACATTATTTCACACCACAATTAGCCATGCCAAAATATCAATTTGAAGCGATGGACCCTCAGGGCCAAGAAATCAAAGACGTAATCGATGCGGCTACCCAGGACGAGGCGCAAGCCACGATCCGTTCGATGGGGTACTTCGTTACTAAGATCTCCGTCCAAAAACAGTCCAAGAGCTCCAATAAGTCTTCTGGCAAAGACCGCAAGACGTTTGCGTTGGGTGGTGCGGGCGGCAAGAAGATGGTGACCTTCACTCGCCAACTTTCGATTTTGCAAGACGCAGGTTTGCCGATTTTGCGAAGCCTGAAAATCTTAGAAGACCAAGCCCAACCCGGTGCGCTGAAAAACGGTTTGATTGATGTCTGCGACGAGATCGAAGGCGGTGCTTCGCTGTCGGAAGCGATGAGCAAAGTCCCGAAGGTCTTCGATCGCTTGTACGTGAACATGATCAAAGCCGGTGAGGCCGGTGGTTCGCTGGAAGTCATCCTGCGACGTTTGGCTGAATTCCGCGAGCGAACTCAGTCGCTCAAAAACAAGATCGTCGGTGCGATGCTGTATCCGGTGATGGTGGTGTTGTTCACCGTTGCGATTTTGACGTTCATCATGTTGTTCATCATCCCGCAGTTCAAGGACATGTTCGAAGAGTTCGGCATCGACCTGCCGTTTGCGACCGTGCTGTTGATCAACATCTCGAACAAAGTCACTCAAATGTGGTTTTTGATTCCGCTGATTCCGATCACGATCGTGCTGTTTATCTCAATCGTGAACAAGTTCAAAGCCGGCCGCATGGGTTGGCACCTGTTCTTGCTCAAGCTGCCCGTATTGGGCAAGCTGGTTGAAAAATCCAACCTCGCTCGAACCACTCGAACACTCGGTGCGTTGATTTCATCCGGCGTTCCGATCATCGAAGGTCTTTCGATTACCCGTGAGACAGCGGGCAACGCGATGTTCGAGAAGGTTTTCGCCAAAGTCACCGATTCGATTCGTGACGGTGAAACGATTGCCGAGCCAATGAAGCGATGGGCGATTCCGAGCTTCCACCCGGTGACGCTGTTCTTCTTCATGGTGGCGATTTCATTGTTTCCGCTATCGGTGCTGTTGGTTCAGAATGACTTTACAACGTTCTTCTACGTCGCCTACGCGTCGGCGTTCTTGTGCGTGGTCAGTGGAGCTTGGTACGGATTGAATTACAAAAAACCAGTGGTCGAAGACTTGGTCGTCAACATGGTGTCCGTCGGTGAAGAGACCGGCGAACTGGACGTGATGTTGTACAAAGTCGCCGACTACTACGAAGAAGAAGTCGAGCAATTGACTGAGGGCATGCTGAAGATGATTGAACCGGCGATGATTATTTTCCTTGGACTCGCGGTGCTATTCATTGTGGCATCGTTGTTCATGCCATTGATCTCGATCATTGGTGGTCTAACCGGCGGCTAAAAAACGGAAACCCCGAATACGCAACCCAGAGAGCGGGGTGAAAACCGCTCACCGACCACCACCCACTAAGCATTAAAAACTTGTCAGCCCGAGGCATTCGCCGAAGCCTGCTTACCGATCACCAACTTTTAAACTGAAAACCATGGAGCCTGCCATGACTACTCCGCAAGTAACCACTCGCATGAATCAAGCCAAGCGTAAAGCGTTCACGCTGGTCGAACTGATGATCGTCATTGCGATCATCGGGATCTTGGTCGCCATTTCATCGCCGTTCATTTTCGGCGCTTTGA
>JALZWN010000244.1 GCA_023300235.1 Mariniblastus sp.
CAAACCAATAACGGCAAGATCGATTACAAGTCACTTCCGGCGCCAAGAGCCGAGGCGGTCGCTGCGGAAAACGAAAACGAAAACGTTAACGATAGCGATCAATCTGATCCGACGTCGCAAGCGGAATTGTTTATGGTTGACCTATGGGAAACCGTTTTGGAAATCGACGACGTCAGTTTGCATGATACATTTTTTGACGTTGGCGGCCATTCGTTGTTAGCGATGAAAGTCATCAGCGAAGTAAAAGATAAAACTGAAGTTAAGTTGAGCCCTCAGGACTTCTTGGTTTGCACATTGCAGCAGTTGGCAGAAAAGCTGGACGAGTCGGATGCGTTTAGCAATGATTCGCCAACGCCTGCGAAAGAGACCAAGGCTGTTGCGGAGACCGCAGAAGCAAAGAAAGCGGTTGAAGTATCAGCTGAACTGGTGGCTGAGGTGAATTCGAACAAAAGCAAAAGTAAACGAAAAGGCTTGCTTGAAAATCTGAAAGGGTTTTGGGACTAACATGAAGCCAATATTTTTTAACCAAAATAATGAGCGTCAACTTTACGGCGTTCATCATCCGCCGCGTCGTTCCAAGGGTTCGACTGCGCAGGCGGTCGTGATCTGTCCGCCACTAGGGCAAGAATATATTCGCTCACACTGGGCCTGTAAGCTGGTTGCTAAGCAACTCGCTCGCGGTGGTGCTCACGTGTTGCGGTTTGATTGGAGCGGCCACGGCAATTCGTCGGGATACGTCGGTGAAGTTGCCTCGTTGCAAAATTGGATTGACGATCTGGCGGCCGCGATTGACTGGGTTCGCGAAGAATCAAAAGCCGACAGCGTGATGTTGTTAGGGCTTCGGTTTGGCGCGACATTGGCAGCGCTGGCGGCCGAACAGCGACAGGATGTTTACTCGTTGGTCGGTTGGGAGCCTGTCGTCGATGGAGCCGAGCATCTGCAAAGCTTGCGAACGATGCACGCGCGGATGGTTGATCTTTGGGCGTCGAAAACGAGTACACGCAACGATGATCAGTTTGAAGAGATTTTAGGGTTTGAGCTTTCTCGATCTTTGTTGAACGAGATAGAGCAAACGAAGCTGGAGCTAGGGGACGTGTATTTGCCACAATTGATCGTCGATCTCGAATCGCGTGACCAGGCTTATTCGCATATCGAACCGAGTTTGCAGCGAACGATTCGGACCGACGATGAAGCGGCTTGGGATCAACTGCAAACGCTAGAGACCGCTTGGTTGCGACCGCAAACGACGCGAGTCATCGTGAAGAACGTAGCTGAAATGTTTCAGCGTTTGGAACGATTTAATCAGACGGGAACAGAACAAACTCAACAAATGGCGGAGACGTTATGATGCAAGAATCAGTTTGCCAATTTGGACCAGACAATGGCTTGACGGGGATTTTGACTCAGCCCAACGAATCTGATCGTGTTGCTGATGCGCCCGTGGCGTTGATTTTGAACGCGGGGATCGTGCACAACATCGGGCCGTTTCGGTTGCATGTCGATATTGCGAGGCAGCTTGCTGAAGCGGGATTTTCGAGCTTGCGAATTGATTTGTCCGGGTTGGGCGATAGTGAAACTCGAACCGGAAAGTCGGTCGACGATCGTGCGGTGCTTGATGCAACGGACGCGATCGATTTCTTGGCCGAGCATTTAAGTTGTGGCAGCGTGGTCGTGGTCGGTTTGTGCAGCGGAGCGTTCAATGCTCATCAGGCTGCGTTGGCGGACCCGCGGGTTGTTGGGGCGTCGTTTTTTGATGGGATCGTTTTTCGCACGACGGGTTTTTATCTGCGGCACTACTTGCGGTATGCGAAACCAAGGTTTTGGCGGAACGCGATTAAGCGGCGGGTCATCGGCGAACCACTGGCGAGTGAAGCAGCCGGAGAGACGCTTGGTGAGAGCGAATTCTTTGAAGTTGAAAAAACACAAGCGGAAGTCAGCCAAGAGATTGGCGGATTGGTTGACCGCGGGTTGAAGATGTTGTTTGTGTACACCGAAGGCTACGACGACGTTGCCAGTGCGGGGCAGTTTGAAGAGATGTTTGGCATCAAGCCGAGCGATCAAGTGCAGGTGGAGTACTTCAAAGAAGCCGAGCATACGTTTCGGCTAAGCCACAATCGCGCCGCGGCTTGTTCGTGTTTGGCAGATTGGTACAGCGAGCAGTTTACGGGTGCAGCGTTAGCGAGAGACCCCGCGTAGAATCGAAATGGATTTTCGTTAGTGATGCGTCCAGTTCGTTCAGGAACGGCTTATTCTAAGGATTGGGTCTGTCGTGTCAGAGAACCCGAACCATTCGGTTTTTTTGCCATTCAGAATTCTGCCATTCAGAATTCTGCCATTCAAAATTCTGTCATTCCACTTGCTCTTCCGGTAACTTCAACCGCTACCTCAGGCATCACACCTTCGTGTGGATTGCTTGAAAATATGCCCGCCGATTGGAACCGGCGTCAAGATCGCGTCGGACGATTTGTTTAGCACACCGCTTGACCAGACCGAAATGGATTTCTAGAACGAAGGCGGCGAGACGTATATCTTCGGCAGGCCGAGGGAAAGATCGGTTTAGGCGACTTGTTTATGGTTGAGGGACACAAAGTAATCGTTGCTGAACTTGGCCCCGAGTTCGAAAACGACCATGCCCGAATCGACCGAAGACTGCGGGTGGTCTACGACAATGGCACGGAATCGAATCTTTTGCTTCGATCGCTGCAACGAGGCCTGCATCGCGATCCAGCTGGGCGACGCATTATGGAAGCCGGTCATGATCCACATCCACTCTTCACTACTTCGGATTTAGCCGACGAGCCAATTTTTATCGACACGCCTGAATTCGACGACGAGTTGTCCGGCTACTTGTACGTTCTTCGCAGCGATTCAGCTGATCCGTTCGTATCGGATGGATACTGCAGAAATTTCCAGAACTGACTAAGGGCTGACTAAGGGCTGACTAAGGGCTGACTAAGGGGCGAGTCGTAAGTGCGATTCAGCTTGTCCGCGTCTGTGTCATTGGTACAGCCAACAGCTACGACGTGCGAGGGGCAAGGCCGTGATGTGAGGACGACGCTGCGATGTTTTACGCTTCGCGAAGTTTGCCGACCGTTTCACGGGCGCGGCTGAGAAACACGTTTTTGGTTTCGCCTGTTTCCAACCAGATGGGTGCTCCGATTGTGATGCAGCTGAGCAGCGGCACGGGCAGGAATTCTCCTTTAGGCATCACGCGATTTAGGTTGTCGATGTAAACCGGAATCAGTTCGATGTCGGGGCGTTTTTTGGCCAAGTAAAACAAGCCGCTTTTAAACGTGCCGATCTCTTCGGACACGTTGCGTCCGCCTTCGGGGAAAACGATCAGCGATCCCGTGTTGCCGATCTCTCGCAACATCATATCGATCGGGCTGTTGTGAACTTTGACCTTCATGCGATCGATCAGCAGCACGTTGAAGATCTTGGCCATGTAGCGACGCACCGGTCCGCCTTGCCAATAGTCCGCCGCGGCGACAGGCCGAGTCACGCTACGAATCGTTCGCGGCAGCGACGCCCAAAGTACTAACGCGTCTAAATGGCTGGTGTGGTTGGCGAAGTAAATCCGTTGGCAGGCGCACGGTTCGCAGTCCACCCAGCGAACGGTCGCACCGCTAAGGGCTTTGGCGAGTCCAGTCAGAAATGGAACTGCGATTTGCTTCATTGGAACTGCGATTGCGAGTGCGGTTGGGGCTGAGTGGGTTTTCGTATTGTTTTCCCATCGTCGATCGAATTCAAGCCGTGAATTGATAAGCTGGCGAGATTGAGCCGACTTTGAGGGCCAAAGGCCGCGCAAGCTACCAAAAAAATCGCCCGAGACGTTCGGTTTTTAAAACATATTGGATGCAGATTTTTCCTTTGGAGCTTATAGTGATTCATTCTAAGACAAAAGGTAGTTCAACCACTCTATAGGTATTTCGATGTTAGGAATTTTAGGTCGCTTCAGCGTGATCATGTTACTGAGCGCGTGTTGCGTTCCCAGTTCATTCGCCCAAGACATGGGAGGCCCCGCTGGCGGTAAGGTCTTCGTTAAGGTGACAAGGAACCGAGAACTTTCGGGCGCTGCAATCGGTTTATCCGAGATTAAGTTTAACGCGGAATTCGGACAGGTCTCGATTCCGATGGTCAAGATTGCAGGAATCAAACTACACGTCAACGCCGACGACGATGCAGTCATTGCTCTTAAGAACGGTGACTTGGTAACCGGCACAATCGAATTGGAGCAGGTCTCTTTGAAAACTGCATGGGGCAAGGCTCACGTAAAGCTTGATCAGATCGAAACTATTTTGGCTGAATCCCAGTCGCGTTTTTTCGCTGAAACCAGCTCTGGTAAAAAAGGCTGGCGGTTTTCCGCTGGTGCAGCGAAAACTCCTTAAGAGTCTTCAGTGAACAATTTTGTGATTAAGGTGCTTGGTTTGAGCTTGATTTGTCAGCGACGAAACATGTTTTTAAAAAGTTGGAAACTATCCCGACTGGCAGTTCTGCTGCCGCTTGTATGCCTGACGTCAGCGTTTGGTCAATCGAGCTTGGAAAGCGTGGTGGATTCGCCGCAGCCAGTGAGATATGAACCACAGGCCGTGACGCTCACGGTTGAGCTAGATGAAAACAAATTGACTTCGCTTCGGCAGACCGGGTCTTTGCGAATTGCAATCCCAGCGGAATATCGAGGCAAGGTGGATGCGGTTCGGCTTAAACGGCCGTTCAGTTTCAAGTCGAAACTGTTTCAGCTAAACAAAGCCGTCGACAAAGTACAAGGTGCGGTCACCGTAACGGTGAATCGGACCTTGTTAGACCAGTTGGATTATCAACCGGTCATCGCCAAAATCTACTACGATAACTTTTCGGAAGTGGTGTTGGTTTACGAGCTACGTAAACCGGGAGACCCGATTGGTTTGTTGGAACGAGAGAACCAACCTACGAGAGCCGATAGTCAGAAATTTTATGTTCGTATTGATGACAAACGTGGCATGTATGGTTGGATGACCGGACTCGCACAAATCAAACTTCAAAGCGCATTCGGTGATGTGGTTTTGAATTCAACAGACATCGCCGGAATCAAATTCAATGCAAACAAATCGGAAGGTGTCGCCATCAGGTTGAAGTCTGGTGCGTCGGTTTCTGGATTAGTTGACTTTAAAAAAATTAAAATGAAGTGCAGTTGGGGATCGGAAGTTCTGTCCTTGGCTGAGATTGATTCAGTTGTTTTGGATCGCAAATTTCGTTTTGCAACTGACCCTCTTCATCCGGGGCGATGGAGCTTCGAGCGTGATCTTGGGGTTCCAGCATACAACGTTCAAGAGTTCGGCGACGTGCCCTTGGAAATACTACCTTACAGTCCGTGATCGAGCGTTTTTGAAACGTTTGATCCGTTCAAATAAAATTAACAACAACCAAAAACAAAAATTAAATAGTGAGAGAAGTTCATGTCTTTGCTTAATAAAATCTTAGCCGCTGCCGCAGCATTGGTCGTCTGCGTTAGCATGGCAAATCGGGCCGAAGCTCAAGATCAAACTCGATTCGTTTTAAAGCTAAGCGATGATTTGATTTTCAAGCTTCGCGACGTCGGTAGCTTGGCGTCGAATGTGGAAGCAGGGTTTCGCAACCGAATTAGTTTGATTGACGTTCAGTTTGGCAATGCTGAAGCGGGCCGAGCCGAAAGTGTTGATGTTGATCTAGAAGTTACTAACGGCACCGCAAACGTGATTATGGACGAACGTTTGATCGCTCGGGTCAAAAAAGGCCCCATTCGAATTGTCGTACCACCGGCCAAACGAGCGTTCACGCGAGTCAGTCTAGTTTATGCTCGCGGTGAAGGCGAAGATGCGCCAAACCGTCCAGCTGAGCCGATTTTGAACAGCTCAGGGCAGCCGATCGACTTGTACTATATTCGTTTGAAAGATTCAAAAAGCATGGCTGGCGGAATCGATGGGTTTGATCGTTTTGAGATCGAAACCAAATTCGGCAACGTTTCAGTTCCAATGGATCAAGTCGCCGGTGTTAAATTCCACATTGATGGAAAAGATTCCGCTGTCGTGGTAATGGACAATGGAGATACCGTGACTGGCGTTCCAACGATCCCAGCAGTAATGCTGAAAACCGATTGGGGTCAAGCCGATATCGAACCTGAGTTCATGAACGCGTTGACCACAACCGCGAATGCTCGATTCGTTCAAGAGAACACGGACTTCGGATTGCGTTGGCAGCTACAGGCTGGTGATGCGTTTGCTCCAGGCCGCTAGGGCTTGTTGTTCGACGTAAGGTAGAAACGAAAAAAACGCACTGGTGTTGGCCAGTGCGTTTTTTATTTGGTTGGATGGATGGTCTAGCCGCGGCTGAAATTTGAACGGCTTAAGACGCCAATCCTTGTCGTTGGCAATGGTGGAAACGCTATGCCGTTTGCATTTTTAGGTCGACTGAAGTTTCGACTAAAACCTTCGACAGACACTCGACGACATATTTTTGCTCGGCCAAAGTCAGCTCGGGGTAGATCGGCAAAGCCAGTACTTCGGTCGCAGCTTTTTCGGTTTCGATCAAATTGTTTTGTGCTTCGAGGTATTCGAAGCATTCTTGTTGGTGCAGTGGAATCGGATAGTAGATCTCCGAACCGACTTGCATCTCGGCGAGTCTGGCTCGGACGGCGTCGCGTTGGCCGTCGGCGATACGGATCGTGAACTGGTTCCAGACGTGTTTGCCGTTGGCGGGTGAAGTCGGCACGCAAACTTGTTCGCTGAGTCCCGCTTCTGCGAACAGTTGGACGTAGTTTTCGGCGTTGGTTTGTCGCTTGGCCGCGTATTCGTCCAAGTGCTTGATCTTGGCACACAATGCGGCAGCTTGCATAGCGTCCAAGCGGCTGTTGATGCCGACGACGCTGTGGTGATAGCGAGGTCGCATGCCGTGGTTGGCCAGCAAGCGAAGTTTGTCGGCGAGTTCAGGATCGTTGGTGGTTAGCATACCGCCGTCGCCGAAGCCGCCCAGGTTCTTGGTTGGGTAGAAGCTAAAGCATCCAATGTCGCCGAAGCCACCGCAAGGTTTGCCGTTTTCAGCAGCCCCGATGGATTGGGCACAGTCTTCGATCACACGCAAACCGTGTTCGGCTGCAATCGCCATGATCGGTTCCATCTCGGAACACTGGCCGAACAAATGGACGGGGATGATTGCTTTGGTTTGGTTGGTGATGGCTGCGGTGATTTTTTGAGTGTCCATGTTGTAGCTGACTGGATCGATGTCAACAAAAACAGGAACTGCGCCCAGACGGTGAATCGCACTGGCGGTTGCAAAGAAGGTGAAGCTCGGGCAAATCACTTCATCGCCCGGTTGCAGGTCGATCGCCATCAAAGCCAGCAACAACGCATCGCTACCCGAGGCACAGCCGATGCCAAATTTAGCGTCGCAGGCTTCGGCCACGGATTGTTCGAGGAACTCAACGAAAGGTCCGCCGATGAACCGCCCGGAATCGATGATCTGCGAGATCGACTCCATGATTTCTGCTTTGAGCGGCGAATTTCCGCGGCCGACGTCTAGAAGTGGAGCGCTGGTCGCGGCTAAGGTGTCTTGGCTAAACGCGGACGTATTCTTCTGGTTTGAGTTGCTCATCGTTGCCTTCCGTGGCGTTTTTGGGTATCGGCATAAGACGTTTTGAGTCTCGCCGTGGGTAAGGTTGGGGTTACCAACCAAATTAGGAACAGAACTGTAGCAAAAAGTATCAGTTTTTGGCAATCCCGTGTTTGAGCTTACAAAAGACCGAGCTCTAATAAATAATGTGTCGCTAGCACTGGCTCGGTCAAACTCACGATCGAGGCCCCCCTGCATTTTTTGAGCCTTCGCTCTTGAACCTGATCACCGTTGAAGTTCACTTATGATCCTGATCGTCGACAACTACGATTCGTTCACTTACAACCTTGCGCAACGCATTGGCGAAATCGACGGCAACGTTGAGATAAAAGTCGTGCGGAACGATCAGATTACGGTCGATCAAATCGAAGCGCTTGCGCCGACGCATTTGATTATTTCGCCGGGGCCGTGCACGCCCAGCGAAGCCGGAATCTCGGTCGAGTGCGTGAAGCATTTTCATGGCAAGATTCCGATCTTTGGAGTTTGTCTGGGCCATCAATCGATCGGTCAGGCCACTGGCAGCACGATCGTTCGCGCCGGTCAGTTGATGCATGGTAAAACGGATCAAATACACCATACCGGCAAATCAATTTTTGCAGGTATCCCCAGCCCAACGATTGCGACGCGGTATCATAGTTTGGTGATTCAACGCGATACGCTGTCGGACGAATTTGAAGTGGTGGCGTGGGCTGATTCTCCCACCGGGGAGCGAGAGATCATGGCGATTGAGCATAAGGAGTTTCCGACTTTCGGTGTGCAATTCCATCCGGAAAGTTTTCTGACCGAACGAGGTGTGGACATGATCAAGAACTTTATCGAGATCGGATCACCGGTCGCATGATTACGGTTGAGCAAGCGTTTGAGTTGATTCGGAAAACGGTCCAGCGGTTGCCAGCTGAGGACGCGTCGCTATTAAACGCGGTGGGGCGTTATTTGTTGGATCCGGTGATCGCCGATGTTGCCAGCCCGCCACATGACAAATCGATGATGGACGGCTTTGCGATTCGAGCTGCTGATTGGAAACCGGCGGCCGAGTTTGAAATTGGCGAAACCATTATCGCCGGGGCCGTGCCAAGTCTGCCGCTTGGCCCGCTGCAAGCGGCGCGGATCATGACTGGTGCGCCACTGCCCGTCGGAGCCGACGCGGTAGTGATGGTTGAATTGGCTGAAGTCAAAAACGAAACATCGGTAACCTTTCAAATCGATTCGATCGCTGCGGAAAAGCACATCTTGCGAATGGGTGCGAATTTTTCTTGCGGGCAAAAGTTGTTTGACACCGGGCATCGCGTTCGGCCCAGTGACGTCGGGTTGCTGGCGGAGGTCGGGGTGAGTCGGGCTCGGGTTGGCGGTTTGCCGACGGTTGCCGTTTTGCCGACTGGGGATGAACTGGTGTTTTGTGATCAAACGCCGGGGCCTGGGCAGATTCGCAATAGCAATGGACCGCTGCTGCTGGCGATGTTGGCAGATGCTGGGTTGGCGACAACGGATTTGGGGATCGGTCGGGACAACGAAGACGATCTGACGGCAAAAATCAAAAACGGTTTGCAGCATGACGTTTTGGTTTTGTCCGGCGGGGTCTCGGCAGGGCAAAAGGATTTGGTGCCGGGCGTTTTGAAATCGCTGGGCGTTGAAGAGGTGTTTCACAAAGTTAAAGTGAAACCCGGCAAACCGATTTGGCTGGGGATTCGCTATCCGACTGGTGAGAACGACCGGCCGACGGTTGTGTTTGGTTTGCCCGGTAATCCGGTGAGCAGTCTGGTTGGGTATCAGTTGTTCGTTCGCAGCTGTTTGAAGATTATGGCCGGCGGTGGTAGTGAAGTAACGCCGCCACGATATGCATCGCTCAGCTGCGACCATCAAACTCGTGGCAACCGTCCGACGTATTGGCCGGGTCGGATGCTGGTTGATGGTGACTGTAACCGGTCGGTCGAGCCATTGAATTGGAATGGTTCGTCGGATTTGTTGGCGTTGGGGAAGGCTGAGGGGTTGATCTTTTTTAGCGAAGACCAGCACGATCATGCGGCGGGTGAGCGCGTTCCGTTTTACGCTTTTGCAGATCAAGCATAACTCGTCGGAGTCCGGTTTTTGGCCAAGCAACAAAAAGACAACGACCCGAATCGGGAAACACTCTACTACCAAGTCGGCGCAGGTACGCTGGCGGCATTGTTGATCGCGTTTGGGGTGTGGGGGTACATGGCTGGCACGGTTCACCCGTTTACGACCGGGATGGCGATTCGAATCGGTGCTACGCTGGCGGTGATTTCGTTGGCGATACCGCAGTTGGCTGGCTTGCGTCGTCGTTTGTCCAGTATCGCGTTGGGGGT
>JALZWN010000245.1 GCA_023300235.1 Mariniblastus sp.
CCTCTTCCGACCTGAGTGAATGGCTTCGAAAATTGAGAGTTTGCACATTTAGCAAAGTGCCGTGTTCCTGATACGAAATCGAATTTGTCATGAGTGAACCATCAACTCCAAAAATTCTTTTAGCAATGACCTGCGTGTTTAGCGTAGCGATAGTGCTAATCGGCTACGGCCGGCAGCAGAACGCCCGTTTCGAGCGTCATAGCTACCGCCCCATTTCAATTCCCCCCGGCAAGCCGGTGGAAATGGCCTCGCCCCCAGCGCCAGCACCGCGCCAAACGTTCCCGATCAACAAACCAAGTTATCAAGCGGCACAGTCCTCTCCAGTGCCGGTGCAAGCCAACCAACAAGCTTCGTGGCCCAACCCAACCGAAGTCGAAAACTTCTTCAATTCGACGCCACTAGAATCTCAAGTGCCCCCACTCGACTCAGCTCAGCCCCCCATCACGCCACGATATCAGCTGGGTAAATCTCAACTCAACCGAACGCCTTCAAGAAAACATACATGGCCAACGCAAGCTCCAGAATCGTTTGCTGACAGCGCCTACGTTCAGCGAGCCGCCGCGACCACCCCAATCACCAACGGGGATTGGGATCGTCAGCACACCGATTTCCAATCGCTGGTCCCTGAGCCTGACATGTCAACTCGACCACAACACGTTCGTGCGAATGCATCGCGGCTTCCAGCAGATCATGGAACACCAACCCAAGCCCAAGCCCAAGCCAAAAAGGGATTGCGATTTAGAACTGCCCCTACCGCGACACAAAAAATCGCTAACTACGTAGCATCCGAACAATCAACTTCGAACTCAATTCCAACGGTATTGGAATTGGAGTTAGAAGAACCGACTACCGTTCGCGTTGACAAGCAGGTTCGCAAAGTAAATTGGGCCGAAATTGCAATGGCTCCAGCCCCCGAAGCGAAAACCGTTCGTCGTCCACTGCAACAAATCAGCCTGCCCCTGCAACACACAACACCGCAAGTCGAAGCAAAAGTTCGCGAACAAGTTCGCTACGGCCAATCGCTAGCCCGTCGCCGAGCATTCTTTGCCGCCAGAGAAGAACTCATTCGATCGTTGTTGCTAATTGCCAGCTCGCATCACACCGAAGCCGGCACCGATGCGTACCCCGCAAGCTTAGCCCAGGCACTCGTTGCGATGGACGAAACAAGCGACTTGATGAACTTCCCGGGCGACACCAACAGCACGCAATTTCAGCAAACGCTTCGCTCGCACCAAACTCAACTGATCGCACCACAAGACATTCAAACCGTTACACCAATGCACGCCATTGGCATCTACAGCAGCTTTGCTCAAGCCAAAATCGAACAAGCGATCGGCATGTCTGCCGCCGGTAGCGAGGCACTCCACGCGTTGGGCAAACTCGAATCGATGACGACCGAAACAAACATGAGCCAAGCTCGCATCAACCAAACTAAAACCTTGGTTTTCTATCGAGCAGCCATCAACATCAACCCTTCGAACACGACTTGTGCCAACGACCTTGGCGTCCTACTGTACAAAATCGGTCAATTGCAAGAATCCGAATACGCACTCAAAGCGTCGCTCAAATCAGCTCCCACGCAGTTAACTTGGAACAACCTTGCCTTAGTACACAACCAACTCGCGGCCACGGCGATCTCAGAAGAAGAACGCAACCGCCAACGCGGACTCGCAGCATCAGCTGCTCAGCAAGCCCAGCAATTTGCCAATGCGGTTCCCAACGATCAGCATAGCGATGCCGATTGGGCGACAACCTCCGAGTTCCAAAACAACGCAGCATTTCCAAATGTTGTCTTACAAAACACGACTAACCGCCCCGCCGCACAACCGACGCAACCGGGCGTTAGCAAGTCTGCGAAGCTAAAACAAAAACTGAAGGATTGGTTCTAGGTTCTAAAATGCTCTACAAACAAAACACAAATCACCAAAAACACTGGATCTACCTCCAAGCTGTTTTCGTTGTTGCCGTCGCGGTATCGCTGAATCATGCAATGGCCTCTGGTCAGAACTACGTTCAGCATCCCGAGTCGATGACCACAATGCAAGAATACACCGTCGAAAGCATGCCTTCCTACGGACCTGCCATCCAATCCCACGCCGCAGCATCCGAACAGACCAAGCTGTACTGCGGAGTTGACCAGCAGAGCGGATCCGCATACGGCAAAGATCCTTCGTGGCACAACCAATGGAAAATTCCTTTTGAAAGCTATGGAGCTGGCGAATACATCGGGCCGGCTCGCACACCCCATGTCCCGGCCTACCGACTACGAGTCGACGATCAGATCGAATTCGTTTTTCAGATAACCCGGCACAACTTGGGCAAAGGATACGTCCTTTCATCCGGAGACGTGATTCGAATCACATCGCCGGTCGACGAGAAACTCAACGAAGCCTCCCGCGAGCTTGGCCTGACGATCCTGCCCGACAACACCGTCTCGCTGGATCTCATTGGAACCGTCGTCGCCGGTGGCAAAACCATCGAAGCATTCAAAGCCGAACTCGACTCACTATACTCGCGATTTTACGACACCAAACCGAACATCGTCGTATCGGGACTTCGAACCGGCACCAAGCTAAGAGACTTCCTGGACTCGGTCGACGCACGTGCTGGTTCGGGTGGACAGGCAAGGCAAGTCACCGTCAGCCCTGACGGCACCATTCGCTTGCCGCTAGCCGGAACTGTCGGCGTCGTCGGATTGTCGCTGGACGAACTCGAACGCGAAATCAACATGCGATACGCTCAACAACTCGGCGGCCTTCACGTCACACCGATCCTCACCAACCGTGCACCAAGATTCATCTACGTTGCTGGCGAAGTCACTCAGCCAGGTCGATTCGAACTTTCCGCTCCGACATCGGCAATGCAAGCGATTGCTTTGGCCGGCGGATGGAACAACGGCGGCAACTTGCGACAGATCGTGGTGTTCCGACGAGACAAAGACTGGCGACTGATGGCGATCAAACTTGATCTTGCCGCGGGACTGTTTGGTAGAAAACCAATTCCGTCAGACGAAATTTGGCTCCGCGACTCGGATATCATCCTCATCCCCAAAGCCCCGATCCTTCGCCTCGCAGACGCGGTCGAACTTTACTTTAGCCGCACGCTGTACGGGATTTTCCCATCAGAACTGGGCTCATTCGATGCCCAATCAATTGGCGGCGTGCAAAATTAGCAGCCGAGGATGATGCAACGATTTTAGTGCAGTGAAAATTTTATCACCACCGATGAACACGGATATACGATTGTTAATCCGTGTTTATCGGTGAGCATCCGTGGTTGATTCCCCTATCCGCCACATCGAAATTTACGCTCTTTGTCGACACGTAATCGTTTCAATTTGGCCGCCTCCCCAGTTGTCCCGGCGGTTGCGTCATTCCAACAGGTAGTCGCATCCACTAAGCCAGCCAGCCTTGCTTACTTACTTGCACTAAGCCAGCTCGCGCTCTTGGCGAAAGCTAACTGGATTGGCTTGATTCTGGCCTCGGAAAATCAAACGGAAAGCAGCCGTAAAATAGCCTTTCCACATCCACCAATAACACTTCCGTTCCAAAACTGCCTCCGGGTTGCCGCCGAGCTTCGCCATCAGCAACTTTGGCAGATGGATCAGCGACGTCTGGCCAGCTCGCGCAAACACCATCAGCGGAAACCGAAGCCACCCCTGCTTTTCGTATTCCCGACGAGCAATGTGAGAGCCCATTCGGTTTGAAGTTGACTCAAGATACTTCGGTTCGATTCGAAACGGAGGAATCTGATGATGAGTAATCGCTGCAGGGCAAAAATAAGCCGGGAAGCCCGCTTTTCGCATCCGATGGTAAAGATCGGTGTCTTCGCCACCTTCGACCAAATCCGTCCGAAACAAGCCAATTTTTTCGAACACATCTTTATGGATCAGCATGTTCCCCGTCGTAGGAACTCGCTTGCCATCGTACATTTGGCCTTCCATGCCCTCAGTGCAACCGAGAGTTACTCTCACCCAATGGTGCAGCTCTCGTTCTTTGCCGGGATCAAACTTCAACCTGACCGCGCCGCCGACACACCTGACTGACTTTTCTTCAGCCGCTTCGAGTAGTCGCAACAACCAATCTGGTTCAGCCAGTTCATCGTCGTCAAAGAAAGCAACCCACTGTCCCGCCGCTTCTGCCACGCCGCGATTTCGTGCAAACGAAACGCCCGGTTGGCTTTCAACGACATATCGTACTTTGTCGGGATGTTGCTCCACCAACTCAGCAACTGTCTTGGCAGTGTGATCGGTCGAAGCGTTATCGATCACCAAGATCTCGTAAGTAAAACCGTTGGTGTCTAACAACAACAAACTTTCGATTGCTTCACGCAACCAGTCAGCACGATTGTAAGAACAAATGGTTACCGAAACGTTAGGATTAGGCATTTTGGCACATAAAGGAGTTAAAGTCATTACGAACGTCCTGTGTTATTTAGGGCGTCGTTTTCAGAATCAATCAAAGTTTGCCGGCCGTTCCAGCAATGCGCAGCAAGCGCGAAAAACAAAAAAGAAGTCACTGCGGCGGGGGCTGTCAAACCAGACTCAGTGAAACCTCGAATTATACAGAAAAAGACGCCGCCAATAATAAACAAATACTCCGGCTGACGCCTCGTTTTCCGGAAAACAATCAATGCATAAGACAGCGTTGCGATCATCGTAACGCTCAACAGGGCAGCCCCGATGATCCCCAAATGCAACGTCGCCTCAACATAAGACGAATGCGCTTCGCTAATCACCCACTCTTGTGATACCGCAATCTCATAGATGTGTCTCGGCGTCCAAAACGCTCCGTACCCAAATCCCTGCCACGGCTTATAAGAAATATAAATCATTAAATCTGTCCACAGCGGCAACCGTCCCGTCAACGAAGAACCCGTCTCTTCCCCGCGCCCCATCAACAGCACCTCTTGGTACTCGGCAATCGGGTCAAACCCTGACACCATGCAGAAAAGGGCAAACAACGACACAAACCACCCAGTGATCATCGCCCCAATAACAATGTTTCGCGTCGGTTGTGAAGCCAACCAAATGACTCCCAACGAAACAGGAACCGTCCCTGTAGCACTCCGACATTTTGTCAAAACCAGAAACAAGAACAATAAACCAAAAGCGCTGTAAAACAGGTACTTCTTTTTTGGTTCGACTCTTGCCATCGTAAAGGCCGCCAGCGAACCCATCGCCAAATTCGCCGCTTGAATATTTGGGTGCATCGTTCCAGCAAACCGATAGTCCCCCACATGCGGACGAAACGCACCAAAGAACACCTCCGCCCCGACCCCTAACACGAGATAGGACAGTGAAACCAGCATCGCCGACAAAACGACATCTCTAACACGAAAAAAACGACTGAACCCAATACAGCCAACGGCACAACACGCCATCACCATGTATCGCCGCATCGTAGTGCCCGAATCAATTGACCACGTCGTGCTTACGCCCGCCCAAAGCACATAACAGGCGATGAAAAACAGAGGCACATTCAAACGAAACCTGCCAACCCTGCCCAGCACCAAGCTCAACACGCCAATCGCCGCACCACCGAGGAAGGCCAACTGACGTATTTTGTTACCACCGGCAGCCCAGCTTTCCTGGTCTTCGATGTTTTCAACAAAATCGATTGACTTGCTCATTTCCACGTTGTGTTCGGCAATGAAAAACATCCACCCAACATACGTCGCCAAACACAGCGACAACACCAACGGCGAGCATATAAGTTGCCACAACGTTTGATTCGAATCACTCGCAGAGTTCTGCATTACTGAAGCACGCAACATATCAGACATTTTTGACTCCGATCGCTGGTGCCTTGCCAAGAAACTTCACCAGCAAACCAGTGCGAAGTAACGCGCTGACCAACGATGCAACCAACGTTGTCAACGCCGCTCCCAGTACGCCAAACGGATGAATTAACAACAATGCGGCCGCGATCGTGACCACCATTAAAATCACATCGACCCAGAAATTATCTTTGATTTTTTCCATTGCAAACAAACCACCGCTGGCAGTGTGGGAAAACCCATCAAACAGTTGAGCGACTGATAACACTATCAGTACTGACTGAAGACCAGCGTACTCGGGACCAAAGAGTTTGACCGAGACAAAGCTGCCAAAAAAACCAAGGAAAACGGCAAAGCCCCCCACCGCCACTAGGAACAATCCGTACATTCGCACCATCAACCGCTTCAGGCCCGCAGTCCCCTCGTTCACAAAAACCTTCGCTGCACGCGGAGTCAGGAAGTTCAGCATGCCCGTATTGAAAATATTCGCCACACCGACCAAGGTCATGCACGCGGCAAAGTAACCGGTCCCTTCCGAACCAGCAGACCAGAGCAGCAACAAAGGCAAAAGATACATCGGCAACGATCCGACGAACTGCCCCGAAACCGCCCACTTGCTGAACGACCAGTTTAACTTCCAGTCTTGCTTCAGCCGTTCTCTTTTGAACTCGATCTTGGGACCAGATCGGTAATACCAAACGCCAATCGCCAACACGCATGAAACTCCAATCGCAATCCAGGCACTCGCCCCAGACAAAATCCCTAAGTAACCAAAGCAGACCAACGTAGCGATTTGCAAAACCGAAATCACTCCGTCGATCACCAGCACGCTCATGTTGGCCGAATGAGTAAAGCAATAATGACGCACCAGTTCACGCATCAACAGCACCGGCAAGAAAACCAAAAGCGCAATCAACGTGGGCATCACCTCCATGGAAACCCATCCCGCTCCAGCCGCCAAAACTTGAGCCAGTAAATAGACCACCGCGATGATCAAGAAACCAAACTGCTGCACGAGACAACTGCCTCGATACGCCGGCATGTCTTCGTCGAGCTGCCGATGCAGATAGATCGAATAAGGCGTCGACACCAACTGCTGCTGAAAACCTCGTGCGAATAACACCAACGACAAGCCGATGTAATAGACACCCAGCTCCGACGGCGCAAGTCGACCGATCAGCACGCTGGTCGCGAAACCTGCGATGCTTACAACACCCTGATTAAACAGACAAACCAACGCGTCCTGATGATTCAGGAGCGTTTGGAATAATCTGGATCCCGACAATTGCTGTGACTTATCCATTGGCAACTGAAGGCCCAGCCAAAAAGTCACCATTTTCAGAAACCTCGCGGCCCCCAAGAACTTCTGCCCCGCGGTTGCGGCTAAAAAGCCCCCGGCGACGCCTCACGGTTCCCCACAACTCCAGCAACACAGCAGTCATAACCCCTCCGGTGGTGGCAGCGACCAAACCCGCCATCGCAAGCAACGATTTCTTTGGGCTGACTTCTTTGGGAACGAAACTAGGCTCTTGAACAACGCGAACGTTGGTAAAACGACTACTATGCAACGCAGCCTCAATTCGAGTTTGCTCGTACAACTCCTGGTACTGGGCAAAGTTCGTGGCTTGCAATTCAACCGATTTCTGCAGCTGGCCAATCGACACTTCATCTCGATTCAACTTCGCGGCGCGTTCTAGAATCTGGTCATGCTGTTTCTCAAGCGTTTTCTTCTGCGCCGCTATTGCAGCGAGTTCTGTTTTTGCCTGCACAAAGTCTTCGCCAATTCGCTGCAGTGCCAGTGGGTTTTTCTTTACCATCAGCTTGAACTTTTCGACCCTCGCCTGGCTCGATGACAAATCTCGCGATGCATCCATCAATTGAGACTCGATTGAATTCGTTTGATCTTTTAGGTTCTCTCGAGCCCCTTCAATCGAAACCACTCCGGCGTCTTCTTTGGCAACCTGTAACGATTTCATCGACTCTTGCCACTGACCACGAAGCAATCGAGATTGCTCTCTGAAAAACTCGTTGCTCTCGGGAGTCTCATGAGCGTTGGCGTGCATGTTTTGATAGACTTCGAGGTATTCTTTAAGAATCCGTTGAGCCAACTCCGGCGAAGATGCTTTTGCATTAAGAACCAATACGCTCGATTTCCGGGCGCTGATTACGTACGTGTCTTCTGTAACTGCTTTAATCGCCTTTTGACGCGGCGAGTTCAAATAGTCTTTTTCTGCAAACTCGTCCCGCTCCTTCACCTCATCGGTCAAATCCTCGTCACCCAAGATGACTTCGGGGCCAATTCGGTCGACGACTCGCTCAACGATGCCACGGCTGTAGAGCATATCGCGGATCGAGTTAATTTCGTTGTCGCGAGACTCAAGCACTGAAATCGTACTTCCGGTCGTTGCGGTCGGATCCAGCGAAACCGTTTCGCGGCCAAGCTTGACAAAGATCATGGCCTCGGACGTGTAGGCCCGAGGCAGGAGGAACATTGCCAACACCGCCAGTGAGAATGTCGCAACAAATACCGCAACTGCGGCCAACCAGTGATTTTTTAAGGCGCTGAAAAACATAGACAGCGAAAATAAGGATGTATCTTCTGTATTCACTTGAAAACTACACAAAGAAAAAGGAGGAGGGGGTCTATCCGAGTGCGGGGGGTCTGCCCGAGTGCATCCGGTCTCCGAGATACTAACCAGAACAATTCATCTTAAAACTCTATAATTCAACCACTTGCCCTTTTTTTACGTTTTAGCTACCGTGTAAAACGATTGAGAGGTCCACTTATTCCGTTTGGAAGGGTCGCTTTTGCTACTTCCTTCGTCGCATCGGCCTACACCACTCTCAAATCTAGCCTCCGGCACTCATCGCTCCCAAACTCATTCTCCTACCGCTCAACCCAAGAAAATAGTCGCCAGCTTTTAAAGGCGACTTCCGAAAAGTCTGACGATGGCCAACAACGAACAAAACGAAACCTCCGACCACCCGGTTGTGGTCAGTCAGTTTGAAACGGTTCAAATTCGCGGAATGTCAATTCACGTGATCACAAGAAAGCAAACCACCAGACACTTAATAAGTTGCTCGCAGCAAGAAATTGGTGGCTGGGTCGTGACACCCAATCTCGACATCCTCAGACGCTATACTAAATCCGTCTCGTTTCGGAATCTCGTAGCGACCGCAACGCTCAACGTTCCCGATGGCATGCCGCTGGTCTGGGCAAGCCAACTCAAAGGCCAACCGCTACGCGAACGAGTCAATGGTACCGACTTAATGGTCGATCTTTGTGAAGCCGCCGCCGAAGCAGGAAAGTCCGTTTATTTTCTTGGCGGCAACCCCGGTTCGGCAGAAAAAGCCGCGTCTGAAATGACCGAGCGATTTCCAAAACTCGAAATCGCTGGCTGCCACTGCCCCGAGTACGGTTTTGAAAAAGAGATCAACCGAATCACTGAAATCGGCTCCACCATCGCAGCCGCCAAACCAGACTTCGTATTCGTTGGACTAGGCTCGCCAAAACAAGACGTGCTGATCAATATGCTGCGACTTCAACTACCCAAGGTCTGGTGGCTGGGCGTCGGCATCAGCTTCAGTTTTGTTGGAGGTGAAATTTCTCGCGCCCCAGAATGGGCCAAAACAAGCGGCCTAGAATGGCTCTACCGTTTGTGCTCTGAGCCGAAGCGACTCTTCAAACGCTACCTAGTCCAGGGAATCCCGTTCCTCGCCACAACACTAATACTATCAAGTTTTGAGCGCCTCTGGAATCGACCACCACAGACGGCCACGGCCGAGCTGAACATCGACCCAAAGACGAACTAAAATCGTCGTCGCCGCAACGAAAATACATTTCGGCCCGCCGTGAATTAGCTTTCCCCAAACAAATACGATGTTTCAACTTCACTGCACCGTTCGCAACTGCACTCACTTGCTAACGTTAAAAGCAGACGGATTGTTTTGCGATTCGGGGCACCACTTCGACAAACCCAAGGGCGGTTTCTGGAATCTGCTCCAGCCCCAAGACAAAAAGTCGCTCACTCCAGGCGATTCCAGTGACGCCGTCTTGGCTCGACACCGCTGGCTTCAACGCGGACACGCCGACCAACTGATCCAAACGCTACTCCCGTGGACCAGCGATCCCTCGATCGGCCGAGCGATGGACCTGGGCTGCGGCGAAGGGACTTTTGGGCCTGCGTTGTTTGGCCAATCAGAAACAAGCTACTGCGGCGTCGATTTATCCAAACAAGCCGTTCGGCTGGCCGCCAAACGCTGGCCCGACGGCACCTGGGTCTTGGCCAACGCCGATCGATTCCTTCCCGCTGCCGATGAAAGCGTCGACTGCGTCATGTCACTATTCGGCCGACGCCCAGCAACCGAAATCAATCGTGTGCTAAAACCCGGCGGTCGCTGCATCGTCGCCGTGCCAGGAACCGAAGACCTGATCCAACTCCGCGAACAAGTCCAAGAAACTGGCCGCAAACGAAGTCGCTGGGAAGCGATCGTCACCGAACTGGAATCCGCCGACCTGAAACTCCAAAAACACCAACGATGGCAAACCTCTGTTAACCTTGATCCCGACGCCATCGCCGACGCACTCGCAATGACCTATCGAGCGGTAAGAAATTCCCAGCACCAACTCGCCGAGCAACTCAAATCGATGCCGGTAACCCTGGCCGCAGACTTAATGCTGTTCGAGAAAAAAAGAAGGTAAAGAAG
>JALZWN010000246.1 GCA_023300235.1 Mariniblastus sp.
TTTCAAGCGACCGTTGTCAGCCGTAAGTCCCTGTGTCTGCTGAGCGGCCAAGCTAAGCTTTTCAGTGAACGTTTTATTCTTGCTGGTCAACGCCGTAACCGTGTCGGTGAGCGAAGCGTTTTTCTTTTCGGCAGCGGCGAACTCTTGGCTACGTTCTTTTAGCGTGGCTGCAAGCGTTTGGTTTTCGTTCTTCATCGGCGAAACCAACGTTTGCAAGCGACCGTTGTCAGCCGTAAGTCCCTGTGTCTGCTGAGCGGCCAAGCTAAGTTTTTCAGCGAACGTTTTATTCTTAGTGGTCAACGCCGTAACCGTGTTGGCGAGCGAAGCGTTTTTCTTTTCGGCGGCGACGAAATCTTGGTTACGCTCCTTCAGCTTCGCTGCAAGCGTTTCGTTGCGTGTTCGCAATTGAGTCGCAGCGGTTTCGAGTGCTCCTTGCTTCTCTTTCGCGTCAGCGTTTCGCTTTTTCAAATCCGCAATGCTGGACTTGAACGAGGAATTGGCTTCGGTCAGCTCTTTGATCTCGACATTCTTTCCTGCGCTGCCAGATGCATATCCTTTCAGTTCTTCGCGAAGTTCATCCTGCCGTTTAAGCAGCGATTCATTCGTTTTGTTGACCTGAGCAAGCTGATCGGTCAAGCGTTTGGATTGGCCAGCGGTTTCTTTCTCGAACTGTTCTTTTTCGTTGAACGATTTATCGACTTTGTTTCTCAGCGTTGCAACTTGCCTTTTAAGCACTTCGTTTTTATCACGGGCTTTCGTCAGCAATTCCTTTGAATTCGTGAGTGACTCGTTTTCTTGAGACACCTCATTAAGCTGCGAACTTAGATTGCCTTTTTTGCTCAGCAACAAATCGTAATCTTTTTGTAACATGAAAAGATCCTCTTCGAGCAGCTTCAATTTCTCGGCCGTGTTGCCAAGTGTTTGCTGGGCGCCGTTAACGGGGACGCTATTAAGCGGGGTTCCATTAAATTGGGCACCGTTAGGTTGAGGCTGAGGCTGAGCTTGCGGACCGAGGGGTTCGGTCATCAGCGTCCCGGGAGAAATGACATTGCCCTCTTGCAAAAAGCTACCGTAGACAGGCGGTTCATACTGCGGCGGCAGAGGCTGAGACGGATAGACAGTTCCTTGGGGATAGCTTTGCCCCGGATACTCAATCGGTTGAGAATATTGGTAAGTCTGACCTGGCGCGAGTTCTTGCGGCACATACTCTTGAGCGAACAAATCTGACGAGCCGTTTGGTCCGACATTCAAGTTCAAGCAAAAACCAAGGAGCAACAACAAAACAATACTTTGACAACGCGGCATAATCCACCTGGCGAAGTTGGAGGAGGGTTAAAAGGAGAGTGCCTCGAGAAAGCTTTACTCGTCAGCGGGAATCGCGACAAACTTTCTGCTTCAGCAGGATCTGTATTCTACCAAGCAATCCAGTTTTGGAAGATGAAATCCACGTTAGTTTAATCGCTTATCGGTGCTTACCCGTGCTTACCCCAATACTTTCTTGGGTGGACATTTCGTTCAACACCGATCTTGGCCTACAGCAATGTGCGAACTGACCACCCCAAGACATGCAGGCGACCCCAACTCCAAGCCGCCCCCTCAAGCATTTAGAGCAGATCTGCTGGCGGTTCGCCGAACACCCAGCGGATTTTATCGCCGGGTTTGACGGGGCACGTGCCGCAGCCTTCTTTAGCCAATTCACCGTTAACATAGACGGTCCAAAATTTACTCTCACCGTCGCCAACTCCTCCGATCGTTCTGACAAAAACAGAAGCGGATTCTTGAATCGCGTTGATGCTGTACTCAAACTCCAGCACCCCGTCCGTTTGGGCTCGCTGCAAAACCTCAAACACGGTCGCGTCAGCACTGCAACCAACTTGGGCATCGATGTCGGTCCGTTGAACATCGTCGGGGAAATCGATCGACAATGAAACGACCCCCACTTCGATTTTGGGAGGAGCTTCCACGGTCGACGTACAACCGACCGCGGCAACCAACATGCCGGACAAGAATAAAACGACCGATAAAATTTTCAAATTCGATTTCGTTGCCGATTTCACAGCCGAGCCTTTAAACATGATCTACCATTTGCCTGCCTGATCCGAAGTCTATCAGATTGAACCTGTTTATGTTTTGGCAGCAAATGAAAAAAATCCTTGTTGGCCCAGATTTAAACGCGTTTTTTGGTTAAAGTGTTTTTGTGACAGCTGTCGGAAAAAAACTGCCGGCCCAGAAAAAACAATTGCACCCATCTGCGGACAGAGTCGTCAATGGAAGCCACCAAGGACTTGGAACCACTCTACCAAGACACCAACGCGTTGCTCGACAGCATCGCCAGCGTCGTACTGGGCAAACGCGATGTCGCTCAGCTGTGCTTGGTCGCGTTGCTCTCGGACGAACACGTTTTGCTCGAAGATGTCCCTGGCGTCGGCAAAACGCTGATGGGTAAAGCTCTCGCAAAAAGCGTCGATGGGAAGTTTCAACGAACGCAGTTCACGCCCGACTTGCTTCCCTCGGACATCATCGGAAGCTCGATCTACGACACGCAACGAAACGAATTCGTTTTCAATCGTGGCCCGATCTTCAGCAATTTTGTCTTGGCCGACGAAATCAACCGAGCCCCACCCCGAACGCAATCGGCGTTATTAGAAGCGATGTCCGATGCTCAAGTCAGCGTCGACGGGATGACGTACCAACTGCAAAAACCGTTCATGGTGATCGCCACCCAAAACCCACTGGACTTCGAAGGCACCTATGCGTTGCCAGAAAGCCAGCTGGACCGTTTCTTATTGCGAATTTCAATGGGCTATCCGTCTCGCGAGTTTGAAACACAAATTTTCAAAAACCACCGCGGCGGCGAACCGGTCGATAAACTAAATTCGGTTTGCTCGATCGACCGGATCAGAGAAATCCAAGCCGCCGTTCGCGAAGTGACGGTCGACGATTCGATTTCGGAATACATTTTGAACGTCACTCATGCCACTCGTGAGTCGCCCGAATTGACGGTGGGCGTTAGCACGCGAGCGGCATTGTCGTGGTACCGAGCGGTGCAAGCGATGGCGTTTTTGGGTGGCCGAAATTATGGCATTCCGGATGACGCGAAAGCGTTGGCCGTTTCGTTGCTGAGCCACCGTGTCCAGCTGACCGGCGGATCGCAAGGAGCTCAACGTGCGGATGTCGAAGCGGTGATCAGTGAAATCGTTAGTCGCGTTCAAATGCCAAGCTAATGTGTTGTTCCAGCTGAAACGGGAGTCGAAGTAGCTAGGTGTTGTAATAACGCTCGCATTTAATCTTTGTTCGGAAGTATTGTTTTGCTGATTCGTTACATTCAGAGACGGAAGTTCTTAGAACGTGTAACACTGACCCCGGAAGGCTTTGCCTACCTGACTGTGGTCAGTTTTATCACGATCGGATCGGTATTGCGCAACGTCAACTTGCTGATCCTGATGACGGGGATCTTGCTTGCGCCGCTCTTGATTAACTGGCGTTTAGCCGTTCATCGTGTACGCACTCTGCGAGGCCGAAGGCAGCTCCCGTCTCGGATCAACGCCAACCAAATGGTCAACGTACACTGGCACTGCGACAACTCATCGGGATCGGTACCGGCGATGAACGTAATCGTAAAAGACATCATTCGGCGGGCTCCCCCGGCGTACCAAACGCTTGCAGAGGAGCTGCCCAGATCCCAAACAAACGACTCTCAAGCGGACCTGCGTTTTTTTGGCGAGCTACGGGACCGATTTCTTAATCATCCCGAACGCCATTCGACGGTAGTCGCTCAAATTCGGTTCCAACGGTTGCTCGCCGGACAAGCCGACACCCAAACCAGCCGAATGCTTTTTCCGCAACGCGGCAAGTATTGGGTGGGGCCAGCAAAAATCTATTGCTGGTTCCCCTTTGGCCTCATACTTAGCCGACAGCGACTCGGGCAAGAATGCAGTGTCATGGTCGGCCCGGAGCTAGGCTTCTTGAACTCGACCTGGGAAAAACGCTTGAACTCGACGGCCAAAGGAACCGACTCCGTGAGGAAAAGCAGAGCCGTCGAAGAGGACGATTTTTTTGCACTGCGACGATGGCGATCTGGTGATAGCCGTAAAAACATTCATTGGCGTTCGACCGCGAAACAACGTTTCCCGATCGTGAAGCAATTTGTTGAACGCAACAATCGCGACTTTGCCCTCGTGCTGGATTTATTTGTCGACGACGTCCAACCGCAAACGTTAAAAGATTGCGAAACAGCGCTTAGCTTTGCGGCAACGACATTGCTGGCCGCTAAAACGGTTGCAGAAGGACGGGCCAGTTTTGCCGTTTGCGGCAAGACTCTGGAAGCTTACCGCAGCAACACCGTCAGCGGGATTGTCGCCGAGTGCACCCCCGCGTTAGCAGTGGCCGCTGGCGACCAAGCACCGCCAATCGCCCAAGGAATTGTGTCGTGCCTGGATACGGTTTCCAACAGCACGCCTATCTACGTGATCAGCTCACGCGACATGCCAGCAAACCTGAGCGAAAACTTCCCGCAGGAAACCACCGACGATAGCGAAGCCACCAGCCTTGGCAAAAACCAATCTTCCGACGCAGTCCAAGATCGTTTGCACCACTCAAAATATGTGAAACGTCGACTGCGTACGGGACTCCCAATGGTTCGCTGGTTGAACGTGCAGTCAAACGATTTCAAAGAAATATTCGCGTTGGACAAAACCCCCAAACAAACCAACAACACCCCACAGGCAATGCCAGCCGATCTTGCGGAAGCTTCGCAGAAATGGATCGATCATGCCCAACGCTAAACCGGCGCTAACGATCAATTTACTGATGATGGTCTTGCTGAGCGGCCTGCTGTTGGGCTGGAGCATGAACTCCGTCGCGATCGTCGTAGTTGCTTTTGCTGGTGCAATGCTAGGCTTCGTGGTCTGCGACTGGTTGAAACTGTTTCGAATCGAAGGCGTGCTGGCAAACGTTGTCACGCTGAGCATTCTCGTATTGGTGATGTGGGATTTTTTCTCCGTTGACGGCCCCAGCAAACTAATCGCCGTGGGCACAATGCTGACGTACCTGACTAACGTCTTGATGTTCCAACGAAAGACGCCGCGTTTGAATTGGCAGTTGTTTGCGTTGAGCTTGTTGCAGGTGGTTTTGGGAGCGATCTTCAGCTTGGACTTCGAAGCCGGTATGTTGTTTTTGTGCTACTTTTTGGTGGCGGGACTGGCGTTATTCCAACAATCACTATTTATCCAACGTTTTCAAATTGAATCGCAAAACATTGCCGCCGCTAAAAATGCAAAGCAGAAATTCAACTCGCCGCGAAGCTCGTCCAATCCCAGAGCCAACGCCAAGTCCAGCAAGCCGTTGGTGTTTTTTGACTCCAGCGCCCAAGCTCCGCTCGGATGGAAGACTCTATTCAGCCAGCTCGCGTTGTGGGGATTTTTAACGTTTGCGTTTGCAACCACGTTGTTCCACATGGCCCCGCGACACGCCAGTCCCTGGCGCGGGCCAACCCGCCAAGTATCGACCGTAACCGCTGGAATTTCCAAAGCGGTAGATTTAGACGAACGAGGACAGATTCAGTTGTCGCCGCAAGTTATTTTTCGCGTAAAATTCAAGCTACCCAGCGGGCGAAATTTCGAACCCAACAACCAACCCTATTTTCGCGGACTCGCGTTGTCCGACCTGACCATCCGAAACGGCAAGACTGACTTCAGAGCCCCCTACGACCGGCTTGACGACGAGCACTACCAACTGCTCTCGTCACCAGCGGGTAGAGGGAAGTTGGTCGAGCAACACTTTGTAGCCGAAGAATCTGCTGACCCACTTCTGTACGACGTGTACCCAGTTTTCAAAAAAAAACAAGCAGCGTCGTGGCGCCCCTCGACCAAAATTTCGTTCTGTCATGAGATCTCCGGACTGACGCGTAAACGGCTGAATGAATCGATCGAAGTTATTCCGTTCGAGTATCAAACGGCAACGTATGTCGATAAAGCATCGCGTTTTTATCGCTCTTGGCCGTACGTCTCCAACCAAGCACGTTGGACGCAGCAACCGATGTCGGCGGACCCACCCCAGCATGATTGGCTTACTCAAGTTGATTCAGAACGCTACCGGAGCCTGGCGGCGATTTCAGATCAGATCGCAGCGAAAGTTGAAGAAACCGAAGGCGGACGAATTAAGTTTCTTCAAGCCCTTGAAGATTTTTTCTTAAGGACTGGAGGTTTCAAATACACGCTGGACTACACTAACGTCCGTCGCAACGAAAAATTGGATCCGGTGGAAGACTTTGTTCGCAACCATCGCTCGGGGCACTGCGAACAGTTTGCCGCCGCGACGACGCTCATGCTTCGCCAACAAAACATTCCCGCGCGACTGGTCGTTGGCTATCACGGCGGCGAATTCAATTCACTCACCGACAGCTTTGTCGTCCGCGCCTCACACGCGCATGCTTGGGTCGAAGCCTACTTGCGGCCCGAAGACTGCTCCGAAGAAATGGTCAACGCCGGTGCTGCGGGCCCGGGGGGGGCTTGGATGATTGTGGAATCTACACCAGCAGTCAGCGCTGCTGAACTGGACAGCACTGACGAAGCCATCGGATTGGCGCGTTCGGTCTGGCAGGACTATGTACTCGGACGAGACGCCGACGACAGCCTGCCCGTGGGCGATTCACCGGTGCATAGCTGGGTGCAAAGTATGGACTTAGAACTCTGGGACCAGCGCCTACAATCAGCCGAATCGATGTCGCGACAACCTTGGATCAAACTTGCCATGGCCAGCGTGATCGGCTTCGCGGTGATGATCGTTTTGCTACGTCAGATTTTGAAACGTCGCACCAGCGGCTCGAAGCCCCATAAAACAGGCCTCATTCGCCGCATGGTCGCTGGCGCCGTTTCGCTGTTTTCGACTCAACTGGCCCAGTGGGTGATGGGAGATGACAATCCTCATGCCGTCAAGTTTTACCAATCACTCGAAAAGATCCTTGCGACACAAGCGTTCCAGCGACGCCCCAATCAGAGCCATTTGGAGTTTGCCGGCGAAGTGGCGTCCTCGTTCTCGCAACACCCAGAGAATGACTTTATCCAGTCAACAATCTATGAGATCACAAACCGATTCAACGCCGTTCGGTTTGGCAGCGAAACTCTCGCTCCTGCGGTGGCTCAACAAGTCGACGATCGCCTGAGCAAATTACGATCATTGCTGGAGTCGGCGTAGCCGGTCTTGGACGAACGTTAGCCTTTACTGGCGCATAAATTGGCGCATAAAAAAACGCCAAGCAAAATTTGCTTGACGTTGATTTGGTTCAGTTGGTGTTACTGAATTATGTTCCGTCTGCTTCTGGCTCAGGTGAGCTTACAGCTGGAACCGGTGGCGCTGCAGAATCTAGTGCGGCAGGCTCAGCAGTCGCTTCCATTGGAGCAGCTTCCATTGGAGCTGTTTCCATTGGAGCAGCCATCACTGGCTCGCTGCTGATGATGTTGCCTTCAACCATGCCGCCGTTGACGACAGTTCCACTAGTAATCGTTCCGCCGTAAACCGGCTGACCAATCATGCCACCACCATTGCAACCACAGTTGCTAGGTGCAGCCATTGGGTAGCTCTGAACAGGAGCTGAGTAACTTTGTACTGGAGCAAAGTTTTGCACAGGCGCTGCGTAGCTTTGAACAGGTGCTGCGTAGCTTTGAACAGGAGCCGCGTAGCTTTGAACAGGTGCTGCGTAGCTTTGAACAGGAGCCGCGTAGCTTTGAACAGGCGCTGCGTAGCTTTGAACAGGAGCCGCGTAGCTTTGAACAGGTGCTGCGTAGCTTTGAACAGGTGCACTGAATACTGGCTGAGCGTTCTGCTGGCAACCGATGCACTGAGCATTTGCATTACCGGCAGCAAATGCAACCATTGCCGCTGCTGCGGCTACTAAAATCTTCTTCATGGGTCTCTCCTAAAGGATTTCAAAGTGAATTTTTGATGAGTGTTAATTTGTGGGAGTGAGGCCGTATAAACGTACCAAGGATTAGACTCGGTAAGTTAGCAAAGTCAAGCCAAATGGAATTTCCATTGGGACTCGCCAGGGCAAGTCAGCAGCCTAATTTGGTGGTTTTTACCGCTAAAAAGTGAATGCCACTTCGGGTTTCCCAAAGTCTGCTGGAGTTCTCCGGCCAAGAAAATTCCCCCAACTTCCGCAACGCGAAGCACCGATAGTAATTAAAGCCCCTAGCAATTGAAGCTACAAAAAATCCCTGCAATTCTGACGTCAAATCGCAACAAGAGCTGCCAAAACGATACACGTAGAGTCCTTTTCGCCACACAAACCGATAGAAACCTAACAATGTTCGAAATCGTAATTTCTTACTAAATGCCTGCGATGCAGGAGCTTACGACCTAATCAATGCGGTTCCGGCTACAATCGGCACTGAGTTTGCAGATAAGTAAAACGGAGACCAAGACCACAAACCAGCAGACTGCCTTTTTCAGATCCAGATTCTGATCGGCAGGCCGGTTCATGACGACAATTTTTGCGAACTTTGAAACTGTTGCCCTGTCCTATTGTTGACGGGAAAAAGATCTGAGTTTGCTGGCGTTTGAGACTCTAAGCGATTCGCTTGAATCTCAACAAAACTTGCCACCTGGAGGGAAACCGATGTCAACAACTGAAAACCCAACGCCCACCCCGGAAAAGCAGAAACCAGCCATCGGCTCGCTGGAGGATCTAGCTGTTTGGCTCGACGCCGAACTGGCACTTCTTGAGTCGCAACATGAAGATTTTGCGACCAAAGCGTCTGTGCGGAACTACCTGCAACGCTCTTAAAGGCCTGTCCCGCAATCTTTTGAGCGACGCTCTTTTTACTTTGTTGCGAAGCATTGGAGTGAGCGCCAATTTTGGCCGCTAGATTTCGGCGCTAAATTCCTGCCGCCAATTTTCGGACGCTAGTTTTAGCCCCCGCTCAAATCCGCCGCAGTCCAGCGACGGCAACATCGATGTTGTCTGTCGATGATCCGTTTGAGCGATCGCGGTCGATCGCTCCGGTTGCGTTATGGTGTTTCATCGGCAGTCGCATCTCCGCCTTGCGTCTCCGCTTCGGGCGCGGCCTTTGCTTCGGCTTCCCGCTCCCTTTTCTGATCGGCTTCCAACTGCTGCCGCTTCATTTGATTTTCCAGTTCAATCGCCGTTGCCTTTACAAGCCCCAACGCCTCGGCTCCTTGCTTCGGATTGTCTAGCGAGCTGAAGTCCGTGTCGGCATAAAGTTCTAACAGCGACTGACAGACCTTGAGCGCTTCGGCTGGGTTTTCCATTTCGCAGGCTTTGGTAAATGCGTTTCGAATCCGGCCCAATTGCGACTGAGCTTTCGCTCTCAACTCGTGGTTCAGTTTCAAGCTGTATCCCTTTGCCGCGCGGACACAACGCTGGTCTTGTTCGTCCAAAGCAATGGGCTCGTTGACCAACGCGAAAGCATCCATTTTTTCACCTGCCAGCTTAGGATCATCCTTGGCAAGCTTTGCCAGTTCTAGAAACTTTTGCTCGACATCGGTCAAGCCTTTGGGAGATCGAGCCCGCACGGTTAACGTGTTTTTCAAAGATTTGTACTCTCGGATCGCAACCCCAGCACTTTGCAACTCAGTCAAGCTTTGGGCTCGTGGGTCGTCCGGATAGTGCTCCAAAAACAAACCAATTTCATCGACGACCTTCTCTGGTTGGTCGCTGCTGATTTCAATTTTGGCGAATAACTGTTCTGGCGCGGGCGGCGTGGTGGAACGAATCCAACCGTAGACTCCCAACGCGATCACCCCCGTCAGAGCCAATACCAGCGGCAGCAGGCCCTTACTTCGGTTCTCACCAACCTTATCAACTTCCGAATGCTGGCGCCGAAGCGTTTCGGTGACTTGATTGTAGTAGTCCTTCGCTTCTGCCGGCCCGGCCGTATCGACGGGGGCCAGTTCCAATTCGTCTCTGTGTTCAAAGGTTGGACCGTGAACGACCCCTTTGGTTTCTGATTCATCGTTGCTGGTTCGGTTGGGCGCCGGCTGGTCACGCTCGACCTTGGTCGCCATCCCCGGAGATTGATCCTCTGTGATGACCTTCGTTTTTTGAGAGCTGGGTTCTCCATGAAAGGTTTGAGCCGACGCATCGTCACGGAGTTCGTTTTCGATATCCGCAATTTTATGCAACAACGCCAGTGCGGTCGGAATCCGATCTTCAACTTTCTTTGCCATCAACTTGCTCACCAAGCCGTCGATGGGATTGGGAATCGCTGGGTTAATTCCGTTGACACTGGGCGCCGGAACGTTTGTCAAATTCCGCAAGGACTCTTCAACACTGTTACCACTGAACGGCGGTCGACCCGCCAACAGCGTAAACAACACCGCCCCCAAGCTATACAAATCGCTCCGCGCGGTGACGGGTTCGCCCTTGGCCTGCTCGGGGCTCATGAAATCCATCGTGCCTAAGATGTTGGTTCCCGTGTTCTGCGAGCTACCAAAACGTTTGGCGATACCGAAGTCGGTCAGCTTGACTTGCGTTGGCATATCGTCGGTCGCGTTTGCCATCATCAAGTTGCCCGGCTTGAGATCGCGGTGAATAATGCCGCGATCGTGAGCGTGCCGCAAGCCGCGGGCGCAATCTCGAGCAATGTTTAAAACCTGCCGCCAATTAAATTTGTGACCAGACCTGTGCAGCTGAAACAAACTTTGACCGTTGACCAATTCCATCGCGAAAAACAGCTGACCATCGTCCTGACCGTAGCTCAACAAGCTAACGATGTTTTCGTGATTCAGTTTCAACAAAGCTTTGATTTCGGCCTCAAAGCGGCCGCGGAAATGATGGTCTTCCGCGAACCGAGGCGCCAGCACCTTGATCGCATGCTTCGCCCCAGATTCGGAATGAATTCCCCGATATACGGTCCCCATGCCGCCACGTCCTAAAACACCGTCTAGTTCGTAGGGACCAATTTTCTTGAGTGCCATGGTAAAATAAAAAGTCTGACGAGATGGTAAGTGGTCGCGATGCAAAACGGCCGTCGCCCCATTCTATCTGATTACGTTCCTCTTAGCTCCAAGCCGAGTCACAAAAAAGCCGCAAAAACATGGTAACCGCCCCTGATACCCAACCGCCGCACCCCTGTGACTTGCCAGCCGAAGAACTCCTTGCCCATTGCCAGGTCACTCGCACTCGCGGCAGCGGCCCCGGCGGACAGCACCGAAACAAAGTCGAAACCGCGATCGTCGCCAAGCACGAGCCCACGGGAGTTATCGGCCAAGCGTCGGAAAAACGCAGCCAAAAGGCCAATCAAGAAGTCGCCATTGGCCGTTTGAGGGTCAACCTGGCGCTGGCGGTTCGGACGTCCAGGCCAGCCGCCAGTACGCTCTGGCGGTCACGCACCCGGCAAGGCAAACTTCAGGTTAACGCCAAGCATTTTGACTATGCCGCGATACTGGCCGAGGCTCTGGACTTTATCTGGGATCAGCAATTCGACGTGGCCGCGACCGCGAAACAGCTCGGCATCTCCACCTCACAGCTGGTTAAGTTCCTCAAAACTTGCGCCCCAGCCTTCGAGGCGGTGAATCTGGGGCGACGCAGGCTGGACATGGGGGCGTTGAAGTAGAAGGGGGGCGAGAGAGGGGGGCTGGGTCTTTAGTACATGCCTCCCTTGCCTTCTTAAATCTTTGCTTTGTTAGA